>NZ_JBDXXH010000004.1:115951-415951 GCF_040373385.1 Nitratidesulfovibrio sp. | reverse complement strand
AAAGCCCGCTTTCGCTCCCGATCCGCTCCTGATTCGCTCCGGTTCAGATTGGATTGGAACCGCACCAGGACAGGTATGAACATCAATGCGACAACACGATGATGTACGAAAACGCCTCCATCTCATCCCACGGAAAAAAGACATGAGCCGACATCGTCAGCTTGCCGAGGGTGCGCTCGTGGCGCAGTCGGCTTTCGTGCGTACCCTGCAGCCGCTTGGCCAGACGCCCGAAAGTGATGCGCGGCGGGGTGCGATCCGGTACGCCCACCGGTACGCCTGCCCGAATGCCGTCCCCGGCATCATCCCGAATATCCTGCCGCAGCGGCTTTTGCCCCTGGCTGTCGAACACCACCATGCCGAAGCCGTCCACCACCCGCACCCACGCCCCCAGGGCATGGCGCATGCGGTGCAGCATCGTGATCATGGAGCCCAACTTGCCTGTCGCGACACGCCGTGAACGGTAGACACGGGCAACGCCGCCTTCCGCCCCGTGTTGCTCCAGATACACCCGCAGGCTGCGCACCCCGGCGGTGGTGACAACGCCGCGCCGCAGGTCGATGTCACAGAAGCCCAGGTCGCATGTGGACAGCTGTGTCGCCATGCGGTCCTGGGCCAGCCGCGAGACGATCCACCCTTCGCGCGACATGGCACCCACAAGGCTGCGCAGCAGTTCCGCCTCATCCGTGTAGGAAATGCGCCAGTGGGGTGCCTTGCAAACGGCATCCGCGAACATGGCGCTTTCATCATCCGACTCGTCCGGTTCATCACACAGCACGCAACGAAGGAACAATGTAAACACCTCGCGGTGCTCGTAGATGGCTTCGCGCAGTTTGTCGGGCACGACACCCGCCACCGCGAGCATGAAGTACCTGTCCACTCCCAGCAGGTCGGCAAGCACCATCAATCGCTCCGGCTTCAGGCAGACATCGTCGCCCCGCTCTATGCGGCTGAGGTAGGAATGATGCACCCCCAACCGATCGGCCAACTGGCGGATGGACAGCACCTTGCCGCCATCGGTTCGCTCAAGGCGTGCCTCTCTGACGAGTCTTCCGAGTAACCTGCCCATCTCGCCTACTTTTTTGTCTATAATATTGTAGCCAGTCCAAGGCGGGCAATCACTGTTATAAATCATGGCATGACAAAAACGGCAGCCCGGTGCGCACCCGGCCATATGCCGAGAGGAGCGAGAGGAAGGAAACTCCGGCAGGGAGAACTTTGAACGCGAAACACACGACAATGACGATGACAAACACTTGCAATATCTGAATGCGCACCATGACTACATGTGCAAAGCGTCCATGTAAACAAATGTGATGCAGTAAACAAATGTTTATCAAGTGTACATAAGTGCTTACTTCCATATTTAAACGTATTTTATTACATGTAACACTAAAAATACTGCATATCGCACGATGCAATACAGAAAAAAAGAGCACCAATCAAACAGCATAGCACACCACGCGCGCAACATGCCGTCCCACTCCTGCCTTGTACACGAAATCGGCGCGGAAAATTTCCACAAAAAAAGGACGTCCCCTGCGGAACGCCCCCCTTGCACGCCAGGCCACGGCGTGGCTTCAATGCTGCCATCGTCGCTAGAACGAAACTCCCACGGTCAGCGAGCCGAAGTGCTGCCCCCGGTCCTGGCCCACGAATTCCTCGGTGCGGTAGGCGTGGGTGTAGGTGATGCGCACCCCTTCGATGATTACCGCCAGCCCCCCGGACAGGTCGGCCACGAAGTACTTCTTTTCCACGTCGTGGCTGTCGCGAAAGGTATTGCCGTCCAGAAAGATGTTGTGGGCCACGGCCCGCCCGTCGGCACCCACGAACAGGTACCAGCCCCAGCTGTCGCGCACGCGCGGGTCCGCATCGTCGCTGGGTGCCTCTATGCCCCCCCCGGGGCGGATCAGCGAAGTCTCGAAGTCGCCCGGCAGGTTCCAGCCGATGCGCACTTCCCCCCCCATGTTGGCCTGGGTCAGCACGTTGCCCGCCGTGGCACCCACGCGGGGCAGCACGTCCCAGCCGAAGCCGCGTCCGATGGACGAAGGGTTCAGCCGCCAGTTGCGTTGCCAGGTCAGCATCAGGCCCGGTTCGTCATGCAACTGGTTGTCCCAGCCCTTGGCCGTGGGAATGTCGCGCATCTCGTGCACTTCGTTCTGGGCCGTCTCTCCCCGCGCCGAAGGCCCCACGATGCCGCCGGTGAATTGCAGGGTGTCCATGCGCTCGCCCTTCTTGGCATGCAGGCCGATGGCCCCGTACAGGAAGCCCGCGTAAGGTCGGTCACCGGCCAGGTACTGCCGGGCCTGGGTATCGGACGGCGTGTAGATGGCCTGCCCGAAGGCCACGCTGACGTTGTACTGGGCATCAGGGTCACCCGAAAACGGCAGGCTTTCGATGAGTTCGTCCAGCACGTCGGGCAGCATTTCGTCGTCGGACAGGGTCTTGAGGTCGGGCGAGACGAACCGGGCCTGCACCGCGTTGGTGTAGTACTGGTCGGTACCGCCGAACAGGTCGTTCTCGAAATAGATGACCAGCGTACTGAACGCCTTGGCCTTTTTGGGTTCTTCCGGCTCGTCGGCGGCGCCTGTTTCCGGCACTTCGTCCGATGCGGCGGGAATCGGGTCAGGAAAGGGCGCAGCCTCGGCGGCCAGCGCGCAGCGGGGAACGCACAGGGGGACGCACAGCAGCAGGGCCAGCAGGCCACCGCACTGGGCTGCGCGCATCAGGAGTGAAACAGGGGTCATTTGCCGGATTCCGTTTCCCGTGCCCACACGGGCAGTTCCATGTCATATTGGCGAATCAGCGCATCATGCTCGCGCATGGCGGCGTAGGACGACGATTTGCGAAACGAGCTGTTGCGGTTGGTGCGATACAGCACGTTGAGATCCCACATGGTGTCCACGTCGTTCCACTCCGGCAGGCGCACCACGTCCAGCCGGGCGGCCTCCAGCCGCTCCATGGTGGCCGCGTATACCGACCCGCCGCTCCACTCCACGCCCTCGAACACGCCGGGCAGAAACCTGTCGCGCCGGAAGCCTATCAGATAATAGCCACCGTCGAAAGCGGGGCCGATGACCGCGTCATGCAGGTCCAGGTCGTCCAGGGCCTTCTGCGCCAGTTCGTGCGGAAAATCCGGAATGTCGCTGCCCAGCACCACCACGCGCTCGTATCCGGCGGCGTAGGCATCGGCAAGGGCCGTGCACATGCGCGCGCCCAGGTCGTCGCCCTGCTGGGGTTGATAGACATGCTGCGGCCCCAGCCAGGCCTTGCAGGCGGACAGCGCGCCCTGTGTACCCGGCGCCCCCGGTACGCCCTGAACGTCCTGTACGTCCTGAACGTCGGGGGGCACGGTGCCCGTGTCGCAACAGATGCGCAGGTCGGCCTTTACCTGCACCAGTTCGGCCAGCATGTCCTGCACGAAATGGCGGTACATGGCGGCGACGGCTTCCGCGCCCATGACGGACGCAAGGCGCGTCTTCACCGCGCCCGGCTCGGGATACTTGACGAAGAAGAGTACGCAGGTGTCGCTCATGATGCTCCTTTGCGGGCGCGGTACCAACGCGCCAGTATCTGCGCCGGAACCCCCAGCGCGTACAGCAGCCGCAGACAGACGTTGCGCAGGGTGCAGCGCACGGCCCCCTCGTCGCGCCAGCGCCGGGCCGAAGTGACGGCCCGCAGGTCCAGCAGGGCCAGCGACTGGTCTGGGCCAAGCTGGCGATGCTGGCGGCGCAGGCGGCGCATGATTTCCACGTCTTCCATCAGCGGCTGATCGGGGTAGCCGCCCATGGCCCGGAATAACCCGGCTCGAAAGAACTGGGCCTGGTCGCCGTACGGGGTACGGGTAAGCCGGTTGCGCAGGTTGGCCAGCGCCTCCACCAGCCGGAACCACGCCCCCGGCGCGTCGATGGCCAAAGAAAACGCCCCGGCGCCGGGGACGCACGGCCCGGCACTGCCGGTCGCAATCGCGCCATGTCCGCCGCATGCGGCCGATACAGGCGCGGCAGCGTTCACACCCTCGCCCCCGGCAGCGTACGGCGACACGCCCAACGCCCGCAATACGGCGGGAAAGGCCCCGTCCGGCAGGCGCGTATCCGCATGCAGGAACAGCAGCACCTGCCCGCGGGCCACGGCGGCACCGGCGTTCATCTGCCGGGCGCGGCCACGCGGGGCGGCCACGGCGCACACGAGAAGCCCCGTTCCGGAAAATTCTTCGGCGGCCAAACCACATGCGCCCAGACCCGTTGCGGCCCGCCAGGCGTCCCTGCCCATCGCCATCTTCAACGCAGCCAGCGTGTCGCCTTCCGGCGCGCCGTCGGCCACCACCAGTTCCACCGCACCCCGTGGCAATTCACCGGCCAGCGCGCGCACATGCCTGGCCAGGTCCGCCATGCGCTGCGCCTCGTGCAGCACCGGCACCACCACGGAAAGCAGCACGTCCACCTCGTGTCCCTGCCCCCCCGGCTCCGGCCCGCCATGCCCCGCCGGGCGCGGCATGGTGCCGTTGGGTTCGTCCCCGGCGTGCTGCTGCGTGGGCTGGGCTGCGGTCATGGCGCGGATGATAGCCGTTCCCGCCCCGGCTGACAAACCCCGCGCCACTCCGGACGACGGGCCGCCACGCGCCTGCCGCCTTGCGATCCGCTCCCCGCTTTCCTTGCCACCCCTTCAGCCCCGCGCATGCTTCGTTCCACACCCTGCCTGCATCGCTTGCCCAAGCGCACCACCCTGTGGGACGTGACAAGCGCGGGGCAACACGCTAGGCTAAGAAACCCGGCCCTTCGCGCCGGTTCGGCACCTGGATATCCGCCGGGGTCGAGCAACCCTGCCGGGCCACCAGCCCGGCCTTTCCCACTCTGTCCGCCGCGCAGGAGCATCATGACCAAGGTTTCCCCGCTGCCCGCCACCCGTCTTCGCGCCACGCTCGACCCCTCCCGCATCCAGTGGGAGACCAGCGACGCCATTCCGCGTCCGCCGCGCAACGGCATGCGCCGCACCCCCCAGCCCCGCGTGTTGCAGGCGCTGGAACTGGCCCTGCACATTCGCGATGGTGGCTACAACGTCTACCTTTCGGGCGAGGCCAATCTTGGCCGCACCTACATGCTGCGCGAATACCTTGCGCCGCGCGCCCGCAAGATGGACACCCCGCCCGACCTCGTCCACGTCTACAATTTCGAGGACCCGGACAGGCCGCGCCTTATCGCGCTGCCCGCCGGGCAGGGGCGCAAGCTGCGCACCGCGCTCACCCAGGCCCTGTCCAAGGCCCGCAAGGAAGCGCCCAGCCGCTTCGAGCACGACGCCTTCGTGCGCAAGCGCACCCTGCTGCTGGACAAGTTCCAGACCCAGCGCAGCAAACTGTTCAAGGAAATGGACACCGTGGCCGTGGGCGAAGGCTTCAATCTGGACATGGACGATTCCGGCAGCCTGACCCTGTACCCCATCGTGGAGGGCAAGCGCCTTAGCGAGGACGAGTACGAAAAGCTCGACGCCACGCTGCGCAAGAGCCTGAAGCTGAAGGGCGACCGCCTGCTGCAAGCCATGACCGGCCTGATGCGCAAGCTGACCCGCGCCGAGCAGGACTTCGTGGAAGACGAACGCACCCTGGAAAAGGAAGTGGTGCGCGAGGTGCTGGACCAGTTCCTGACGCCGCTGGCGGACAAGTTCGCCAAGACCTGTCCGTGCGACGAACTGAAGCGCTACTTCGCCGACATGCGCGAGGACATCCTGGACAACATCGAAGGCTTCGTGCAGCGCGACATTCCCACCCACCTGCCGCAGCAACAGCCCGACCTTGGCCCGCCGCCGGAAGACACGTCCTTCCGCTACGACATCAACGTGTTCGTGGACAACGGCGAAACCCACGGCGCGCCCATCGTGGTGGACGACCACCCCACCCCGTCCAACCTGCTGGGGTGCATCGAACGCGAATCGGAAATGGGCGCGCTGGTGACCGACTTCACCCTGGTCAAGGCCGGTTCGCTGCAAAAGGCCAACGGCGGCTTCCTTGTGCTGCACATGGAGGACATCCTGTCCTACCCCAGCGCCTGGGAAGGGCTGCTGCGGGCCCTGCGCTCGGGCCTGGCCCGCATAGAGGACGCGGGTGACGGGCAGGAATCCACAAAAACCAAGGGCATAGAGCCGGAACCGCTGCGCCTGAATCTGAAGGTGGTGCTGGTGGGCACCGAGGAAATGTACGAGACGCTGCTGGTCAACGACGACCGCTTCCCAAAGCTGTTCAAGATCAAGGCGCATCTGACCGAAGCCGCCGAACGCAACGCCGACGGGGTGAAGGTGTACCTTGCGCGCATAGCGCGGATCATCGACGAGGCGAAACTTTTGCCCTTCGACCGCGATGCCATGGCGGGGCTGGTGGACTACGGCTCGCGCATCATAGAGGACCAGCGCAAGCTGTCGCTGAAGTTTCCGGTGCTGCGCGAACTGATGATCGAGGCCTCGGCCCTGGCCTCCATGAAGGGCAGCGCGCTGGTGGACCGCACCACCCTGCACGACGCCATGGTGGCGCGCACCTACCGCGCCAACCTGGTCGAACAGCACTACATGGACGAATACGACCGCGAACTGATCAAGGTACGTACCAGCGGCAGCGAAGTGGGCCGGGTGAACGGCCTGTCGGTGACCTGGTACGGCGACTTCGAGTTCGGCCTGCCGCACCAGATATCCTGCACCGTGGGCGTGGGGCACGGCGGCATCATCGACCTTGAGCGGGAGGCAGAGCTTGGCGGGCCCATCCACACCAAGGCCATGATGATCCTGAAAAGCTACCTGCTCAGCCAGTTCGCGCGGACAAAGCCCCTGGTGATGACCGGCAGCCTGTGCTTCGAGCAGAGCTACGCGGGCATCGAGGGCGATTCCGCATCCGGCGCGGAACTGGCGGCGCTGCTTTCGGCCATCGCGGACGTGCCCATCCGGCTTTCTCTGGCCTTTACCGGCGCGGTCAGCCAGTCCGGCCAGATCATGGCCGTGGGCGGGGTGACCCGCAAGGTGGAAGGGTTCTTCGAGGTGTGCAGCCGCCACGGGCTGACCGGGGAACAGGGCGTGATCCTGCCCAAGGACAACATTGCCCACCTGATGCTGAAGCAGGAGGTGGTGGCCGCCGTGAACGAGGGGCGCTTTTCCATCTGGCCGGTGGCGCACATCACCGAAGCCCTGGAACTGCTTACCGGCATGCCCGCCGGTCGCATGCGCGCCGATTCCACGTTCACCCCCGGCACCCTGTACGACAAGGTGGATCGCCGCCTGGCCGAACTGGGACGCCTTGCCAAGGACGCCTTCAAGCAGAAGCGCAAACGCTAGGTCGCGCTGTCCGGCACCGGCCAACGAACAAAGCCCCGGCATCTGACGATGCCGGGGCTTTGTGCCGGGCAGCCCGTGGCCACCGGGGCGGGATATCGGCCTTGCGCGAAAGGGCCGCGCGTTATTCCCGGACATATGCCGCGCCACGGCGGCAGGAAGGCGAGTGCCCTTCGGCACGGGCGGACCTCAGACACCTCGCGGACACCTTGCGGACACCTCGCAGACACATGGCAGGCGCATGGCATGACCGCACGCCCATGAGCCGCGCGACAAGGCGGGCTACTTCTTCTCGTCGCCCTTGCAGGCTCGCGCCAGCATGTCGCCGGGCAGCAGAATGTCCTCGCCGCAGTTCGGGCACTTTACCCGAATCCGGGCCGCCTCCGAAGAAGGCAGCTTCTTGCGCATCATGAAAACTCTGTGACAGTAGGGGCAGCGCACCCTCAAACCATCCGGATCCACCGGCTGCATCACCTTGTCCCCTTGCATATGCTGGCTGCGTTGCCCCCCGAACGGCCCGCGTGTGCCCGCCGACAGACGAACGCTGCCGGGCACGCGGCGCAGGCCCCTGAATATTCCTATCCGGTAACCGGCGCCGATGCAACAATGGCGGCAGGATGCATTTCGTCGACGCCTCGCGCGGGCACGGCTTCGTGCCTTGCCATGCCACGCGGAGGGGCGTAAAACCCGCCGAACATTCGCCCCCTCACGGAAGCCCGATGCACCCGCTGCTGCGCGACAGGAACCTGCACACCATCTTCGGCATCACCCTTACGGTGATCATGGGCGTTTCCAGCGTCATGCCCGCGCTGCCGCTGATGGCGCGCCAACTGGGCATTCCGCTGGCCTCGGTGGGCCTTGTGCTGACGGCCTTCACCCTGCCGGGCATCGTGCTGGCCCCCATCGCAGGCGTACTGGCCGACCGGCTGGGCCGCAAACGCGTGCTGCTGCCCGCCATGGCCCTGTTCATTCTGGGGGGCACGGCCTGCTTCTTCGCGCGTGATCTTTCCACCCTGCTGGCCTGCCGTTTCGTGCAGGGGTTTGGCGCAGCCCCGCTGGGCGTGCTGTACACCACCCTCATCGGCGACCTGTACGAGGGCAACGACCGGGTGCGGGCCATGGGCTACAACGCCGGGGTGCTCAGCCTGGGCACGGCCGTCTTTCCCGCCGTGGGCGGCCTGCTGGCAGAGTTTGGCTGGAACGTGCCCTTCCTGTTGCCTCTGGCCGTGCTGCCACTGATGCTGGCCGCCGCGCGCCTGCGCCTGCCCCCCACGCGGGCCATGCAAACGCTGGGCGAATATTTCCGCTCCACCCTGCGCATTGCGCTGTCACCCCGCGCGCTGGTGCTGTTCGGGCTTTCCCTGCTTACCTTCGTGCAGTTGTACGGCCCCCTGGTCACCTTTTTCCCGGTGCTGGCGGATACCCGCTTCCACGCCGCGCCCTCGCGCATCGGCGCCATCTTCGCCGTGTCCTCGCTGGGCACGGCCATGATCGCCTCGCAGTTGGGGCGGCTGTCGGAACACTTCCCCGCCCGGCGGCTGATCATGCTCAGCCATGTCTTCTACGCCGCCGCCATGCTGTTGCTGCCGCTGATGCCCGGCCTGTGGTGGCTGCTGGGGCCGGTGCTGTGCTTCGGCATGGCCCAGGGCCTGAACCTGCCCAACCTGTCCACCATGATGACCTCGCTGGCCCCCACCCAGCAGCGCGCGGCCATCATGGCCGTCAACGGCACCCTGCTGCGCCTGGGGCAGACCGTGGCCCCGCTGGTGTTCGGCCTGCTCTACGCCGGGGGCGACCTGCCCGCCGTGTTCGCGGGCGGGGCCGCCGTCAGTTGCCTGATGCTCGCGCTGGCGGCGTGGCGGCTGCGCTGATCCGCTATCGCACCCTGCTGGTTCCGACAGAACGCACCAGGGCCTTGCGGACAACATCCGCAAGGCCCTGGTGCTTTTCTGCCCGCCTCCCTTTCCCGCGAACATGCCGGGCCGGGCAGCAGCAGTCCGCCCCGCGTACAGGCGCGAATGCGAGGAATGTGCAAAAGAAAGATGGAATCGTATCTTTCGCAGTCCGCCACCCTGCGGTAGGAAACACGGGTGAACCGCTCCTGCCCCGGCAGGACCAGGGCCAGTCGGACAGGAAACATCCCGCGCGACAAGTACGGCCAATCGGCTGCGACCAGACGGCTGCGACCAGACGGCAGCGGCATGACCGCTGCGGCATACCTTGCCAATCATGGAGGCACATGACGATGAGCGATACGGCAAAACCCAGGAAGGCGCAGGCATCCCCGGCATCCGGAAAGAATGAACGGCCCGCGCGGGCAAGCAAGGCCGCGAAGGGTAGCGCGAAAGCGGGCGCCCCCAAGGGGTCAGGCTTGGCACCGTCAAAGGTCTACTTCACCGACATGCGGTGCAGGATCGGCACCAGCCTGCTGGACAAGATGGACAAGCTCATGCTGGCGGCGGGCGTGGAGCGGATCAACTTCCAGAACGCCTTCGTGGCCATCAAGATTCATTTCGGCGAGCCGGGCAACCTTGCGTTCCTGCGCCCCAATTTCGCCAAGACCGTTGCGGACAGGGTGAAGAAGCTGGGCGGCATGCCCTTTCTCACCGATGCCAACACGCTGTACGTGGGCCGCCGCAACAACGCCCTGCTGCATATGGACGCCGCCTACGAAAACGGGTTCACCCCGCTTTCCACAGGGTGCCACGTGATCATCGCTGATGGATTGAAGGGCGCGGACGAGGTGGAGGTGCCCATCGAAGGCGGCGTGCACCTGAAAACCGCCAAGATAGGCCGGGCCATCATGGACGCCGACATCTTCATCTCGCTGAACCACTTCAAGGGGCATGAGCTGACCGGCTTCGGCGGGGCCATCAAGAACATCGGCATGGGCAGCGGCAGCCGGGCGGGCAAGATGATCATGCACAACAACGGCAAGCCGCGCGTTGCCCACGACAAGTGCGTGGGGTGCCGTACCTGCGCAAGGTACTGCAACCAGGACGCCATTACCTTCAACGAAGAGAAGAAGGCATCCATCAACCACGAGCTGTGCGTGGGCTGCGGGCGCTGCATAGCCACCTGCAACTTCGACGCGATCGACACGCCGTGGCAAGGCAGCAGCGACGACGTGAACATCCGGATGGTGGAATACGCGAAAGCCGTACTGGACGGACGCCCCAACTTCCACATCAGCGTGGTCAACCACGTCTCGCCGAACTGTGACTGCCACGGCGAAAACGACGCCGCCATCATTCCGGACATCGGCATCTTCGCCAGCTTCGACCCCGTGGCGCTGGACAAGGCCTGCATCGACGCGGTCAACGCCGCGCCGGTCATACCCGGCACGGTGCTAGGCGACAGGATCGGCAACCAGCTGGAAGGCAAGGGCGAAGCTGCCTGCGACTGTGCCAGTCACTCAGGTCACTCAGGTCACGCAGGTCATACAGGGCATACCGGACGGCATGACCATTTCCATGTTGTCCACCCCAGCACCAACTGGCGGAGCCAGATCGAACATGCCGAGGCCCTGGGCCTTGGCAGCGGGAACTACGAACTGGTGACCATCAGGTAGCCTTGCACTGCGCGGCACGCTGCCCGCACGAAAGATGGAGGGGAGGGACCAACTGGTCCCTCCCCTTTTACGTCACATTGACACGGACATGGCTCGAAGCGGCTTTTCGACCGAACGGTCCGAGTCAGGCCATCCGGCAGGGCTACCCGGCCGCCAGTTCGATGATGGCCTTGCAGAACGCGGGCAGGTCGTCGGGCTTGCGGCTGCTGACCTGGTTGCGGTCCACCACCACCTCGGCGTTTTCCCAGATGGCCCCGGCGTTGATCAGGTCGTCCTTGATGCCGGGGGTAGAGGTGCAGCGGAAGCCGTGCATGATGCCCGCCGAAATGGGAATCCACCCGGCATGGCAGATGTGGGCCACCACCTTGCCCGCCTCGTGCATGCGGCGGGTGAGTTCCAGCACCTTGGGGTCGCGCCGCAGCTTGTCCGGGGCAAAGCCCCCGCTGATGACCAGCAGGTCGAAGCTGGCGTCATCCATGTCGGCAATGGCCGCATCGGCCTTGCAGGGGTAGCCGTTCTTGCCCGCGTAGGTGCGGCCCTTCTCCGGTCCGGCCACCACCACCTCGGCGCCCTCTTCGATCAGGCGCAGCTTGGGGTACCACAGCTCCAGGTCTTCATACACGTCGTCCACGAACATGAGGACGCGCTTTCCCTTCAGTCGTTCCATGGGTTCCTCCCGCCCCGCTCTGGCGGGGCAATCGGCTAGCCGTAACTGAAAGGGGCGGCTTTCGCCGCCCCGTGAACATCGCTCTACGCTAGATGATGCGCTTGCGAATATGGGTGACGAACACCTCCGCGATGATCACCACCGCGAAGATGCATACCAGTATAAGCGCTACACGGTTCCAATGGAACAGGTTGAGCGCCTCGTCGAGAGCCATGCCGATGCCGCCCGCGCCCACCAGCCCGATGACCGAGGATTCGCGCACGTTGATGTCCCAGCGGAACAGGGCAATGCCCCAGAACGCCGGGGAAACCTGCGGCCAGTAGCCTTTCAGGAACACGCTGATCCACGGCGCACCAGAGGCGCGCAAGGCCTCGATGGGGCCGGGGGCGGATTCTTCCAGCGCCTCGCCGAACAGCTTGCCCACGAAGCCGATGGACCGCACGGCGATGGTCACCGTGCCCGCCAGCGTGCCGGGACCGAACACCGCCACGAACAGCAGGGCCCAGACCAGCGTGTTGACCGAGCGCGACGAGACCAGGATGAACGTGGCCAGCCAGTTCAGCGCGGGCACGCGGCACACGTTGCTGGCCGCCATGATGCCCACGGGTATGGCAATGCCCAGGGTCATGATGGTGCCCACGGTGGCGATGTGCAGCGTTTCGATGAGCACGGCGTGCACGCCGCGCTCGTAGTAGGCGTAGTCCACGGGCCACATGCGGGCGAACAGGTCGGCCACCTGTTCCGGGGCGTCCATGAGGAATTCGGGAATGATCTCCACCGTGCGGAACGACCATGCCAGCAGGATGCCCGCCGTGAGAAAAACCACGAAGCGCGCCATGCGCTCCGCCGGGGTGAAGCGTTGCCAGATGCGCGCCGCGCTCATTGGAACACCCCCTTCACCCGCACCGCCACGTATTCGGACACCATGATCAGTGCGATGATGGACAGCAGGATGGCGCACACGAAGCTGTAGTCGAACCGCTGGAAGGCGGCGGCCAGGGTACCGCCAATGCCGCCCGCGCCCACGATGCCGATCATGGTGGAGTTACGCAGGTTCGAGTCTACCTGGTAGGTGGAAAAGCCGATGAACCGGTTCAGCACCTGCGGCAGCACGGCGAAGGCCAGCACCGAAAGAAACGGTGCGCCAGCGGCCCGCGCGGCTTCCACCGGCTTCAGCGAGATTTCCTCGATGGCTTCCGCGAACAGCTTGGCCACGAAGCCGATGGACGCAAAGATCAACGTCAGGATGCCCGCCAGCGGGCCGAAGCCCACCGCCTTCACGAACAGGATGGCGAAGATCACCGGGTGGAACGAACGGCACACGGCAATGAAGCCGCGCGCGGGCCAGGTCAGCCAGTCGGGCATCAGGTTGCGCGAGGCACACAGGCCCACCGGCAACGAAACCAACACGCCGAAAAGCGATGCGATGAGCGCGATCTGCAACGACTCCATCAGGTTGTCGATCAGCAGCTTCCAGCGCTTGAATTCCGGCGGAAACATGGCCCCCAGAAAACGGGCGCCGTTGTCCAGCCCCGCCAGCAGGCGGTCCCAGGAAATGTCCAGGATGGACAGGGCGTACAGGCAGTAGAGCACGGCCAGCAGGTAGCCGAAGCGGGCCCACCAGTTGACCGCGAAGGGCGCGGGACGGGCGACGGTTGCAGCGCTCATGCCAGCCAGTCCTCGCCACCGTAGATGAGCTTGAGGTGGGCGTCGGTCAGGTCGCCGGGCACGCCGTCGAAGACCACGTCGCCCTTGGACATGCCCACCACCCTGTCGGCAAAGCGGCGGCCCAGGGTCACGTCGTGGATGTTCACCAGCACGGGGATGTCGTTGACGGCGGCCACTTCGCGCAGCAGTTCCATGATCTCGACCGAGGTCTTGGGGTCCAGCGAAGAGGTGGGCTCGTCCGCCAGCAGGATGTGCGGCTGCTGCATCACCGCGCGGGCAATGCCCACGCGCTGGCGCTGGCCGCCGGAAAGTTCGTCGGCGCGGGCGCGGGCGAATTCGGTCAGCCCCACCATGTCCAGCAGGTCGTAGGCGCGCTCGATGTCCTCTTGCGGAAACTTGCGCAGCCAGGCACGCCACGGCGAAATGTAGCCCAGTCGCCCGCAGAGCACGTTTTCCATCACCGACAGGCGTTCCACCAGGTTGTATTCCTGAAACACCATGCCGATGCGCCGACGCGCCGCGCGCAGGTCGGACCCGCGCAAGGTGCAGATGTCCTGCCCGCTTACAAGGATGCGCCCGGAGGTGGGTTCGATGAGCCGGTTGATGCAGCGCAGCAGCGTGCTCTTGCCGGTGCCGGACGGGCCGATGATGGCGGTGGTGCACTGCCCGGCCACGGTCAGGTTGATGTTCTTGAGCACGGGCTTGCCGCGCGTGTATTCCTTGCGCAGGTTCTCGACGACGAGCGACTTGTCGCCCGCGCTGCACGCGGGGCGACGGGGGGTGGAAGCGGACTCTGTTGCCTTGTGCACTTGCTGATTCCCGGAGCTGCTGGTGAAGGACGCACCACGACGCCCGATGGCATCCGGCCTGCGGGCGTGGCGCGTCCTGCGGACGGCGTGCCGGGTCCGTATCCCGCACCGGAAGCCCCGCAAGGGTCACCGGCGCGGCGGATAAGGCACGCGGTTTCGAAAGCCTGGCACGGGGTTGCCGTACCGCAGCAAAAGCGGCGGGCACCGGACATGCCGATACCCGCCGCACGTAGGCTACTGCTTCTTGGCTTCGGCTTCCTGCTTCTTCTTGGCGGCCTCGGCGGCTTCCTTCTCGGCGATCTTTTGCAGACCGGTCTGGTTGAAGGTTTCGCCGTTGGCTTCCGCGATCTCGCGGATGACCGCCCAGTCCTTCTGGTAGGTCACGGGGAAGAACCGGTCGGCCCCGCCGAAGGTCTTCTGCATTTCGGGGGTGAAGCGATATTCGTTGAAGGCAGCGATGATCTTCTTCACCAGGTCGGGGTTCAGGTCATGGGCATACCCGAACGAAGAGGTGGGAAACACGTCGCTCTGCCAGATGATGCGGTAGTCGGCTTCATTGATGCGCCCGGCCTGGGCCATGCGCTTGTACACGTCACCGGCAACGGGGGCGGCGTCGTAGTCGCCGTAGCCCACGCCCAGGATGGACTGGTCATGCTTGCCCGAATAGACCACGGTGTAGTCCTTTTCGGGGGTTATGCCCAGCTTGGGGAAAATGGCGCGCGGGGCCAGGTTGCCCGAGTTGGACGAGGCGGAGGTGTGCGCCACCTTCTTGCCCTTCAAGTCGGCCATGGTCTGGATGGGGCTGTCCTTGCGCACGATCATCAGCAGGCGGTAGCCCTGGAAGCCTTCGGCATCGCCCTTGACGGCGATGGGCACGTAGCCCGCCAGGTTGACCGCATAGCAGGTGGGGCCGGTGGAAAAACCGGCGATGTGCAGACGGCCGGAACGCATGGCTTCCACTTCGGCGGCGTTGGACTGCACGGTGTAGTAGACCACCTTCTTGCCGGTGCGCTTTTCCAGGAAGGCCTGGAAGTCGGCAAAGGCGTCCTTGTAGACGGCGGGGTCTTCAACCGGGGTGTAGGTGAACACCAGCGTGCTCGGGTCCTTCCACTTCCCCTTTTCCTTGGGGGAGTCGGCCACCAGATCCTTGTTGTCGTCGCAGAACATGGCGTCCAGCGAGCCACGGTTCGTGCAGTCGTCGGCAGCCTTGGCGATACCGGAGGACATAACGCACAGGCCCGCGGCCAGTACGACCGGAGCGAGCAGCAACTGCATCCACTTCTTGGTCATTGCCTTCTCCTCGATTGGCGTTGACGTTGGAATGATCGGCCCATGCGGCGTCTCACTCTTGTCACCGAAACGCCGCAAAATCGTCATATTGTAATCCAGGCAACCTGATTCTCAAAGCATTTTTTGCCCGACGGACATCCACCGGACACAGGGTGCCGTGCCGCATAACAACATATTGCCGAAGCAGGCCAAACCGGGCAAGCGACGTTACCGTTACGCCCGGCATCACCACGTCCGGTCGGGCGGCGGATACGCCGCCGGTTCAGCAACCGCCAAGGTCTTCCACTACAAGGGCGGGCTGGCGTGCAAGCCCGGCAAGGTCCTCACGCCGGGTCTCGCCGCTGAGCACGAGTATGAAGTCCATACCGGCGTTTTCCGCCAGCAGTTTGTCGGTATAGATGCGGTCGCCCACCATGACCATTTCGTGCGGCTGGTAGCGCGAAAGCAGTGAACGCAGCAGAATGGTGTTGGGCTTGCCGAACACGATGTCCGGCATGCGCCCGGTGGCCGCCTCGTACAGGGCGATGAAGCTGCCCGCGTCGGGCAGCGGCCCCCGGGGCGAAGGGCAGACCTTGTCGGCATGGGTTGCCAGAAAGGCGACCTCGGGCCGTTGCAGCAGCAGGCACGATTCCGTGAGCTTCCGGTAGGTAAGTTCCGTGTCATAGCCCAGCAGCACGGCCTGGCAGTCGTCCCCGGCGGTGAACGTGATGTCGGGCATGCGCTCGCGCAGGAAGGCGGTGAAGTTGGCGTTGCCCACCGGATAGACGCGGGTGATGTCCTGCTCGCGCAGGTGGTCCACCAGCGGCAGCAGCGGCGAAAGCATGCGCTCGAGCCCGATGTGGATGCCCATGCCCGCAAGCTTGGCCGTATAGTCCGCCAGGTTCCTGGAAGTGTTGTTGGTCAGGAACTGGATGTCGCGCACCCCGAGGTTGCGGCGAATGAAGTCCACGGTGCCGGGAATGGGCCGGTCGCCCAGGTACACCGTGCCGTCCAGGTCGAAGATGATGCAGCGCTTCTGGTCGAGATTCATGAACGTTCCCATGGGGCATGTAGACGCGGTGCGTTGATGGAAGAAGCCGATCGCCGCCGGGTTTCCCCCCCCTCGCCCCCCCGGTCAGACCGAATAGCCGGACCGGGGCTGGGGGGGGCAAGCCGGAACGGTACGGGACAGGCCGGAAAGGACGCCAAGCGGCACGCGTTCCCGGCAGCATGTCGCATGAGAGACCCATCGCGTCAACGCCGGGGGGCGGGTTCCGGCCCTCCCCAGCCCGCCACGGACACGGGCAAATACCATGTTTCCTTTCTATTACAGATTGTTACAACAATGTTGCAGTGGCACGGCAACTCCATTATAGCTAACGCGCCGCTGGGGCGGGCATGCCGTATGGCAGATGCCCGAATGCAGGCGCCCTGCCCTTGCGGCGCGGTTCCGCCACGCCCGGCCTTGCCGTATCCATACATGTATCTTGCCCCGTCAGGAGCCACCCCACTTGCAGGAAAGGCAGACTCCGTCCCATACCCCGCCCCAGGCTCAGGCCCAGGCCAATACCAAGGCTGAAGCCGCCCCCGAAGGCCAGGCCCAGCCCTCGCGCATCAGCTACCTTGACGGCATCCGCTTCCGCCGGGTGGTGCGCGCCGCCGCGCGCCGTCTGATCGAAAAGCATGGCCATCTCAACGCCATCAACGTGTTTCCCGTGCCGGACGGCGACACGGGCAGCAACATGGCGGGCACCATGAAGTCCATCGTGGCCTCCACCTCGGCCACGCCGGAAAGTTCCATTGGCCGCATGAGTTCCATCGTGGCCGAATCCGCGCTGATGGGCGCGCGGGGCAATTCCGGGGTCATCCTGGCCCAGTTTCTGGCCGGGTTTTCCGAAGGGGTGAAGGACCTGTCACGCGTCAGCCCCCGCGACTTCGCCGAGGCCGCATCGCTGGCCGCGCGCCGCGCCGTGGAGGCCATCGCCCACCCCAAGGAAGGCACCATCCTCACGGTCATTCGCGACTGGGCCGACCACCTGCGCGACAACTGCCATTCATACAAGGACTTTCACCACCTGCTGCACGATTCGCTGGACCGTGCCCGCCAGTCGGTGCAGGAGACACGGGAAAAGCTGGCCGCGCTCAAGGCTGCCGACGTGGTGGACGCGGGGGGCCTTGGCTTCGTGTACCTGTTGGAAGGCATTGCCGAATTCACCGAACGCGGCACCATCAACCGGCGGCGCCAGACAGACGGACAGACGGATACTACCGGCGCCGCAGATGCGCACGACGGAGCGGACGGGGACGACGCCGACAGCGCCACCCTTGGCGAGGCCCAGGAACGGGTGGCCGTGGAGGAACTGACCTACGGCTACTGCACCGAATGCCTTATCCGCAACGAGGCGGCCAGCCCCATCGACCGCGAGGAACTGCGCGTCCGGCTGGAGGAACTGGGCGATTCCATCGTGGTGGCGGGTGCCGGGGCCGTGACCCGTGTCCACGTGCACACCGACGCGCCGGACACGGTGTTCGCCATTGCCGCCGAATACGGCGAGGTGTCGCACCACAAGGCAGAAGACATGCTGCGCCAGCATCGCGACCTGCTGGCCGCCGTGGCCGCCGCTGCCGCCACTGCTGACGGGCAGCCCCAGGCCGCGCCCGCACCCACCGGCACCGCCGTGGTCACCGACTCCACCTGCGACCTGCCGCGCGAACTGCTGGACCGGTACGCCATCCGCACCGTGCCCCTGCGCCTGTTCCTGGACGACGAGGAATTCGTGGACAAGGTGAGCATTTCGGCGGACGAGTTCAACCGCCGCCTGCCCGCGTCCCGTTCCGCGCGCACCTCGCAGCCCGCCCCCGCCGATTTCCGCACCGTGTACGAAGAGGTGCTGCGCACCCATGCCCAGGTGGCCTCGCTGCACGTGACGGCCATGTACAGCGGCACCCACCAGTCCGCCGCCACCGTGGCGCGCATGGTTTCGCCGCACATCGCCGCCGTGGACTGCCGTACCCTGACCGTGGGCCTTGGCCTTGTGGTGCTGGAGGCGGCCCGCCGCGCGCAGGCCGGCATGGATGCGGCAGAGGTGGCCCGCCTTGCCGCGCGCGACGCGGACAACCTGCACGTGTACGTCGCCATGGACACCCTGGACTTTGCCGTACGCGGCGGCCGCATGAGCCGGGGCACCGGCATGGTGGCCAAGCTGCTGCACATCAAGCCGGTGCTGTGCTTCGACCCGCGCAAGGGCGGCAAGGTGGAGGTGGCGGCCAAGGGCATCGGCCCGCGCCGCGCCGGGGAAAAACTGTTCGCCCTGCTGGAGCGGGCGGCTGCCAAGCTTGCCAACCCGCGCTTTGCCGTGGCCCACGTGGGCGCGCCGGACACCGCCGCCCGCTACGCCGCCGAACTGGAAGCCCGCTTTGGCGTGGCCCCGCTGTACGTGGTGCCCGCATCGCCGGTGCTGGGGTGCCACAGCGGCCCCGGCGCCTGCGCCGTGGCCTTGCTGGGTGATGCGCCATCGGATGATGCCCCGGCTGCGGGTTAAGCACGCTCGGACAATCCGCCCGGTTAATCACGCCCGGATAATCACACGCTGACGCGGCTTTTTGCGGCTGCGCCCTTGTCAGACGCCAGGCTTGCAGCTATCTTTTGCCCATGGAAGCCAAGGCGGCACGCCTGCCCGCTTCCACCCGCATTCCGGCAGCCACGGACAGGCAGCCCCGAACCGGCGGACATGACGCCGTCCCCATCCGCATTCCGGACGATAGCGGGGGACGAGGTCGTGACGTCACGGCTATCGTGCCAAAGGGGGTGCGCCATGGCGTACATCTATTCCGACATCTCCACCTTTTCCGGGCGCAGAATACTGGAAATGGTGCTGGGCCAGCAGGTACGCTCCGGCATGCGCCTTCAGGTGACGGACGAAATCATCGCCCTGTACATGCGTTCATTGCAGGTGGCGGAGCAATACCCCACCAAGATCATGACCGCATCGCAACGCGGCGTGCCGCCGGAAGTGATCCGGGGGCTGATTGCAAGCTGGTCCATCTGACGGCGCATTGGCAAGGCGCATCCTGCGGTTTTCATCAACTGACATGACGTACGTATCGGCGGCTCCTTCGGGTGCCGCCGTTTCATTTTCCGCCCCTCCTCCGATCCGTCGTTCCTGCGGGAACCACGCCCGCGCCGTCCTGCCGTCGCCGCATTGCATTTTGCGTCCATTGCGCCGCCCGTGCCGTGCCCCTTTCCCGCTCGTTCACGGCAGGCTGTGGCGGGCCGACTCGGGCTGCATACCGCGCCGCCGCTGCATCACGCATGAAACACACGGCCCCGCACCATGCGCCCGGCATGCTTCCATTGTTTGCACAACCGTGCAACATGCCGAATTTTTCTTGCCGTGACCTGTAGTTGCGTTTATTGATGGCCCAAACGCGCGCAGGGGCGGCACTCTCACCGCTCGCATCATCCCGGCCCAAGCGGCCCGGCCACCACGGAACGGACGCCCTGCTCCGTTGCACCCAACGCCACCATTGGTGCGGCTATGTCAAAGAAGCAAAAAGGTCAGACCCGCGTCTGCGTATACCCCGACTGGTGCAAGGGCTGCGGCCTGTGCGTGGCGTTCTGCCCCGCCAAGGTGCTTGTGCTGAACGCCTTCGGCAAGGCCGAGGTGGCCAACGAGGACGAGTGCATCAATTGCGGGTTCTGCGAGTTGCACTGTCCGGACTTCGCCATCGCCATCAAGCCGCGCACCCGCAACGGTGCAGGCCAGCCGGACCCGCGCAGCGAATGGAGCGACCCCGAGAACGAACACGGTCGCGCCTCGCCCCCGGTGCGCACGGCCGAACCGAACCCCAACCCCGAAGAGTGACGCCATGGCGGTGCAACGCAAGAAACGCAAGAGACGCGAACTGTTCGCGCTCGGCAACGAGGCGGTGGCCGAAGGCGCACTGCTGGCCGGGTGCTCGTTCTACGCGGGCTACCCCATCACCCCGTCCACAGAGATCATGGAGGTCATGGCCAACCGCCTGCCCCTGATCGAGGACGGCGTGTTCATCCAGATGGAAGACGAAATCGCCAGCATGGGCGCCACCATCGGCGCGTCGCTGGCGGGGCGCAAGGCCATGACGGCCACCTCCGGCCCGGGCTTTGCCCTGATGCAGGAGCACATCGGCTACGCCTGCATGGTCGAGGCGCCGCTGGTGGTGGTCAACGTCATGCGCGGCGGCCCCAGTACCGGTCTGCCCACAAGCCCTGCCCAGGCCGACGTGCAGATGGCTCGCTGGGGTACCCACGGCGACCACCCCATCATCGTGCTGTCCGCATCCAACGTGCAGGAATGCCTGGAAATGACAGTGACGGCCTTCAACTTTGCCGAAAAATACCGCACCCCGGTCATCCTGCTGCTGGACGAGGTGACGGCCCACACCCGCGAAAAGATCACCGTGCCCGACCCGGACGAGGTGGAAATCCTTTCCCGCGTCACGCCCACGGTGCCACCGGAATGGTTCAAGCCCTATGCCGACACGGCGCGCGGCGTGCCCGCCATGGCCCCCATCGGGTCCGGCTACCGCACCCACGTCACCGGGCTGACCCACGACGTCATGGGCTATCCCACCCAGCGCCCGGACGAGGTGAAGGACGCCATGCTGCGCCTGTTCCGCAAGATCGACCAGTATTACGGCGACATCCAGATGGCCGACGAATACATGCTGGATGACGCGGACGTGGCCGTGGTGGCTTACGGCAGCGTGGCGCGTTCCGCCTATCTGGCCGTGGAGCAGGCCCGCGAACGCGGGGCCAAGGCCGGGCTGCTGACCCTGAAGACGCTGTTCCCCTTCCCCCGTCCGGCGGTGGAAAAACTGACCCACCGCTGCCACACCGTCGTCGTGCCCGAAATGAACATGGGGCAGATGTCGCGCGAGGTGAAGCGCGTCAACAATGGCCGCACCAAGGTGCGCACCATCAACCGGGTGGACGGGCAGATCATCACGCCCTCCGAAATCCTGAAAGCCATACTGTAGGTGGGCCATGGCGGACGTTACCCAACTCATCCACGACTACCTGCGCCATAACAAGAAGTTCCCCCACGTGTTCTGCGCGGGCTGCGGCCACGGCATCGTGCTGGGATCGCTGATCCGCAGCGTGCACGCGCTGGGCCTGCCCAAGGACGACGTGGTGCTGGTGGCGGGCATCGGCTGTTCGGGCCGCATGGCCGTGTACGTGGACTTCAATACCGTACACACCACCCATGGCCGGGCGCTTACCTTCGCCACCGGCATCAAGATGGCCAACCCCAAGCTGAAGGTCATCTGCGTCATGGGCGACGGCGACGCCATGTCCATCGGCGGCAACCACCTCATCCACGCCGCGCGGCGCAACATCGGCGTCACCGCGTTGATCCTGAACAACCAGATCTACGGCATGACCGGCGGGCAGTGTTCGTCCGCCACGCCGCAGGGCGACATTTCCATGACCACGCCCTTCGGATCGCTGGAAAAGTCCTTCGACATCGCGGAAATGTGCATGGCTGCGGGCGCAAGCTACGTGGCGCGCGGCACCTCGTTCCACGCCATCCAGATGGACAGGCTGATCAGCTCGGCCATCATGCATCCCGGCTTTTCGGTGGTGGAGGTGTACAGCCCCTGCCCCACCCAGTACGGGCGCAAGAACAAGTTCCGCAACGCCGTGGACATGTACAAGTGGCTGAAGTCCAACACCGTGAAGGTGGAGACCCTGAAAGACCCCACGCAAAAGCCGGACGACGGACGCGTCCCCATCGGGGTGTTCCGCGACGTGGAAGAGCCAGGGCTTGAGGAACGCTACTTCGAGCTGCAACGCAAACTCATGGGGCAGAACCGATGAAGGCGCCGCAACCCATAGACCGTTTCGAAATCCGCCTTTCGGGCCTGGGCGGGCAGGGGCTGATTACCCTGGGCCGCCTGCTGGGCTCTGCGCTGGCGCTGAGCCACGGCTACTACGTCACCCAGACCCAGAGTTACGGCCCCGAGGCGCGCGGCGGCTCCAGCCGCGCCGACGTGGTTGTCAGTTCGCGCCCCATCAGCTACCCCAAGACCGAAAGCCTGGACCTGCTGGTTGCGCTGAGCCCCGAGGCGTGCAACAGCTACTACCGGCTGCTGAAAAAGACCGGTATCCTGCTGGTGGATACCACCCTGGTCAAGCACGCACCCACCAACGTGTACCTGGGCCTGCCGTTCACCCAGATGGCCAAGGAGCAGATAGGCAACCCCATGACCATCAACACCATGGTCATGGGCGCGGTGACGCACCTCTTGCCCTTCGCCGACCCGAGGGTGATGCGCAAGAGCATGGAAGCCAACCTGCCCGCCAAGATCCGCGAGGTGAACGCCAAGGCCTTTGCCCTGGGGCTGAAGCAGGCCCAGCGCCACTTCGGCGATGCGGGCGGCATCTGGGCAGCGGCAGAGGAGAATGGGGCGCATGCCGAGGACGACATCATAGTCTAGGGGGCGCGCCCGTCCTTTTGCCCCCTGTCGGTGTCAGGCATCGTTCGCCGCTCCGGTCACGTACCAAAGAGTACGCTCCCATCGCGGCGAACTCGCCTTCCTTGCCGGAGAACGAAATTCGTGTCCCTCGCGGGCGCTGTGCGCGGTCACAGCGCCCGAATCACGAAAAAATTGATCCGAAGTTTTTCTACCCAGATATTAACAACGCATTTCCGCCCTTCGCCGGGCGCAGACGGACCAGACCATGAGCACGACCATTGAAGAATTGACGGTGAATTACGAGGAAGACGGCCAGCTTGTGGTCAAGGAACTGGACAAGTCCGTGCTCTCCAAGGGCGCATGGACCACCATCCTGTTCCGCTACCAGCAGTGGGACCCCAAGACCGAAGACTACGGCGCGGACAAATATGTGGTGAAGCGCTACAAGAAGACGAACGGCGAATACCGCGCCCAGTCCAAGTTCAACATCTCCAGCGCCGACCAGGCCCGCAAGATCATCGAGGCCTTGCAGGGCTGGCTGGACGAAGACCCCACGGCGTAAGCCGTTTCGATCTGTCAGGTCGGTCAGGCTGCCGGACGGTTCAACATCTCCGGTAGGCCGGACAGCACCGGCTGACGCCAGCGGAGTGCAACGGGCGGGATAGCGCAACATGCGCGATCCCGCCCGTTTTTGTCGTTCAGTTGTCCGGCGCGGCGAGTCCACTCGTCGCGCATCACGGCTTGGCGCGTTGCTCAATCCACGGGCACGCACTCCACGAAGCGCCCCACGTCGCGAAAGCCCAGCCGGGCATACACGCGGTACCCCTCGCCCGAGGCCTGCAACACCGCGTGGCGGCAACCCGCCTGCCCGGCGTGCCCCAATGCGGCACGGGTGACGGCGGTGCCCAGCCCCCTGCGCCGGAAGGCTTCCAGCGTGCACACGTTGTACACGCCGGCCACGTCGAGCGACGCGGTGTCCCCTGCCGTAGGGTGCCCCGACGCGGTGCGGTACACTTCCGCCGCCCCTGCCAGTTGCCCGTCCTGGTACGCCACCAGCAACGTTGCGGCGAATCCGGGGCTGCACAGGGCCGGGGCGGCGCGGCGGTGGAAGCGCAGCACCTCGCCGTCCGGCGGATTCCAGTTGGCGGCCAGCACCGAGGCAAAATCGGCCACGCCCGCAGCATCACGGACAACACGGATATCCAGCCCCGGCGTTGGCGCTGGCTCTTCCAGTTCCGCATTCACCAACGGAAGATACATGCCGGTTTCCACTTCGCCCACGGCAAAGCCGTGCGTGGCCAGCGCGGCGGGAATGTTGGCTCCCTGTTCCGCCCCGTCGCCCGCACCGGAGAGCGGTCCCAGCCACCACGTGTACGGTGCGCCATGCTGGTCAAAGAACGACCGCACCGCCGCCACCGTATCCGCCAGCGGCACGCCGCCCCGATATCCGAAGGCCTTGTTGAAGGTATCCGATGCCACCCCGGCGTACACGGCGTGCACGTCCGGTCGTTCCAGCAAGGCTGGCTGCTCAGGCTGGGTGACCTCCGGCGGCATCGGCATGCCCGGCCCGTTCCCCCGGTCCGGTACCGCAACACCTGGGCGGTAGATCATATCTCCGCCGTTCACCAGAGCCACCTGCCCGGCAAGCCGGGTTGCCAGATTGTCCTCGATACAGCGTTGCATTTCACGAATATTCATCGCTGTTCCCATGGTTCGCGCTTCCTTGCCCACCCGCGCCCACCCGCGCCCAGTCCCGTCCTGCCGCGCCGCCTCGTCGCGGGGCTATGGCAGGCGCCCCCCCCCCACCCCGAGCGCAAAAAGCAAACGACCGGCCCCCGTTGCCGGAAGCCGGTCGCATCAATGCGTGCGTTAGCCGGGCGGCGTCGCCTATTTCATGCCGCGTGCCTTGGCCACGGCAAACTTCTTGGCGTCTATGCCGTACTTCTTCACCTTGTAGTTGACGATGCGGTAGCTCACGCGCAGGTCGCGCGCGGCCTGCAGCATGTTGCCGCGCGCCTTCTTCAGCGCGTCCACCAGCAGTTCCTGCTCGAACTTGGCCACCGCCTCGCAGAACGAGAGGTTGGTGTCCGTGGCGGTGGATTCCGCCGTCTGCAACGAAGGCGGCAGGTGGTAGGTGCGGATGACCTGTTCATCGCACACCAGCACCGCGCGTTCGATGCAGTTCTTCAGTTCGCGGATGTTGCCGGGCCAGTGGTACTGCGTCAGCAGGTCGATGGCCGGGGTGGAGATGCGCTTGATGCTGCGCGAATACTCCTCGGAGTAGATGCGCAGGAAGTGTTCCGCCAGCGGCAGGATGTCCTCGCGCCGCTCGCGCAGCGGAGGAATGAAGATGGGGAACACGTTGATGCGGTAGTACAGGTCCTCGCGGAACAGCCCCCGCTCGACAAGCTCCTCCAGCGGCTGGTGGGTGGCGCAGATCAGGCGCACGTCCACGGTGATGGTCTGTTCGCTGCCCAGGCGCTGGATTTCCTGCTCCTGGATGGCGCGCAGCACCTTGGCCTGGGCGTTGGGCGACAGTTCGCCCACTTCGTCCAGGAACAGGGTGCCCTTGTTGGCCAGTTCGAACAGGCCCTTCTTGGTGTGCACCGCCCCGGTGAAGGCGCCCTTCTGGTAGCCGAACAGCTCGCTTTCCACCAGTTCGGAGGGCAGCGCCGCGCAGTTCAGCTTGATCAGCGGCATCTCGCGCCGGGGGCTGGCCTGGTGGATGGCTTCCGCCAGCAGTTCCTTGCCGGTGCCCGATTCGCCGCGCAGCAGCGCCGTGGCGCGGCTGGGGCCAACCTGCGCCGCCTGGTTCAGCACCAGTCTCATGGCTTTGGACGCGGCAACCACGTTGGACGGGGTGAACCCGATGTCGTTGCTGTCGCCCACGATGAGGCCCTGGGTCATCAGGTGCTTCTGGCGGGCCATTTCCTCCTGCAGGTACGAGGCGTGGTTGGCGATCATGCCCGCCACCACCTCCAGGAACCGGCAGTGCGATTCCAGCTGCGGCATGGGCACCGAGGGGGTGTCCACGCTGAGGGTGCCGATGACCTCGCGGCCCTGCCGGGGTTCGTCGGCGGGGCCGAGAACCGGCACGCAGATGAAGGCCAGGGTTTCCTGCTCCTCGTCCGAACGGCCAAAGGCCTTGTTCAGGAACGCCGGGTGGTCCTTGATGCGCGGCACGATGACCGGCTGGCCCGTGGAAAACACCTGCCCCGTCACGCCCACGCCCGGCTCGTATTCCACGTGGTCCGCCTTGGCGGGCGTCTGCGACAGGCTGAGCTTGAGGGTGCGGGTTTCCGGGTCGAAGATGACGATGTGCGGCCGCTGGAAGTCATGGTTTTCAGCCAGCGTGCGGAGCAGCGACTTCAGGGTGGACTGAAACGGTCGCTGCGGCCCCATGTCGGACACGATCTTCTGGAGCGTGCCGAGATAGGGCTGAAGGCGCTTGTCGTCGGTGATGGTGGTCATGCGGTCAGCTCGCGGAGGCTACGGCCCGAACGCCCAGTTCGACCGCCCTCAGGTTCATGTCCATGAGTTTGGGGGCAAGATGGGTGCGGATGGCGGCTTCCAGCGCGTCCGGGCCAAAGGGCAGAAGCCCGCTGGCGCAGGCCGCGCCCAGCAGCACGCTGTTGCCCGCCTGCACCGACCCGGCCTGAAGGCCCAGGGTGCGGCACGGCAGAAACCACGATTTCGCGGCGCAGCCTTCCACCTTGGCGCGGATGCGCTCCATCTCGGGGTAGGCTTCGCGCCCGGTGGAAACGCCCACCGGCGGCAGCGGCTCGGTGTTGGACAACACGCTGCCCCCGGCGGCCAGGTGGGTCATGCCGCGCAGGGTTTCCAGCGGTTCGAAGCCAAGGATCAGGTCCGCCTCGCCATGGCCGATCTTGGGGCTCATCCAGCCGCCGAGCAGGATGGTGGATTCCACCACCCCGCCGCGCTGGGCCATGCCGTGGATTTCGCCGGAGGTAACTTCCAGCCCCTGGTCCAGGGCGGTGCGGGCCAGCAACGTGGTGGCGGTCAGGGTGCCCTGCCCGCCCACGCCGGTAAGATAGATGCGGATGCGTGCGGGGGTGCTCATGCGTCGCTCCTCTTGCGGGCCTTGATGGTATCCGCAACCTGTAGACAGACCATGCAGCCGCCGCAAAGGTTCTCGTCCACGTGAATGCCGGTGTCGTCGCGGAAGAAGGCGGGGCAGGCCAGGTGTTCCAGACAGTCGGCCACGGATGGCCCCTGCTCGGCGACGTAGGCCACCTGATTGCGCGGCTTCTTCAGGGTGCGCCGGGCGTAGAGCACGCACGGTTCCTCGGCGATGATCACGCGCACGCCGGAGCGTTCCTTCATTTCCGTCAGGGCCTTCATGGTGGACTTGACGTTGAAGGGCCGCACCCTGGCCACGTCGGCCACGCCGCAGCCGCGCACCACGGCCTCGATGTCCAGGTGCACGCAGGCGTTGCCCAGCACATCCTGGATCACGCCGGGGTTGGGCTGGTGACCGGTCATGGCCGTGGTGCCGTTGTCCAGCACCACCACGATCAGGTCGTGCTTGTTGAACACCGCGTTGACCAGCCCGGTGATGCCGGAATGGAAGAAGGTGGAATCGCCGATGAAGGCCAGCGTGGGCTTGCCCGACGCGGTGGCGAAGCCGGACCCCGCAGACACCGACGAGCCCATGCAGAACAGGAAGTCGGCCATGCGCAAGGGCGGCAGCAGCCCCAGCGTGTAGCAGCCGATGTCGCTGGAGTAGACGGCATCGTCGCCGAACACCTTGCGCACGGCATAGTACAGCGCGCGGTGCGAACAGCCGGGGCACAGGTTGGGCGGGCGCACGGGCAGGGCCGTTTCCGGGTCGCAGGCAATCGGCAGCCGGGCGGTTTCGCCCAGCAGGTCAGCCAGGGCCTGAGTGACGGTCTGGGTGGAATATTCGCCGTAGATGGTCAGCGCGCCGCCCTTGCCGCTGACGGCAACGGGCAGGTTGTTGCGCTGCACCAGCGCGCGCACGTCGTTTTCCAGCAGGGGTTCCAGTTCTTCCAGCACCAGCACGGCATCGCACTGGGACAGGAAGTCGGTCAGCAGATCTTCCGGCAGGGGCCAGGTCATGCCCAGGTCCAGCACCTTCACCCGGTCGGTCCAGCCCGTCTCGTGCAGGGCGTCGGACAGGTAGGCGCGGCTGATGCCGCTGGCGATGACGCCGAAGCACCCTTCGCCGCGCACGGTGTTCCACGGGGAATGCTCGGCCTTCTCCCGCGCCATGCCCAGGTGCTTGACCAGTTCGGCGTGACGCACACGGGCCACGGCGGGCACGGGCACGAAACGCCGGGGATTACGCTCGAAGGGCACGATGGGCGCGGGCTGACCCAGCGGGCCGAATTCCACGGCGCCGCGCAGGTGGTTGACGCGGGTGGTGGTGCGCAACAGCACGGGCTGTTCAAGCTCGCGCGCCAGCAACAGCGCGTCGCGCGTCATGTCCTTGGCTTCCTGCGCGGTGGCGGGCTCGAAGCACGGCATGCCCGCGAAACGAGCGTAAGTGCGGTTGTCCTGCTCGTTCTGACTGGCGTGGCAGCCGGGGTCGTCGGCGGAAAGCAGCACCAGGCCGCCGGGCAGGCCCGTATAGGTCATGGTCAGCAGCGGGTCGGCGGCCACGTTGACGCCCACGTGCTTCATGGTCACCAGGGTCATGGCCCCGGCCAGGGCGGCACCCGCCCCCACTTCCATGGCCACCTTCTCGTTCACCGAATATTCCAGGCGGTAGCGGCCACCGCCGCCAATGCGGCGGAAGGTGTCGGGCACTTCGGACGACGGGGTGCCGGGGTAGCAGGCCACCAGGTTGACGCCCGCCTCCAGCGCGCCGCGCACGATGGCCTCGTTGCCCAGCAGCAGGCGCCGTGCGCCCGGTTCGTCGGCCAGCAGGGGGTTCACCGGGCGGGTGCCCGGAGTCGCAGTGGGTTCGCTCATGGGCTTACGCGCCCCCCTTCTGCATGCGGGCCTTCAGCGTTGCGGCGCGGCTCTTGAAATAGTCCTTGTTGCCAGCGGACTCGGAGGCCATCAGCTGTTCATAAGCAGCCACGGCACGGTCCAGCTTGCCCGCACGCTCCGCCACGACGGCCAACTGGCCGCGCACGGCATTGCGCGAAATCTCGCTCACCGAATTTTCCAGCCCTTCCAGCACGGCCAGGGCCTCGGCGTCCTTGCCCGCCTGCGACAGGGCCTGCGCACGGCCGATGCGGGCCACCACGCCGGTGGCGCCTTCGGCGGCGGCCAGACGTTCCCAGGCCGAGGCGGCCTTGTCGTAGTCCTTCAGTTCCATGGCGGCTGCGGCAAGGTCCAGCAGCACGGCGTTGCGCACGCCCGACGGCGCCTTGGCCAGGAACGCCTCCAGGGCCTGCACGCGATCCGCGCCGGTCTTGGCCACGGTGAGCATGCCCAACTCGGTCTGCGCCTCGCGCGTCTTTTCGGCGTCCCACCAGCGGTAGCCCGCGCCAGCGCCAGCGGCCAGCACCAGCACGCCGAGCCCGGCGGCGATGGTACGGGCGTTGTCCAGCACGAAGCGCAGCAGCGGCGCGGCCTCGCCAGACACCTCGCCTTGCAGCGGCTGGGGAATTTCGGGTTGCTGCTGGGCGCGCGGCAGGCCTTTGCGGATTGTGTTCTCCGACATGCGAATTGCTCCTTGGAATGCGGCGCGGGGCCGCTTTATGGCTGGAAATCGTAAAGCCCGATACTTCTACGTTCCCATTACAGAAATGTCAAAAGGATTCCGGGCGGAGGCCGGTTTCTCGCGGCCCGTATGGGCTTGCGGGTTTTGACAAGGCACTTTTGCAGGCCCGCGGGACAGGACGGATAACAGGACGAATCAGACGGGCCGGGCGGGCTGGTCAAATCAGACGGGCCGGATTGGCAGGACTGGCCGAACGGGCCGGGCGGGCTGGACTGGCCGGACGGGCGCCTGACCTGCCCAACGCGCACCCGTATGGCCATTGCGCGTCCGCCCGTGGCACGGCGCGTCGGAATCATGCAAGCCGCCTTGCGCGATGCGCCGGGTACCGCGCCCGACCGTCGGGGCTGCCCCGTGCCATCCCTCCCGATCCCACCGAGCCGCCTTACGTCTGCGGGAGGAGGGGCATACTGTTGCGTTGCCGGGGGGCTGCGGCTATAGCAATGTTTCGCAACCTTCACACGCCGTTCCGCCACCACACGGAACGCCAGAGCGCCGGAGCCGCCATGAGCACGCAGAACATTTCTTCCGCCCCCGGCACGACACAGGACATCGCCACGGGCGACATCGTCCAATTGGTCGAATCCATGGGCAAGCGCGCCAAGGCAGCCGCCCGCAAACTTGCCGCCGCGCCCCCCGCCACCAAGATCGACGCCCTGCTGCGACTGGCCGGGCTGCTGGAATCGCGCGAGGCCGACATCCTTGCCGCCAACGCGCGCGACCTTGCCGCCGCCGAGGCGGCGGGCATGGACGCCCCGCGCATGGACCGCCTGCGCCTTACCCCGCGCATCATGGCCGAAATGGCCGCCGCCTGCCGCCACGTGGCGGGCCTGCCCGACCCGGTGGGCGCGGTGGAAACCCAGTGGCAGCGGCCCAACGGCCTGCTGGTGGGGCGCATGCGCATCCCCCTCGGCGTCATCGCCATCATCTACGAATCGCGCCCCAACGTGACCATCGATTCCGCCATCCTGTGCCTGAAGGCGGGCAACGCGGTGATCCTGCGCGGCGGGTCGGAGGCCATCCACTCCAACCTGGCCCTTGCCGGGCTCATCGCAGAGGCCATGGCCGCCTCGGGCCTGCCCGGCGACGCGGTACAGGTGGTCTCGCGCACCGACCGGGCCGCCGTGGGCGCCCTGTGCGCGCTGGAACAGTACATCGACGTGATCATTCCGCGCGGGGGCGAAACGCTGATCCGCGCCGTGGTGCAGCAGGCCACCATGCCCGTGCTGAAGCACTACAAGGGCGTGTGCCACGCCTACGTGGACGCGGGCGCGGACCTGCAACAGGCCGTGGAGATCGTCTTCAACGGCAAGGTGCAGCGCCCCGGCGTGTGCAACGCGCTGGAATGCCTGCTGGTGCACAGGGACGAAGCCGCCGCCCTGCTGCCCGCCGTGGCCGCCCGGCTGGCCCCTGCCGGGGTGACCTTTCGCGCGTGCCCGGCCTCGCTGCCGCTGCTGGGCGATGCAGCCTCCGCCGCCACGCCGGATGACTACGGCATGGAATTCCACGACCTGATCCTGGCCGTGCGCGTGGTGGACGACATGGACGAGGCGCTGGCCCACATCGCCGCGCACGGGTCCAACCACACCGAAATCATCTGCACCCGCGACCACGCCCGGGCCATGCGCTTCCTGCGCGAGGCCGACGCATCCATGGTGGCGGTGAACGCCTCCACCCGCTTCAACGACGGCGGGCAGCTTGGCCTTGGCGCCGAGATCGGCATCAGCACGTCCAAGCTGCATTCCTACGGCCCCATGGGCGTGCAGGAACTGACCACCACCAAGTTCGTGGTGTTCGGCGCGGGCCAGATACGGGAGTAGCGGGAACAGCGGGAATAGCGGAAAACCTGACCAGCGCGGCGCCCCGACGGGGTCCGCCGCGCCGGTAACGCCCCGTGGACCGTACGTGCCTGCTGCACGGTCCGCCACGGATGCATCACGGGACCAGAGGAAACCAAGGGGACGGCGAAAGGTTCATGCGGCGCATCGGCATACTTGGCGGCAGCTTCAACCCGGTGCATGCGGGGCATCTGCGTCTGGCCATCGAAGTGGCCGAGGCGCTGCGGCCAGACCGTATCGACCTTGTGCCGTGCGCCGTGCCCCCCCACAAGGACGGACACGACCTCTTGCCCTTCGGCCTGCGCCTGTCCCTGCTGCGCGCCGCCGTGCGGCCCTTTGCCGCACTGGCCGTGAACGCGCTGGAAGCCGGACGCACCGGCCCCTCGTACACCTGGGACACCCTGCACGCCTACCGCGCCGCCGAACCAAGCGCCGCGCCGTTCTTCATCCTGGGCGGTGAGGATTTCGAGATGCTGCCCCACTGGCACCGGGGAGTGGAGTTGCCGCGCATCGCCGACTTCGTGGTGGTGCCCCGCGCGGGCAGCGGGCCGGAAGCCTTTCGCGCGGCCCTGGCCACGCACTGGCCCGACGCCGCCGCGTTGCCGGCCTGTCCTCCGGGTCAGGCCCATCCGCCCCATTCGCCCCATTCGCCGCATCAGGCAGACACGCCGGGCATGGAACGCCACCTGTTGCCCGGCGGCCCCTACGGCGATACCACCCTGACCTTCCTGCCCCTGCCCCGGCTGGACATCAGCGCATCACTGCTGCGCGGCAAATGGCTGCGCGGTGCGGACATCCGCCTGCTGGTGCCCGACGACGTGGACACCCTGCTGCGCGCCCACGTTGACGAAGTGCGCCGCTGCTGGGCACACGCCGCCCCGGATACCCTTGCCACGCCCGCGCCGCACGGCTCCGGATCGCACTGTTTCTGCCCTCACTGTTCCGACAAGGACACCCCATGCGAATGACCGCCCCCAAGGCCGTGCGCGACAACATCGCGCGGTCCCGCGCCTATCTGGCGCGCGGCTACCTGACACGCGCCCTGGAGGCCATGGAAAAGGCCTTGCACGCGTACGAAGGCACCCTGCTCATCGGGCAGGCGCGCTTTGAAACGGAAGTGCACATCCATGAATTCGTCAACGATCTCAATAGAAATCACGTCATTCAAAAGTTCTTCGAAAAGCGCAAGGTGCTTTCCGGCCCGTACGTGGCTTACGCGCCCGGCGACGAACTGCCCCTGGCCGAGCGCCTGGAATCCATCCGGCACGCCATGCTGGAGGACGAACGCGCCCGTGCGGCCGAACAGGCCCAGAAGGTGCTGATGCGCAAGATGGAACTGACCGGCAACGGCCAGTCCCGGTTGGACGCGGGCGACCTGCCGCGCGGGCGGGCCTTGTTGCGCCGTGTGGCCGACGAGTGGGGGCACGAACCGGGGGTGCTTACCGACATCGGGCAGCGCTTCCTGCGGGCCCGGCTGTTCTACGAAGCGGCGGAACTGTTCGAATCGGCGCTGGAACGCTTTGCCGGAGAGGCCCCGGCTTACTCCGGCGCGGTGGCCGCCTACCTGGAACTGCGCGAATACCCCAAGGCGGAAATCGTGTACCTGCGCGCGTTGCGCCAGTTCGGTTCGCACCCGCGCACCATGCTGAACCTGGCCAAGCTGTACATGGAATGGCGCAAGCGCGACAAGGCGTACGAATACGCCAACCGCGCGTGGCAGGCCGATCCTTCGCTGACCGAGGCGCGGGAACTGCTGTCCCGCCTGGTACGCTGACGGAAGGAAGGAAACCGCTGCCCTGCTGACGCGGTGACGCGCTGACGAAAAAAGGCGGGCAGCGCCGCACGCCATCCCGCCAACTATCCATCCGCCACATGCCGACGGTCCGCCCTGCCCCATCTGCGGACCTTGCGCGCCGTCCCGATCACCGCCCCACGCCCGGCGCTACCAAGGGGCCGTCGCCATTCCCGCTCGCCGCCCCCGTCAGGAATCACCGACAGGACCGCCACGGGGTTCATCTCAGTGGGTCTCGGTTTCCGCGCCCTTTCCGGCCATCTCTTCCCCCGTCACCCGCCGCACCGCCGCGAACACCGCATCGGGCGCGATGCCCGTCATGCAGCGCCCGGAATGGGCGCAACGCCTGCTGCCGTGCAGCGAACAGGGGCGACAGGCATCCCCGGTTTCCAGCACCACGTCGCGCGGGCCTTCCGGATAGAAGCCCCATTCGCGGGTGGTGGGGCCGAACAGCGCCACCACCGGGGTGTCCACCCCGGCGGCAAGGTGCATGGGGCCGGAATCACCGGTCACCAGCACGTCGGCGGCGGCCAGCAGCGCGCAGGTTTCGCGCAGGTCCGTGCGGTCGGTAAAGTCCGCAGCCAGCCCGCCAGCCAAGCGGGTCTGCTCCACAAATCCGGAAAGCGGCGTGGCCTCGTCGTCCCCAGCTTCAGCAACAGCATTTCCCTTTCCGCCGGATCGCCCCACCACAAACCACGCATACCCGGCTGCGGAAAGATGCCCGGCCAGATCGCGCCAGGCATCGGGCAGCCAGGCCTTGTCCGGATGCGTGGAATAGGGATGCAGGGCCACCAGCGGGCGGAGCGGCGCGGAGGCACCTCCCGATACGCCGCCCGATGCTCCACCTGACGCGCCGTCCGGCGTCCCAATCGGCGTTCCCGCAGGCAACAGCCCAGCTTCGCGCAACAGGGCCAGGCCCCGCTCGCGCTCCGCGTCGTCCAGCAGGATGCGCGGCAGCAGCGCGGAACGCGGCGGTGGCGCTTCCTGTATCGCCAAGGTGTAGCGCTGCGTCACGTTACTGGCCCGCAACCGCTCGCGGAACAGCCGTCCGCCGGACCGCAGGAACAGACGCCGTTCCAGCGAAAACTTGGGGTAGCGACGCACCGTACCGGGCCACAGCGCCCCCAGCAGTCGCGAGCGCAAGGTGCCGTGCAGGTCCAGCAGGCCCGCGCCGGGCAGCGTGGCCGCAAGGCTCCGCACCAGGCCGGGCAACGCGGCGGGGCGCAAATCGCGCGGGTCCATCGAGGCCACCCGGTCAACGGCGGGATGGTTGCGGAATACCGGAGCCCACTGTGGCCGCGTCAGCACCACGAAGCGCCAGCCACGGGTGCGGTGCAGCCACAGCAGCACCCCCGTGGTCAGCACCACGTCGCCCAGCGCGCTCAGGCGCACCACCAGCCATGTCTTGGGCAGGGCCATCCGTTCTCCGCCAGGTATCCGGCGCGGTTGCATGGTCACCGAGGTACGGGTATAGCGCTCACCACTGAACGCAGGAGCACCGTTACCGTTTCCTTCGAGTCGTATTTCAGGTATCGATAGGGTTTGCATCACCCCTGCGGCACAACCGCAGGGCCGGTGCGGCACAGCACTACCAGCAGCGGCGCGGAAAGAAAAGCGCCACGTTCCGCCGCCTGCCGCCCCCGGCACGCGCCACCGGCAGCAACGCGCTGCGGCAGGCTTTATCACGGCACCCTGCGATGCGCGGTGCTAGACTGGTGCCCATTCCGCCGCACGGCAGACACCCATGGACAGCCTTCGGGCAAACTCCAGGCAACCAATGAACGCCATTCCCCCCCACGCCCTTTCCTCGCTGCTGCGCAGCCCGCCCGTGCGACGGCTGTGGCTGCTGCTGATACTGGCGTGCGGGGTGTTCACCCTGTTCCTGCTGCATGCGGTGCATACCTTCTGGGAAACGGCGGAAACATACCGCCGCAGCCACCTGCGCGAAATGGTGCTGCTGGCTCGCAACCAGGTGCAGCCGGTGCTGGACGAACTTGCCGCCGGTGCCTATGGCCGCGACCATGCCCTGGTGCTGGTCCGCGAGCGGGTGCGCACCATGATCTTCAACGATACCCGTGGTCCCAACTACATTTTCATGAGCGGCTACGATGGCACCGTGCTGGTCCAGCCCTACGAACCGCAGATGGAGGGCCGCAGCGGCCTTGGCCTGCGCGACGCGGACGGCGTGGCCATCATCGTCGAACTCATCAGGACCGCGCAGGCGAACCCCGACGGCGGCTACTTCTCGTACCGCTACACACCGCCCAGCGGCAGCGCGCCGGAAGAAAAACTGTCGTTCGTGCTGCCCATCCCCGAACTGGCCTGCTACATCGGCACCGGCTCGTACCTTGGCGACGTGCACGCGGGAGAACGCCGCTACATCCTGGCCACGGCGGTCCTGGGCGTGTCCGTGTTCGTGCTGCTGGGGCTTACCTTCGTCACCGCGCTGGGCGCCCTTGCCCGGCGCGGCGCGGAACTGGAGCGCGAGGTGGAGGAACGCAAGGCCACCGAGCAGCGGCTGGCTGCGGCGGAACTGAAGTACCGAACCATCTTCCACACCGCGCAGGAAGGCATCGCGGTCATCCAGGACGGGCTGCTGCGCTTCGTCAACCCGCGCATCGGCGAGATTCTGCGCCGCCCCGTGCAGGAACTGGTGGGAACCCCGTTTACCGACTACCTGCACCCCGCCGACCGGCCCGTGGCCCGGGACAGGTACATACGCCGCCTGAGCGGCGAGCCGCTGGGCACCTATCCCCCGGTGCGCATCTGCGTGCCCGAGGGCGAACGCTGGGTGTTCGGCACCGGGGTGCTGCTGGAATGGGACGGCCGACCGGCGGTGCTGGTGATGCTGACCGACATCACCGACCTGAAGGAGGCCGAACAGGCCCTGCACGCGCGCGAGCAACAGTTCCGCGCGGTGCTTACCCAGGCCCCCTTCGCCATGGCCCTGCTGCACCCGGACGGCACCCTGCGCGAGGCCAATGCCGAGTGGCTGGCCCTGCACGGCCTTGCGGAGGCCACGGGCAACCCCGCCGTGTACACCCTGGACCAGGACCGCTACGTGCTGCACGCCCGGCTGCACGGGCTGGCCCAGGCCGCCCTGGCGGGCGAGCCCATCGTCACCGAACCGCTGGAATTTCCGCCCGGCGCCACGCCAGACGGCACCACCCGCTGGATGGCCCTGCGCCTGTACCCCGTGGCCGGCGCGCCGGGCACGCCCGATGCCGTGGCCTTCATCCTGCACGACCTGACGGTGCTCATGGAGTCCGAACGCGAGCGGCAGGCCCTGCTGGCCGACCTTTCGCGCGCCAATCGCGCCTTGTCCCGCGCCCAGCGCCACCTGAAGGGGGTGCTGGACGCCATGCCCTCGGCCATCGTGGTGGCCGACGCCGCCGACAGGGTGGTGCTGTGGAACCCGGCTGCGGAGCGACGCTTCGGCGTCGCGGCACCGTCCGCCCATGGCCGCCCGCTGGCGGAAATCGCCCCGGAACTGATCCGCCACCTGCCCAGGCTGCACGCGGCACGGCGCGGGGGCATGGCCACGCCGCCGGAACGGGTGGCCACCCCGGCCGAGCTGCCTACGGGCGTTCAGCCGGGCGCCCTGACCGGTGTGTCCCGCCGGGTGGAAGACGTTACCGCCATTCCGCTGGAGACCGGCGAAGAGATGTGGGGCATCCTGCGCCTGGATGACGTGAGCGAGCGTGCCGCCATGGAAGACCTGATGGTGCAGGCCGAAAAGATGGCTTCGGTGGGGAGCCTTGCGGCGGGCATGGCTCACGAGATCAACAACCCCCTGGGAGGGATACTCCAAGGGGTGCAGAACCTGCGCCGCCGCCTGCTGGACGAACTGCCCGCCAACCGCGCGGCGGCGGAAGGACAAGGCGTGGACTTTGGCCGCATCGCCGCCTATGCCGAGGCACGCCGCATCGGCGGGCTGCTGGACGGCATCCGCGAATCCGGCGAACGCGCGGCGCGCATCGTGGCCAACATGCTCACCTTCAGCCGCCGCAGCGACCCTTCCCGCGTGCCGGTGCAGATCAACGAACTGCTGGAACGCACCCTTGAACTGGCCGTCACCGACTACAGCCTGGCCCGCAACTACGACTTCAAGCGCATTGCCGTGGTGCGCCGCTACGACCCGCAGTTGCCGCCGGTACGCTGTTCCGCCAGCGAGATGGAGCAGGTGTTCCTGAACCTGTTCAAGAACGCGGCCCAGGCGCTGGCGCTGCGCGACGACGGGCCGCCGCCGGTACTGACCCTGACCACCGCCGCCGAGGCGGCGCACGTACGCATCGAGGTAGGCGACAACGGCCCCGGCATGTCCCCGGAACTGCGCCGCCGCGCCTTCGAGCCGTTCTTCACCACGCGCGAGGCGGGCGCGGGCACCGGACTTGGCCTTTCCGTGGCCTACTTCATCGTGGTCACCAACCACAAGGGCTCCATCACCATAGAGGAAGCGCCGGAAGGCGGCGCGGTGTTCGTGGTGCGCCTGCCCCTGGCCTGATTCTGCCGCACTCCCTCCATATCCGGGGCTGTTCCGTGTCCGGTCATGTCTGACCGGCCCTGACTGGTCCGACCAAAGCCCGACGCCCGGCCGAACTTCCCGCCGGTACGCCCTGCCCTCCTCCACGCCCCTGTGGCTTCCTTCTTTGCCTGTTCCTGCACCGCCACGGCCCGCACGGCAGTACTCCTGCGGCAGTACCCATACGGCAATGCCAGGCCCGCGCCGGGGCTTCTGCAAATCGTCACACATCCGTCACCGCCGTCACGGGCGCATTCATGCTAACTATCCGCACAGAGACTAACCCGGCGCCGCGCGGTGTCACGCAACCGTCACCGCGCCTCCAGGGGCGCACGGCCAGCGGGCGACACACTCACCAGCCCGCGTCAAGCTGTGCCAGGTCGCGCGTTCCACGCCGCCATGCAGCCACGTGCCGCATGGTCCTCACGCACCGTCCCCGGGTCCGGAACCCGGGCACGGCGCAACGCATCGACCATTACGCACCATGTCCGGCACGTATCCGGCGCCGTGCCGGACAACGTGTCCGACAACGTATCCGGGGGGATACATGCAACATACCTGGCTGGAGCCGTTTCTGGAAATGCTTGGCCGCAGGCGCGACGATCCTGGCCATGCACCGCACCCGGACGGTCTGGCACCGGACGGCCTGCATGCCACGCACACGTCGCCGGTCTTCACGCTTATCGAAGTCCCCGACGCCGCCCCCGGCGCCCCGGCGGCCTTCCCGACCGTCCCCGATGCCGCGGGCCACGCGCATTCCGGCCACGCCACCGAAGCCTCGGTGCGCGACATGGTGGCCCGGCACGAGGCGCTGCACATGCTGCTGGTGCGCATGGTGGACCACGTGCTGGTGCGCGACCTGTACGGAGAGGAGATCACCGCAGGCATCGAATCGCTGCTGGTGGAAGGATTGTGGGCGGCGGTGCCCGGCCTGAGCGGCCAGCCCGCGTCGGCGCATCATCTGCTGCCGCTGGAGTCCGGAGAATTCCTGGTGTTCTGGCCGGAACCGGCCACCCGCCCGCAGCGCCTGGCTGATGCCGCCTTCACCATGAAGCTGAAATTGCAGCACCACCTGAAGGATTCCGTGCTGCGCTGGACCGGGCGCGAGGTGAACATAGGCGTGGGCTGCGCCACCTACCGCCGCCGACCCGACGCGGAGCCGCGCCAGGAATTCTTTCAGGCCGTGCGCGAGGCGCGCACCATGGCCCGCAAGGAACTGGACCTGTCCGACCTGCGCCTTGCGCGCGACTTCAAGGCCGTGTTGCAGGACAACGCCATCCGCACCCTGTACCAGCCCATCGTGCGCTTTCCCACAGGGCGCATCATGGCCTGGGAGGCCCTGAGCCGCGGCCCGGTGGACACGCCCTTCCACTCGCCCATGATGCTGTTCGACATCGCGGAGGAACTGGGCATGCTCTTCGCGCTGGAACGCATCTGCCGCGAGCGGGCCATTGCCTGCGCGGGCACCCTGGCCCCGGACCAGAAGCTGTTCCTGAACATCCACCCGCGCACCCTCACCGACCCAGGCTTCACCCCCGGCAGCACGCTGGAGGCGGTGCGGGCCATGGGGCTTGCGCCGGAGAACATCGTCTTCGAGATCACCGAACGGCATTCCATCCGCGATTTCGGGGTGTTCTACAAGACGCTGTCGCACTACCGGGGGCAGGGGTTCAAGGTGGCCATCGACGATGCGGGCACCGGCTATTCCGGCCTTGCCACCATTGCCGAACTGAAGCCCGACTTCATCAAGATCGACATGTCGCTCATCCGCAACATCAACCGCGACCCGGTGCGCCGCGCGCTGATGGAAACCCTGGTCAGCTTTGCCGAAAAAATCGGCTCGCGGGTCATCGCGGAAGGCATCGAAACCCGCGAGGAAGCGGCCACGCTGATGGCCATCGGCGCGCACTACGGCCAGGGCTACTACCTGGGCCGCCCCGACTACCCCAAGCAGGAAACCCACGTGGACATCGGCGAACTGCGCCCCACGGCGCAGCTGCCCAGCGTGGGCAGCCTGGCCTGTTCCATGCCCGTGGGCGAACTGGCGGAGCAGGCGCACACCGTGCCGCCCACCACGCTGGCGGGCGAGGTCCGCAAGCTTTTCGAAACCTCCGATCCGTTGACCAGCATCGCCGTGACGGACGAGCGCGGCAAGCCGCTGGGGCTGATCATGGACTATCACCTCAACCGGCAGCTTTCGGCGCAATATGGCGTGGCGCTGTACTTCAAGCGGCCTGTTTCCGCCGTCATGGACACCAAGCCGCTGGTGATGGAGGAAACCACCCCCGTGGAGGACGCCGCCCGCCTGGCCATGTCGCGCAGCCGGTTGCAGGCCTACGACGACATCATGATTACCCGTGCCGGGGTGCTGACGGGCACCGTCTCCGTGCAGCGGCTGCTGCACAAGCTGGCCCAGGTGCAGGTGGAACTGGCCAAGGGCATCAATCCCCTCACCGGGCTGCCGGGCAACGTCTCGCTGGAAAAGGAACTGGAAACGCGCCTGGCCGGGGGGCAGCCCTTTTCGCTGCTGTACGCGGACCTGGACAACTTCAAGAGCTACAACGACACCTACGGCTTCAAGAACGGCGACAGGATCATCCTGCTGCTGGCCAAGGTGCTGTCATGGGCGGTGCAGCGGCACGGGGCCAAGGGCGACTACGTGGCGCACATCGGCGGTGACGACTTCGTGTGCATCACCTCGCCCCGCCATGCCGAACGGGTGTGCCGGGCGGCCACGCGCTGCTTCGGGCGGCTGGTGCGCGGCTGCTACTGCGGAGAGGACATCGCGCGCGGCTGGATCACGGCGCGCGGGCGCGACGGCATGGAGCGGCGCTTTCCGTTCGTTTCCGTCTCGCTGGCGGTGCTGGACTGCCACGAGCGCAGCAACCTGCACGAAATCGGCGAGCGCGCCGCCCACGTGAAGCATCTGGCCAAGGCCATCCCCGGCAACGCCTACGTGCTGGAATGCGGGGTGTGCCAGATGCGCGCCCTGCACTGAGTTCACGCGGCAGTCCCGCCCACATGCGACGGCCCACACACGACGGCCCCCCCACGGTGCAACGCGGGGGGGCTTGTCCGTCCGGCGGGTGCACGCGGGCACGGAGCCCACAGGAGGAGCGCACGGCTCCGTGCTTTCGGACGAATGTGGCGCCGCCCGTCATGCCGGGCGGGCCAGGCATGACGGACGGTTGCGTGTTTAGAAATGCCCCTTCCAATCGCTCGGGGGCCGTTTGCCGAATTAGGGCAGCATCCAGCCGATTACGTAGGCCTGCAAGGTCACCAGCACGCAGATCACCAGGGTCATGGCAATGCTGTGCCCAAGCGCGAAGCGGAACAGCGCCCCTTCCTGGCCCACGGTATGGGTGGAGGCCGTGGCCACCGAGATGGACTGCGGCGAGATCATCTTGCCGGTCACGCCCCCGGTGGCGTTGGCGGCCACGGTCAGGTACGGGTCCACGCCCACGGCGCGGGCCGTGGCCTGCTGCATGCTGCCGAAGAGCGCGTTGGACGAGGTGTTGGAGCCGGTCAGGAACACGCCCAGCCACCCCATGATGGGTGCGAAGAACGGGAACAGCGCGCCGGTGTGGGTGAAGGCGATGCCGAGGGTCGAGCTCATGCCCGAATAGTTCATCAGCTGGGCAAGCCCGAGGATGAGCATGATGGTCAGCACCGGGAAGCGCAGCTGGTAGCAGGTACGCCAGAAGCAGCCGATGGCCCGCTTCATGTCGTAGCCGGTGCCGGACCGGGACATGACAGGCACGGAAAGCAGCCCCGCCAGCAGGATGGCGGTGCCCCCGGCCGACAGCAGGTTGAAGGTGTACTTGGCCGCATAGGGTGCATCCTTGGCCACGATGGGCGCGGTCTTGGCGATGGCGCCGTGCAGCCCCGGCCATTCGATGGCCTGGATGAACACCTTGTTCAGTCCGGCCTTCACGCCGTCCAGCCCCCAGAAGAACACGAACACCGCCAGGATGGCATACGGCGCCCAGGCCCGCAGGATCTCGCCGGTGGTGTGGTGGGCGCTGGCCGCCGCGCTGGCGGGCTGTTCGTCGGCAAAGTGCCAGGTGCTGGCGGGCTTCCAGAAGCGCAGCAGCACCAGCAGGCCGATGATGGTCACGATGGCCGCCATGACGTCGGGCAGCGTGGGACCGTGCAGTTCGGCGAACAGGAACTGCGTGCCGCTGAAGCACACGCTGGCCACCACGATGGCGGGCAGCACCTCCATGGACCGGCGGAAACCGCACATGACCACGGTCATCCACAGCGGCACCACCAGCGCGAACACCGGCAGTTGCCGCCCCACGTACTGGCTGAGCAGGGCAACATCCAGGCCGCTGACCTGGCTGGCCACGATGACCGGGATACCCAGCGCCCCGAAGGCCACTGGCGCGGTGTTGGCCACCAGGCAGATACCCCCGGCGTACACCGGGCTGAAGCCAAGCCCCATGAGCATGGCCGCCGTGATGGCCACCGGCGTGCCGAAGCCCGCCGTACCTTCCAGAAACGCCCCGAAGGCAAAGGCGATGAACAGGGCCTGCAACCGCCGGTCGTCGGTGAGCCGGGCCAGCGAGCCCTTGATGATCTCGAACTCGCCCGATTCCACGGTCATGTTGTACAGCCACACGGCCGTCAGCACGATCCAGATGATCGGGAACAGCCCCATGGCCATGCCGTACAGCGTGGCGTTGACGGCAAGGCCCACGGGCATGCCCCACACGCCCACGGCGGCGCACAGCGCACCAACCAGCCCCAGCGCGGCGGCCGTGTGGCCCTTGGCCCGTCGGACGGCCAGCATGTAGAAGAGTATCGCCAGCGGCAGCATGGCCACGCAGGCCGAGGCGGCGATGTTGGAAAACGGATCGTACTGCTGCACCCAGTTCATGAATGCCCCCTGTGGTTTGATGTGCATGGCATGAACGCGCGCACCCTGCGTGCAACGCGCCCAGCCGTATCGTGCCTGGTCCGGCCACATTCCCGCCGCGCGATGCGGCGGCGGAAACGGCACCGTGGCCGCTTGAACCTTGCAGCTTCTGCTGTTAGCCAAGGGGTCTGGCAGTTGTGAAATGAATTGTCTTCATGAACCCCAGTCGGAAATGGAATGGTCATGCACCTCAGGGTATTGCGCTGCTTTGTCGAGGTGGTTCGGGCGGGAGGATTTTCCGCCGCGGCGCAGGCCGTGTGCGCCACACAGTCCACGGTCAGCAAGGCCGTGCGCGGGCTGGAGGAGGACTGCGGGGCCATCCTGCTGCAGCGAACCCCTGCGGGGGTGACCCTGACGGCGGCGGGCGAGGTGGCCTACCGCCGCGCACTGGCCATGCTGGCCGAAAAGGAAGCGCTGGACGCAGAGATGGACGACCTGCGCAACGTGCGCCGGGGCACGCTGCGCTTCGGCGTACCGCCGGTGGGCAGCACCCTGCTGTTCGCCCGGCAGTTCGCCGAATACCGCCGCCGCTATCCGGGCGTGCGCATAGAACTGCGCGAAAAGGGCTGCTACGCGCTTGAAGAGGACGTGCTGCGCGGCGAACTGGAAATGGCCCTGGCCCTGTTGCCCGTCTCCGACCAGTTCGAGGTGTCGCCCCTGTGCGACGAGCCGCTCATGGCCCTGCTGCCGCAGGGTCACCCCATGCAGGGCTGCGCAACCTTGCGTCTGCGCGACCTGGATGGCAGCGCGTTCATCCAGTTCGAGCAGGGCTTCGCGCTCAACGCGCGCATCCGCGAGCGTTGCCTGAAACAGGGAGTGTGCCTGGACGAAACCCTGTGCAGCGGCCAGATACCCTTCATCATCAGCCTGGTATCCGCCGGGCTTGGCGTGGCGCTGGTACCGCGCCTGATGCTGACGGAACCGATGCCGCACGGCATTCACCAGGCCCTGCTGAACGACGACGAACTGCGTTGGCGCGCGGTGCTCGCCTGGCGCAAGGGGCACAGCCTGTCCCCGGCGGCGGCGGCGTGGCTGGAACTGATGCACGAAATGCCGCCGCGCATCCCCGGTGGGGGCGACCACCGCCAAACGGCGGCGGACGCGCCGGGCGTACCCGGTGACGGGCCAGCGGAAACGGCAAGGGGAGAAGCAGGGGACGAAAAAGCCCCGCCGGTCAGGGCGGGGCGACAATGCACGGCAGGCAGGACCCGAGGGCGAAAGCGCTGATCAGCGTTCCTGCATGCCCTGCGCCACGCGCACCAGTTGGGCGGCGTCGAGAATCAGCGATATGCCGCCCTCTGCGTCCACGCTGGACCCGGCAATCCAGGCGGCGCGGCGGCAAGGCCCGCCCAGGCGCTTGATGACCGCCTGTTCCAGTCCGGCCACGCCGTCCACGGCAAAGCCCACCGGCTGGCCGTCCACGTTGGCGATGATGACCCGTTCGTAGGCGGGCTGCGCGCCCGGCACGTCCAGAAAGCGGCGCAGGCTGAGGCAGGGTACCAGCCGCTCGCGGTATTCGATGAGGCCCAGCGTGGCGGCCTCGCCGTCCACGAAGCGCTCCAGGCACGCCTGCACCTGGGTCAACGGCAGGATGAACGTTTCGTCACCCACGCGCACCCGCAGGCCGTCGATGATGGCCAGGGTAAGGGGAATGCGCAGCCGCCAGGCCGTGCCCTCGCCCCGCCGGGTGACCACGTCCACGCTGCCGCGCAGTGACCCCAGTGCCGTGCTGACCACGTCCAGCCCCACCCCGCGCCCGGAAAGGTCGGAAACGCCGCTGGCCGTGCTGAAGCCGGGCAGAAACAGCAGTTGCAGCAGTTCCGCCTCGCCGGGGTCGGCGTCCGGTGCCAGCAGCCCGCGCGCCACGCCCACGGCGCGCAGTTTGTCCAGGTCTATGCCCGCGCCGTCATCGGACACGGTGACCAGCACCTCGCCCCCCGCATGGACGGCGGACAGGCGCAATACCGCCTCGGCGGGCTTGCCTGCCGCCAGGCGCACGTCGGCATGTTCCACGCCGTGGTCCATGGCGTTGCGCACCAGATGCAGCAGCGGGTCGCGCAGGTGGTCGATGACGGTCTTGTCCAACTCCGTCTCGCCCCCCTCGGCCACGAAGCGCACGTCCTTGCCCAGCCGGGCCGCCAGGTCGCGCACCAGCCGCCGGAAGGCGTGGAAGGTGGCGTCCAGCGGCACCATGCGCACCGACATGGTGCTGTCGCGCAGGGATTCGGTCAGCCGTTCCAGGCCTTCGGCCAGTTCGCGCAGACGCGGGTCGTCATGGTCGGTGGCGATGCGTGAAAGGCGCGCCTGCAGGATGACCAGTTCGCCCACGTTGTCCAGCAGGCGGTCCACCTTGGCGCTGTCCACGCGCAGGCTGGTGGTGGCACCTTCGTCGCCGCCGGGGCGCGGGATGCCCGCCGGGGCGGCGTCGTCACCGACCGGGGGCGCACATTCCGGCACGGGCCAGGGCGCGGACACGACGGCAGACATGCCCACGGATACCGACGGAACGGCCCCACCGAGTTCACTGATTCCATTGATTCCATTGATTCCAACTGGGGCGCCCTGCCCGCGCACCGCCCGCAGGGCCTCGTCGCCCGCCCCGGCGGCAGCCAGCAGCCCGGCCGCATCGGCAACACGCCCCTGTGCCGCGATGCGGCACAAGAGTTCCGGCGAGGGCAGCAGACGCTCCTCGCCCAACGCCTCCACGTCCAGTCCGGCTTCGTCCATCAGCGCGGCGAACGGCTCGCGGACCATGGCCACCGGGTGTTCCGTGACCAGCACGGCGTCCCAGCGCAGGTGCACCGCTTCCGCGTCCAGCCCGTCCAGTCCGGGCACGGCTTCGCAGTGGGGCCAGACATGCAGGGGGCCAAGCCCGTGCAAGCCATCCAGCAACCGGGAAGGGTCCAGCCCCCGGCGCAGCGCGCCGGGCGACGGGATATAGCGCAGCCAGTACACCCGGGGTTCGCGGGGAGAGTCGTCGGAAACCGAGGACGATTCCGGGGCCGTGTGTCCGGACGGCGCAAGGATGATCCTCGGGGCCGCCGTGGGGTAAACGTGCGGCGACGCGTTGGACGACGTGTCCGCCAGCACGGCGGCATCGTCAGCCAGCGCACCACCGGTGAGGGGAACGGCCCAACGCGCCGCCAGCCCGCCGATGCGGTCCAGCAGTTCACGCTCGCGCGCGGCAACGCGGTCCGCATCGGCGGAATCTTCCGCCATGCCCGGCGGCGGGGCCTGCGGTGGCGCAAGGGCCGATGCGCCCCGGTCCAGCAGTTCCTGCAAATGATCCTTGGCGTCCAGGCCAAGGGCCAGCAATTCTGACGTAGCCGGAACCCCGGCCTTGCGCACGCTGTCGAACAGGTCTTCCACCACGTGGGTGAAGCGGGCCACGGCGTCGAAACCGAACATGGCGCCAGTGCCCTTCAGGGTGTGCAACGCGCGGAACACCCGTGCCATCAGCGCGGCATCGCCGGGGTGCGATTCCAGTTCCAGCAGCGCTTCCTCGAGGTCGATGAGCAGGTCGCGCGCTTCCTCGGTGAACACGCGCCGCGCGGTGCCGCCGGGGTTCATGCGCCACCTCCCCCGAAGCGGACGGGGGTGCCCGGCGCGGCATCGGCAGGGACAGAGCGCGCCTGTGACTGCCCATCGGCAGGGGAAAGAGACGGGGTCCGGGGCAGGGGCTGGGGCAGGGGCCGGGGCAGGGGCTGGGACGGGGGTTGCGCCGCAATCGCAGCCGGGGCGCCCGCCGGTTCCTCGTCGTCGAACAGGCGGTCGGCGTCCAGCAGCAGCACGTGCCGCCCCCCGTGGCGGAATATTCCGGCCAGCACGTCGGCGGGCACGGGGGTTCCCATGCGCGGCGGGGGTTCCACGGCGACGGCGTCGATTTCGATGACCTCGCGCACGGCGTCGGCCAGCGCGCCCACCAGGGTGATGCCGCCGCCAGCATCGGGGGGCGTGGGCGCCTCCACGATGACGATGCGCGAATGCACGGTGCGCTCCACGCTGCCCATGCCGAGGCGGGTGCGCAAATCCACTACCGGCACGGCAGCCCCGCGCAGGTTCACCACACCACGCACGTGGGCAGGCATGCGGGGAATGCGCGTCAGATCGCCGAAGTCCAGCACCTCGCGCACCACGCCGACGTCCAGGGCGAAGCGCTCGTCACCCAGGGTAAGGGCCAGCAGCCTGCGCACGGGCGCCATGGGACCAGGCCCCGGAAGAGGCGCACGCGACACGTCACGCAAAGCGGCACCGGTCTGCGGCATGTCCGCCGCGTTCCTGCCGCCCGCATCGTCCTGCGGTGCGTATCCGTTCCTGCCCTGCTGCACGTCGTGGTTCCGGTTGCGGGGCGGCTTGCGAAGCCGTCCCGGCGGATGCATGTGTTGCGCTGGCGCGCTAGAAGCGCTCGAAATCCTGATCATCCGTGTCGTCCGCATCGTCCGTGAGGTTGATGCGCACCTTGCGCGGGTCGCCGTCCTTCAGGGGCGGCATGGCCGAAGGCTGCGGCCCCGGCACCCGCTGGACCTTGGGAGACATGTCCGCCCCCAGGCGGAAGAACGCCACCGTGCGTTGCAGGTGGGCCGCCTGGGCCGACAGTTCTTCGGACGTGGAGGCCACCTCTTCCGAAGCCGCCGCGTTCTGCTGGATGACCTGGTCGAGCATGTGCAGGGCCTCGTTGACCTGGCTTGCGCCCTCGCGCTGCTCGATGCTGGCGGCGGCGATCTCCTGCACCAGTTCGGACGTGCGCTCTATGTCCGGCACCAGCTTGCCCAGCAGTTCACCCGCACGTTCCGAAACTTCCAGGCTGGCCCCTGACAGCCGGTTGATTTCCGCCGCAGCGGCCTGGCTGCGTTCGGCCAGCTTGCGCACTTCGGACGCCACCACGGCAAAGCCGCGCCCCTGCTCGCCCGCGCGGGCCGCCTCGATGGCGGCGTTCAGGGCCAGCAGGTCCGTCTGCCGGGCAATTTCCTCGATGATCGAGATCTTGCTGGCAATCTCGCGCATGGCCTTCAGCGTGGCGGCCACCGCCGTTCCCGAGTCGCGGGCGTCGTCCGCCGCGCGCACCGCGATGGATTCCGTGGTTCGGGCGTTCTCGGCGTTCTGGGCGATGCGCGCCACCATCTCTTCCATGGAGGCGGAGCACTGCTCTACCGAGGCAGCCTGCTCCGTTGCCCCCTGCGAAAGGGCCTCGGCCGTGGCGCTCAGTTCCTCGCTGCCTGCGGCCACATTCTCGGCGCCCACCTGCACGTCGCGCACGACATCGGACAGCCGGTGCACCATGTCACCCAGCGAGCTCAACAGCCGGTCGCTGTCGCCGCGCGGCTCCAGCGACACGCGCAAATCGCCGGTGGCCAGGGTGGACGCACTGCGCGAGATGGACCGCTCCACGGACACCATGTCTCCCAAGGCACGCATCAGTTCGTCGCGCGGGCCGCGCATGACCACTTCGATATCCACGTTGCCCCGTGCCAGTTCGCGGGCGGTTTCCACCACGCGGCGTTCGGCCTGGAGCATCTCGTGCATGGCTTGCAGCAGCCTGCCTATTTCGTCGGTGCCTTCTACCTCGACCTCCAGCGATGTCTCGCCCTGGGCCACGGCCTCTGCCACGGCTGCCGCGCGGGCAATGCCGCCGCGCACCGACTTGCCGATGAGGATGGCGAACATCAGCCCCAGCACCAGCGCGCCGCCGGCAACCCCCAGCGAGATCGCGGAAGAGCGGCGCACCGCAGCCTCCATGCGGTCCTGCTGGGCGTCCTTCACCGCCACCACGGTGTTGCGCACGCCCTCGGCCACGCTGGCCATGCCCGAAAGGCGGGCCTCGCGTTCGGCTTCATCCTTGACCAGCTGCTCCACCTGCTCGTGGTACCCCCGCGCGCTGGCCAGTACCGCAGAGGCCAGCTTCCAGTTTTCGCCGGGGCCCTCGCTGGCGGAAAGTCCGGCCGCGGCAGAGATGGCCCTGTCCAGACGCATGCGGGCGCGGGACAGGGCATCGATATCGCCCCGCCACAGATAATACAGCACGTCCACGCGCGATTGAAGAAATTCCGTCTCCAGCGTGACCAGGGTTTGCAACTCGTCGCGCCGGGGGGCCAGCGAAGGGTTGGTTTGCACGATGGCGTTCAGGCGTGCCGTGTGCAGCCGTTCCACCCCTTCCTGCAGGGCATTGGCTGCCTGCACGGCGTTCTTGATGGTCTGCTCGCGATGGGTGAGCACGCCGTCCAGCTCCAGGAACTTGCGCCGGTAGTCGGCATGCATGGGTCCCAGCACGTCCAGGCCGCCCCCGCGCACACCGTCTGCCGCCAGGCGTTCACGCAACGCGGCAATGCCCTCGGCATCCCTGCCGTGCTGCGCCTCAAAGGCACGCACGTGCTCCCGGCTCCGGCTCAGCAGGTAGTACAGGATTTCCACCCGTGAATGTTCCATGCCTGCCACCAACGCCTGCGTGTTGCCCGTAACCTCCGACTGGCGCAACAAATGCTGTTGCTGCTGCCACGAGAAGGCAACCACCGTCGCCACGATAAGCAGCAGCGAGCCGAACCCCAGGCTGAGCTTCATGAACAGACTGCAATTCTTGAGCATCCGGAAACCCCTTGCCCTGTCGAAAAATTGAACCGGCATGCGCAACGGCGCACCGGGCCTTTCCCGTAGCGCATTTCGTGGGGGGCGGCAAACCGCATGAACCCTCTCGAAGTGCGTATGCAATACCCTGTAGTTTCAGACAATCGCCATCACGCGCAATACCCGGCCACAGGCCTGGCCCCGGCAGTTTGTGCCCGCGCGCATTCCTGGCCCCTCAAAATCTTGCAAAAAGCACGCCGGGATAGGCAGCCGGAACAGGTGCGGACAAGAGGCGCTGGCCGAACGGATGCGGGAAGCCCCGGTCACCCTGAAAAAGGAAACCGCCGGGGGTACCGGCGGCGAAACGCTGCGCGCCCTGCGGCAGGGCTGTAACGACAGGCAGGAAAACAACGGAAGAAAGAACAGGCACGCGATCAGAAACGAACACCGGCCAAAGCGCGTCTGGCCCGTGACGGGCAGAGAAGAAATGGCTTGGCGAAACCTGCCACGACGGCAGCCCCGGCTGGCTCGCCCGCCATCGAATCGACCGCGCCGGGTCCGACCATGCGGCCGATCCCCGCGCAGGCATCAGTACAGTTCGGCGGGGCTGACCGGACGGGCCGGTCGGCGGACGGCGGTACGCCTTGGCGGAGATGCCTCGTCGTCCGCCGTGCGACAGACCGCCTCGTCATGGGGGGCCAGCGGTTGATCGCCCTCCATGAGGGTGGCCAGGGTGGTCTCTTCCAGCGAACGCTCCAGCGCCTGCGACGCGCGCACCCAAGCCGACCTGGTCAGGCACGAGGCCCGTCGGGCGCAGGCATTGGCATCGCCGGAACAGCAAACGGTAAGCTGGATGCCCCCTTCCATCAAACGCACGATCTCGCCCAGGGTGATCTCTTCGGGGGTGCGGGCCAGCATGTGCCCGCCGGAGGCCCCGCGAGAACTGCGCGTCAACCCGCCGCGCTTCAGGGTCTTGAGGATCTGTTCGATGAACTGGACGGTCACGCCGGTGTGCTGGGACAGCGCCGTGGTGGTCATGGGGGAGTCTTCACCGTGCATGGCCAAAGCAAGAAGGATGCGTGCCGCGTATCGTGTCTTTGCTGCAAGCTTCATTGTGTTGGATCCCGCGCCCGTCACTCGACGCCGCACCACACGGCACGACGAAAAAAGAGTGAGCTATTACATAAGTATGGGAAAACTATTACAGAAAATATCCTCCTTTGTCAATAGGAATTAAAAAAATTCGCTTTCACTACGTCCGCGAAAATCGGCAAAAACGTCAGGATGTTAGTGCTCATTAACCAAGCCAGAAGCGCAAATGGGTAAATAAAAACAATCGGTTTGCGCACAATAAAGCAACACTCTCGCACGAGAGCTGAAAAAGCACTCACCAAAAAGGAAGCACTACACCACTTTTGCGTTATCCCTCTCAGCGCCGCTTCCACGCAGCCAGACGCCTGCTTCGGCCTGCACGCCCCCCTGCCGCCCTGCTTCCCTGCCATCATTTGCGGTATCCCGTGCCCCCGGTGCGGGCACAACCGACGTGACACCAGACACACGCCGTGCATGGCAACGCAGCAAAAACAAGCAATATTTTTCACAACCCCGAAATAAAACCACGAATTCAGGATGTTGAAAAATCCCCCTTTTTCCGGGGGGTGCTTGACACTCAAATTCGGATGGGTTTAATTCATACGAAATTAATCTGATTCAAAAGAATTCGGATTAACGAAAACAAAATTGCTCCAATATACATACGGACCACCCCGGAATCTCCCGGTCAACAGCCCCACCGCGCCCCGGCGCGCCGCCCTCGCCCCCCCGCACAGGCACTGGAGAACGGCATGAGAATTTCCTCCACGGTGCATTACGCATCCCGGCTGCTGGTCAACCTTGCCCTGCACTGCCCGCAGGACGGGCCTCTTTCCGCCTCGGAACTGGCCGAACACACAGGCATTTCCGTCAAGTTCATCGAAAAGATCATCCGCCAGCTGCGCACGGCGGGCATGGTTCGCAGCGTGCGCGGCGCCGCTGGCGGCCATGTGCTGACCATGAACCCCGACGACGTGACCCTGGGCGACGTGCTGCGGGTGGTGGAGGGCGGCGTGCAGCCCCCCAACTGCTGCGTGGGCGCCGACTGCGACGACACCCCCTGCCGCTGCAAGGCCGCCTGGACCAGCGCCGCCAAGGCCCTGGAAGAAACCCTGGACCAGTTCACCCTTACCGACATCATGCACGGCGCCGAGCGCCCCGACGACTGCGCCCACATGACCACCGACGGGGACACGGACGCACGCCCCGCCCCCCAGCCCAAGCTGAACGGCAACAAGCCGCTGAACACGCCGCGATACGGCAGAACGCCCCGTGCCCTGCGGGGCTCCAATACCCGAATCTGCTCTCACCAAAGCCAATAAGTGAAGGAGTAACCTGGCATGAAGAAGCTGCTCATTCTTGGGGCAGGTGCCGGCGGCACCATGCTCGCCACCAAAATGAGGAAAAAGCTCAGCGAGCGCGAATGGGAGATCACGGTCATCGACCGCGACCTTACGCACCATTACCAGCCCGGCTGGCTGTTCATACCCTTCGGCATCGACACCCCCAAGGGGTGCGAGAAGCCCAAGAAGGATTTCATCCCCCGTGGCGTCAATTTCGTGCAGGATACCATCACCAACGTGGATCCGGAAGCGAAGGTGGTCACCTGTGAAGGCGGCAAGTACAGCTACGACTGGGTGGTCATCGCCACCGGTTGCCGCATCGCCCCCGACGAAGTGGAAGGCCTGCTGGACGACTGGCGCGGCAACATCCACGACTTCTACACCCCCGACGGCGCCGCCGCCCTGCTGCCCAAGCTGAAGAACTTCAAGAAGGGCCGCCTCGTCCACCACATCTGCGAAACCCCCATCAAGTGCCCGGTCGCGCCGCTGGAGTTCATCTACCTGGCCGACTGGTACTTCACCAAGATGGGCGTGCGCGACAACATTGAGATCGAACTGGTCACCCCGCTGACCGGCGCCTTCACCAAGCCCGTGGCCGCCAAGATCCTGGGCGAACTGTGCGTGCAGAAGAACATCAAGGTCACGCCCAACTTCGTGGTGGACAGCGTTGACGCGGGCAACAAGACCATCGCCTCCGTCACCGGCGACGAGGTCAACTACGACCTGCTCGTCACCATTCCCCCGAACATGGGCCAGCAGTTCCTGATCGATTCGGACATCGCCGACCCCATGGGCTTCATGGATACCGACAAGGGCACCCTGAAGTCCAAGAAGTACCCCAACATGTACGTCATCGGCGACACCACCAACGTGCCGACCTCCAAGGCCGGTTCCGTGGCCCACTACGAGGCCGACATCATCGCCGAAAACCTGATGTCCGACATCGACGGCAGCGAGCACTACCACCACTTCGACGGTCACTCCACCTGCTTCATCGTGACCGGCTACGAAAAGGCCTCGCTCATCGACTTCAGCTACGACGTGGAACCGCTGCCCGGCATGTTCCCCTTCCCCGGTGTGGGGCCCTGCGCGCTGCTGGGCGAAAGCCACATCAACTACTGGGGCAAGCTGATGTTCAAGTGGGTGTACTACAGCCTGATGCTGAAGGGTCACGAGTTGCCGTTCGAGCCGAACATGTACCTGCACGGCAAGGACACTTCCCTGATGCGGAAGAAGTAAGCCGGAGGCACCAATGACCAACGAAGAACTCATTCTCCAGCGCCTCGAGGCCATGGAAGAGCGGATCGCCTTCCTGCACGAGCGCGCGATGGGCACCAAGTACTTCATCGAGGAAGTGACGCCCATCGGCAACCACGCCTTCCGCCTGATGGTGGAAGAACTGCAGGACGTGCACGGCCGCGTGCATCTCGACGACATCTTCGAGCTGCTGCGCCGTGGCCTGCGTAGCGTCCCCAACCTCAACTACTGCCTCGACCAGCTGGAAAACCTCATCGACCTGTGGCGCACCATGCACCCGGCGGTGGCCCCCACCTGGCCCCACATCATCGAAGGGCTTGGCAAGTGGGAGCAGGACGGCGTGTTCGCCAAGCTGTCGGCCCTGAAGGGCGCGGGCGGCAAGGTGCTGGACGCCAACACCCCCGAAGGCATCGAGAAGATGGGCGATGCGCTCGCCTTCATGACCGTGCTGCTGCAAAAGCTGGCCGATCCCAACGTGCAGGTCTTCCTGGCCCGCGCGGTGGACATGCTGGCCAAGCTGGACCTGTCGCAGGCCAAGCCCGTGGGCATGTTCGGCATGGTCGGCGCCCTCGGTTCCAAGGAAGCCAAGGAAGGCCTTGGCGTTGCCATGGAAGTGCTGAAGGGCCTTGGCGCGCTGAAGGGCGACGGCTGCTGCGCCTGCGGCTGCGCTTCGCACGCCCCGGCCAAGAACGACTAGCGACATTGAACGGACCCGCCGTTGCCCCCCTGGGTACGGCGGGTCCTTTTTACACCCATCTTGTGAAGGAGTTATCAATGTCCGCGACCAACATGAGTGCCACCCTCCGTCGCGTACTCGTCGTCGACAACGACCCGACAGAGCGCGAACGCCTTGCCGGTCTGCTGACGGCGGAAGGACACGCCGTGCGCACCGCCGCCTCCACGCCCGAGGCGCTTGAGGCCGCCGCCAGCTTCCGCCCCGACGTGATCACCCTTGAAATGGACCTGCCCAGCCCCGGCGGCACGGTGTTCTACGCCCGGCTGCGCCGCAGCCCCGCCCTGCGCGAAACCCCCGTGGTGGTGGTAAGCGGCGTGGGACCACGCCCGGCGCGCCTTGCCCGCCGCGTGCCCACCCATCAGAAGCCGGTGGTGCCCGCTGCCCTGCTGGACACCATCCGCAGGGCCGTTCCCGCCCAGGCGTAGCAAGCCGCAAGGAGGCGAAACGACGCGACGGACCAGACCCCGACGCGCACACCGTGGCCTTGTGGCGTCCCACTGCCCAACCGCCTTGTCCGCCTCTCTCGGCCCTTCGGCCCTGACTGACCCTGTCAGCCCTGACTTGGCCCGACTGGCCTCGACTGCCCGACCTGCGCAGGTGAGCCAACTTCCTCCGGCTCGCCATCCCCACCGAATCGATCGTTCCGCTGCATTTCGATCCCGGCTCACCTGCGCAATTCGGACCATTTCAGTCAAATTCATACCGTACATGTAGGATTTGCACGCCCGCACAGGCCCTGCCCGTGAGCGTGACCCAAAAGGTGCGGGGCCCCCTGCCTTTCGGCAGGGGGCCCCGCGTGTCGCATGCATCGGCCACTGTTGCGGCGCAAGGAGGTGGAAACCGCCGCGCGCGGCCTTAGCCCGGCGGAGCGGCAACCCAGGGTTTGCCGTCCCGCCGCCGCACCGCCTGCCGCCGGTCTACTGGGCCGCACCCTCCGGCAGCGGGAAACAACGCAGCCAGCGCGCCGCGAGCTTTTCGGCCCGTGTCACGTCCTTGGCCGCCATCCTGTCGACGAGTTCGCGCCGGGCTTCCCCGGCCCTGCCGAAGCCAGAGGTCACGGCCAGGTCGAACCACATGTACGCGCGCACCTCGCTGGCGGGCACGCCCGCACCGTCACGACACATGGTGCCGAGCAGATGCATGGCCTTGCCGTTGCCCAGGGTGGCCGCGCTCAGGAACAGTTCGCGCGCGATCTTGCGCGAGGTGGCATCGGTGGCCTCGCCGTGATAGGCAAGCCCCACGTTGCAGCGGGCCTCGGCTGCCAGCAGCCGCGCCTTGCGGACAAAGTCGCGCTTGGCGGCCACCAGTTCCATGCCATACTGCTTGTCGCGGAAGTCGGTGGGCAGGTCGTCGTGGACCGGTTCGCAGTTGTAGCCGCACTTGTCGGCCTTGCGGAACAGTTCCAGCGCCTTGCCGAAGTCCTGCGCAACACCCTTGCCGGTGGCGTGCAGCACGCCGTAGAAGTTGAGGGCCTCGTGATGCTCCGCCTTGGCGGCACGGCCCAACCACTGGGCGGCCTTGCCGAAGTCCTGTGCAACGCCGTTGCCTTCGTAGTACAACATGCCAAGATTGAACTGGGCGCTTGCGTCGCCCGCCTCAGCCATCGCGAACATCTCCTGAACTTGCATTGGCTTGCCCCTGTGTACTGAAAGGTTGGGAAATCCTGCCCCGGTGCCATCGTGGCGGCCCCGCCGCCAGCGCCATCCGGCTGCGGGGACCGCGGCGGCAGCACCGCCGGGCCAACTTGGGAAACCTCGTCGCCTTGTTCCGGTAACCGGGGTGCGCGGGGGCATGGTTCCGCGTATACCCGGCGTAATCCAGTTTCGACCTTCAGTCACCGGCACGGAGGCGCGGGTGGCAGTCCGCGTGCTTCGCTAATTCCTACCGTGCTGGTATGGGTTATTTCCTACCTAGCTGGTGTGATATTGTCAACGGGACTATCGAAATTTTCACCAAAAAATATCACGTTTAATTACAGTGCAATAAAAAACAGGAGCGCCGGAATCCCAGATTCCGGCGCTTTCGCACACCGTGCCTTCCTGCAGAATCTGCCGTTTTCCGCAGCACACTGCGGAGTCTTTCCACGCAGTGACAACACGCTGAAATACCGACACCATGCCTTTCAGGGGAACATAACTCCTACCAAAACAGGGTGCGATGTCGCACGGCGAAGGCACTCCGGGCCGCGCATAGCGCGATTACCAGATCAGGCCGCGCGCAGCGCGATTACCAGATCAGGCCGCGCGCAGCGCGTCTACGATAACCAGCCGCGAAGCCTTGATGGCAGGCAGGATGCCCCCCAGGCAGCCCATGCCCATGCCGAACAGCAGCGCCCCTACGGCAATGCGCGGGCTAAGGGTAAAGCTGAACGCCAGTTCCGAAAAGGTCTGGAAGTTCATGGTGGAAATGGTCACCCATTGCAGGGTGGACGCCAGCAGCAGGCCGATGGCCCCGCCGCTGCCGCCCAGCAGCAGCGATTCCAGCAGAAACGCCAGCAAGATGTCCCGCCGCTGAAACCCGATGGCCCGCAGGGTGCCTATCTCGCGTACCCGGTTGGCCACGGCGGCATGCATGGTGATCATGGCGCCAATGGTGGCCCCCAGCGAAAAGATGGCGGGCAGCATGGTGCCCAGCACACCAAGGAACTTGGCCATCATCTCGGACTGTTCCTCGTAGAAGCGGGTCTCGCGCTTGCCTTCCAGTTGCAGGCGCGGGTCCGCCGCAAGGCCCGCGCGCAGGCCGTCCAGCCCCCCCGCGCCCTCGGACCCGCCGCGCTCTTTCAGGCGCGCCACCACCACCGAATAGGACGAGCGGCGGAAGGCGGCCATCAACTGGTCCACGTCGCCCCACACCTCGGAGCTGAAGCCGGTGGCCCCGGCCTCGAAAATGCCCACCACGGTCCAGTCGCGCAGGCCGAAGCGCAGGCTTTCGCCAATGCCTGTGCCGCTGAACCGCCGGGCAATGCTTTCCCCGGCAATGATCTCGGACGTGCCGAAGCGCGGCATGCGCCCTTCCTTCAGTCGGACCTGCGGACGCAGTTCCAGCGAATGGGGGCCGATGCCCCGGATGACCACGTTGGACGGCTTGGTGGTGCCGCGCTTGTTCAGGGTTATCAGCACCACCAGTTCGCGCGCGGCCAGCGGCCCGCCGTCGGCGGCGCGGGCCACCTGGGGCAGGCTTTCCACCAGCGGAGCCTGGTCGCGGTCCACCGCGCTTTCCATTTCGGCCTTGGCCCCCTGCCGCAGCAGCACAACATTGTCGGGCGATCCGGTAAGCACCAGGGTGGTGCGCAATCCTTCAGACAGCATGAGCATGGCCGCGAACACGAACACCACCAGCGCCATGCCTCCCACGGTAAGGGTCGTGGTCAGGCGGCGCGCCAGCATGTTGCGGAAGCTGTAGGAAAGAAGCGAGGCCATGCCTTTTCCTTTTACCTACCTACGCAGGGGTGTTTCTAAATGAGGATTTTCGTTCGTTGGCAAGGAAAACAAGCCTGCCATGAAGGAGTGCCTCAGCCGTTATGTGAGTCTTCGAGCATTACGGATGAGGACCGCAACGCGTACTCTTGCTGTATTCGACTGACATGGCAGGTGTAGTTTGACGTAGCCAACGAGCGAAAGGACCATTTAGAAGCCTCCTACCTTCCCAGCACGTCGGCTATACGCACCTGCCGCGCCCGCAACGCGGGCACCGCAGCCGCCACCAGCCCCACCACGGTCGCCGCCGCGCCTTGCAGGACCAGCGTCTCGCCGGACAGCAGGAACACCGGAAAGTAGTCGCCCAGCACATGGGCGATGACCCGCGTGACCGGCACGGAGAGCGCGCACCCGACCAGGCCGCCAAGCAGCGACAGGGCCAGCGCCTCTCCCGTTACCAGCAGGGCCACGTACCCGCCGCCGAAGCCAAGCGCCTTCAGGGTGGCGAATTCGCCCATGCGTTCGCGCGCGGACATGGCCATGGTGTTGGCCGCCACCGCCATGATGATCACGATGACGATGCCCGACACCAGCCGGATGGCCACGATGATGGCCTCGCTCATGGAGATGAACCCCATCTGGAAGGCCTGTTCCGTCTCGGTCAGGGTTTCGGCCAGCGAATTGCGGAACCGCGCGTCGATGTCGCCCGCCACGCGGGCCGCGTTCTCGGCCCGGTCCACCCCGATCATGTAGAAGCCCACGTGGTCGGCGCGGGTGGGGCGCTCCACCTTCATCCGCTCGTTCAGATACTCCCAGTGAAAGAAGGCCTGCGTCTCGTCGGTATTGGGAAAGCGCCCGGTGTAGATGGCCCGCACCACCACGCTCCAGTCACCGGGGTAGATGGTGCCCTTCAGCGGCACGGTGTCGCCCAGCTTCCAGCCGAAGCGCCGGGCCAGCCGTTGCCCCACGGCCATGCCCTTGCGGTCGCGCAGCAGGGCGGCCTTCTGGTCGTCGGCAATGACGAATTCCGGGTACAGGTCCAGGTAGCTGCGCATGTCCACGGTGAAGTTGGCGAAAAAGTTCTTTTCATCCACGTAGTACGCGCCGAACCAGTTGCCCCACGAAAGGTGCGTAACCCCTTCCACGGCGCGTATCTTGCCCGCGTAGGCGATGGGCAGCGGAAACACCAGCGAGATGGCGTTGCGGGTGACCAGCCGGTTGGCGGCAGAGGCGGAAACCCCGGCGTACCAGGCCTCCACCGTGGTGCGTAGCAGGCCGAAGGCCATGATGGAAACGGCGATGCCCAGCACCGTCAGCGTATTGCGCAACGGATGCCGGGCCAGGTTGCGCAGCACGAATTTAAGCGTCAGCATCGGCCAGCTCGCCCTTTTCCAGCAGCAGCAGGCGGCCCGCCCGTTCCGCCGCGCGCGGGTCGTGGGTGACCATGATGATGGTCTTGCCCATGGTGCGGTTAAGCCCGCCCATGAGGTTCAGGATTTCCCCGGCGGACACGCGATCGAGGTCGCCGGTGGGTTCGTCGGCCACCAGGATGTCCGGGTCGGCCACCAGGGCGCGGGCAATGGCCGTGCGCTGCTGCTGCCCGCCGGAAAGCTGGCCGGGGTAGTGGTCCATGCGGTCGGACAGGCCCACCATGGACAGCGCGGTGCGTGCCCGCTCCCGCCGTTCGCGCCCGGACAGGGGCGTGAGCAGCAGCGGCAGTTCCACGTTTTCCAGCGCGTTCAGCACCGGGATGAGGTTGTAGAACTGGAAGATGAATCCCACGCTGCGGCTGCGCCAACGGGCCAGGTCCGCGTCGTCCAGGGTGGTGATGTCCGTATCGCCCACGAAGACGGACCCGGCGTCCACCCGGTCGATGCCTGCAATGAGGTTGAGCAGCGTGGATTTGCCGGAGCCGGACGGCCCCATGAGCGCCAGGAACTCGCCTGGGGCCACGGTCATGTTCACGCTGGTCAGCACCGGCACCACCTGCGCGCCGCGCCGGTAGGCCTTGGACACCCCGGCAAGCCGGATGGGGGGGCTGGCCGTGTGCGGGGAGGCGGCATCCACGCCCGGCCCGACCGCCGTACTGGGCATACCGGGCATATCGGGCGTGCCGGGCATATCGGGCGTGCCAGACCCGCCTGCCGTGCCGTGCTGTTCGGAAGGATGAGGAGGAGCGGCGGTATCTTGCGCGCGGCTCATGGCTGCATCCGCACGCGCTCGCCGTCGGCCAGGTCGGCGGGTGGGTCGGCCACCACCCGTTCTCCCACGGCTGCCCCAGGCACGGGGCCATCCAGCAATTCCACCGTATCACCAAGGGCCATGCCGGTGCGCACCGGGGTGCGCACCGCCCGACCATCCCGCACCACGAACACGGCGCTGGCATTGCCTTCGCCGCGCACGGCGGTAGCGGGCACCACCGGGCGGGGGCGGCGTTCCTCTTCGGAAGGCACACGGCTCAGAAAGGCAACGCGGGCACTCATTTCCGGCAGCACGCGCGGATCCAGCACGTCGAAGGCCACCTTGACCATGACCGATGCCTTGCTGCGATCGGCCGTGGGCACGATGATGTGCACCCGACCGGTAAAGCGTTCGTCCGGCAGGGCGTCCAGGGCGATTTCGCAGGGCGCGCCGGGCGTCACCCGGCCCACGCTGGATTCGCTGACGTCCGTTTCCACCAGCAGCGAGCCCATGTCGGCGATGGTCACCACACTGGCCTTGGCGTTGGCCGCCGCGCCCAGCGGGGTGATGATGTCGCCGACGTCCGCGTTCTTGGTCAGCACCACGGCATCGAACGGCGCGCGGATGTAGGTGTATTCCAGCTGCGTCTCGGCCTCGCGCCGGGCCGCGCTGGCGGCGGCCAATCCGTCACGGGCGGCACGGGCGGCGGCATCCGCCGTGAGGGCGCGGGTTTCTGCGGTTTCCAGGTCCGACCGGGAAATCACGTTTTCCGCCAGCAGCTTGCGCATGCGGACATGGTTGCGCTGGGCATCCGTCAGTTCCGCGACGGCGCGGTCGATGTCGGCCCGCGCGGCGCGCTCGTTGGCCCGCACGCGATCCAGGGCGGCCCTGGCGTCGTCGCTCTCCAGCCGGGCCAGCACCTGCCCGGCGGTTACCCGGCTGCCTTCCTCCACCCCCAGCCATTCCAGCCGCGAGGTGATCTTGGATGCCACCGACGCCTTGCGCTGCGCGGTAACATAGCCACTGGAAACCAGCGTGGTCATGGACTGGGTGGGATACACCCTGGCCACCACGGCAAGGCGCACCTCTCGCTCTGCCGGAAACAGCAACCGCGCGCCCATGGCCGCGCCAACCAGCACCACGACGGCAAGCAGCCACACCCAGCGCCGCCGGGGTGACCGCCGGGGCGACTGCCAGCCGGTCTTGTCGATGGACAGCCTGCCGAGGTCGGGCTGTGCGGTTCCACCCGGTGCGGCGCTGCCGGACACCGAAGACGGGGCTGAAGCGGGCGATGGAACGGAGGAAGTAGATGGCATGTGGACTCGCAGGCGTCACGGTTCATGAACAGAGGGCAGCCCCGGCGCAACGGCCATACGGTGTGCTGCGGCGGGCACCGGCACCATACCAGAACGTGCCCCGCGCGCAAACGCATAGCCTGCGTCACGTGGGCGTGCGTTTCACCACTTGCCGTTTTCGTCCTTTCCCATCGCACGTGACATTCATCCGTTACTGTTCCGCAGGCTTTGATACGTATTGTTACATGGTCCGCCACAAAAAATGAGGCGCCACTGCACGGCGAAGTTGCAGGTGAATATTTCTCTGATACTTGACCCGAACATCGAAAGGCGATAGCACACATGACACTCCGGTTCAGCATGTGTGCGGCGTGCCGGTTCGTACGGCGTCGCCCTACCCTTCAGATACGGGCGCTGAACCATGCGCCGCCCGGACGACACGACCAACGAAGAGCACAGGTTTGCACATGCCCAGCTTTGAAGCAGACAATCTCACGCTGCACAAGATAAACGTCGCTCCCATGTTTCGCTGCACACGCTGCCACTTCGGCCCCCCGGACACCTCGTGGGCCGGCCAGAAGAACGGCGAGCACCGCCGGGTGCTCATCTGCCGCTCGTGCGGTGCCCGCGCCGTGGCCACCTTCCGTGTGGCGGCGGACAATTCGCGTTGGGAAATCCTGTCCGTGGAAGACATGGAATAGCAAGACGGCACGCCCGCCGGAGCGCAGCCCGACCGTGGGTGCCCGGCCCGCCGCAATTCTCCCCAGCCTGCCGCGCCACCCCCGCATGGTCCGAATCCCTGCGGGGGGTCATGTCACGTGCCATGCCGTGGCGATACGCGTACGCGTGGTGCCTACGGCTGCCAGTCCGACGACACGACCTTCCATGGCGCCCCTGTCCCCACCACCGGCCCTGTCGGCCCTGTCGGCCCTGTACTCCCCCCCGGCCCCCCCATCAAACTGCCCCCATCGGGGGCAGTTCGACGCAGGCGCACGCAATGCAGATGGCGCACCGGCAGGGTGAACAGTTGTTCGCGGCCCATGTGGCCCAGCGCGCACAACAGGGACCGGATCAGCCCGGCGTGGCTCACGGCCATGATGAAGGGGCCGTGCCCACCACAACTGCCCGACAGGGATTGCTGCCCGGCGGTGAGGCCTCGCGCCCTTGCGCATGCGCCCTCTCCGGCCCGGTCCCGCCACATGGCGTCCAGCGCCCGCAGGGCGCGCGCTGCCACGTCCGCGCAGCATTCCCCCCTTGGCGGACGAAAGGTCCAGGGCTCGCGCCCGCGCCGCGCATAGGCGTCGGGCCGGGTTTCCCGCACCTGCATTTGCACCAGCCCCTCCCACTCCCCCAGATCCATCTCTGCCAGATCGTCCAGAATGGTGACCGGGATGGCGGCTGTACCCGAGGCGCCGGATGTGGCCGAAGCGTCGGATGCACCCGGAGCATTGGCCGAATCCGGTGAATCGCCCTGCCCCAGCATGAGCCGGGCCGTCTCCCGCGACCGTTCCAGCGGCGAGGCGTACGCCCCCACCACGTCCAGTGCGGCCAGCCGCGTCCGCCATGCCGCCGCCTGCGCCCGGCCCTCGTGGGACAGGGGGACTTCGGTGCGGCCAATGTACCGGCGCGGGCCATCTCGCATATCCGTGGCCGCATGGCGGAACAGCAGGATGTCCGGCGGGGTGTTCGCCGGGATGGTGGGGGGGATGGTGGATGGGATGCCTGTCGGCGCGGTCATGCGCGCTCCCCGCCCTCTGGCGGTTCACATGCCGGGCCGTGCGACGGGGATACGTGCGCCGTGGATACGTGCGCCGTGGATACGTGCGCGTGGTCGGGAGCGTTGGCGGTGCACGAAATGGTCTGCCCCGCCCGGCAGGTTTCACCGGCCAGACGGACTCCGCCAGCGTCCGGTTCCCATGCTGGCTGCCCCACGGCCAGCGGGTGCAGGATGTCCGCCAGTGTCCGCCCGGCCTCGCGCTGGATGCGCGCGCGCAGGGCCAGCGCCCGGCGCATGCGCCCTTCAATGGCGGCGGCGGCTTCCGGGTCGTGGCGCCATTGGGCCAGTTTCTCGCCAAAGCGGCGTTCCACGTCCACCACGGTATGACAGCGCACCAGTTTGTCCGCGAAGTAAACCACTTCCTGCTCGGTCAAGGGCTGGTCGTCGGCAAGCGCGGTATCCCTGTGTGCGGTGACGATGTCCGCCACGCCGGAAAACCCCAGTTCGCGCAACAGTGCGCCCCCGGCGGCCTCGTGACGGGGCTGGCCCTTGGCGATGTCGTGCAGCAGGGCGGCGGCCTCGGTCAGCGTGCTGTCCAGATCGCGGTCCAGACGCGCGCCCGGGCCGGATTGTCCGCCCGAAACGGCATCCGGCCCAGGCATGTCGCGCGCGGCATTCAGGGCATCGGCCAGGCGCACGGCCACGGCGGCAACCCCTTCGGCATGGGCGATGCCGCCCGGCGGAATGCCCCGCACCGCCAGCAACGCGCGCGCCTCCTGCGGGGTGGGCACGGCGCGGGTGGGCCAGTCGGCGCAGGCCGCGCGGTAGTCGTCCGGCGTGTCCATGTCGCGCAGGATGAAACGGTCTGGCACGCCGACCTCTGCCAGCGCCTGCGGCCCCAGCCGATGCAGTGCGCCGCGCAGCCCGCCATCGCCGCTGTCGGCCAGAATGATCGGCAATACCGATGCATGCAGCAACGGCGGATGCCCCCACTGCCCGTCGAACACCGGCAGCAGCACCCGGTAAGGATGCGCGGCAGCGCGTTCCAGCAGCAGGCGAACGGTCACCGGGCGCACCAGTGCGGCATCCACCGGCAGCAGCAGGGCGCCTGTTCTGCCAGCCCCCCCGGTGTCATCAATCCCGTCGATGCTTCCAGATCCGCCGGTTTCTGCGCCGCGCCGGGCCACGGTCTCCAGCCCCGCGCGTACCGAGGAGAACATCCCCCCTTCGCGCCATGCCGGGTTGTGTACCGTGACCACGCCAAGCCGCTCGGCTTCCGTCGCCACCTCGTCCGCGCGATGCCCGGTGACCACCAGCACATCCGCCACGCCCGCCTGCCGGAACAGCGCCACGCAACGCGCCAGCACCGATGCGCCGTGCAGATCCAGCAGCGGCTTGAAGTCCGGCGCCATGCGCGACGATGCGCCCGCCGCCAGCACCACGCCGACGACAGGAACTGGCAGAACTGGCGAAAACGGCGAAACCGGACAGGGCGAGGAGTCCGTCACGTCGGAAGCAACGCCCGTCATGGCCGCTTTCTCCCCATGAATTCATTCCTTTCGATTGGACATTTGCTTGCTATCGAAACCGTCGATCCATCGGCGCTTCAAATGAACTTCCGCGCTCCGCGCCCGACAACGATCAGACGCGCTCTGGCACAATCAGGCCTGCATGGGTGGAATGGCGGGGCGCACCCTGCTGGCGGCCCGCGCCTGCACCAGTTCCGCCACGATGCTCACGGCTATTTCCTCGGGCGTTTCCGCGCCAATGTCCAGCCCGATGGGCGAATGCACCCGCTCGATGGCCGCGCGCGGGGTGCCCGCCTCTTCCAGCCTGCGGTACACGGCATCGCGCTTGCGGCGGCTGCCGATCATGCCCACGTAGCGGGCCGGGGTGCGCAGGGCGCTGGCCAGCACCTCACCATCGTTGCGATGCCCACGCGTGACGATGACCACGTAGCAGTCCTCGTGCATGCCGAGATCCGCCAGCCAGTCGCCACCGGGCGTGACGCAACGCACCTCGTCCGCGCCGGGCAACCGATCAGCTTTGGCGAAATCGGGCCGGTCGTCCAGCACGGTGACCCGGAACCCGGCCAGCGAGGCCATCAGTCCCACCTGCCGTCCCACATGTCCGGCCCCGGCAATGACCACCCGCCCCGGCGAGGCCACCGGATCGGCCAGCAGGGACATGCCGCCCGCCTCCACGCACAGCGGGCCGCTGGCCGTGACCACGGCCCCGCGCAGTGCATCCAGCGCCGCCGGTTCCAGCGCCAGGTCGCCGCTTGTCTCCGCCCCCTGCCCCTCGCCCGCCAGCAGCAGGCGGCGGCAGTCAGGCGCGGCGTCGGGCCGCAGCACGTTGACCAGCACGCAGCGTCGCCCCTGCGTGGCCAGGCGGTCCGACTGGCGCAGCAACGGGGCCAGATGCGGGCAGGATGCGGCGCGCAACGGCTCCACGTACAGTCGCACCCGACCGCCGCAGATCATGTCCGATCCGGCGGCCTCGTCGGCGGACAGGTCGAAGGTGAGCATCCGGGCCAGCCCGTCGTTCAGGGCCGTGCGGCAGGCATCCAGAACGCGGGCCTCCAGGATGCCCCCGCCCACGGTGCCCTCGAAGGCATGGCCGTCGCCGTGCACGAACAGGCGCGCACCGGCCATGCGCGGGGCGGAACCTTCCGCCGTGACGATGGTGGCCAGCACGGCGACGCCGTCGCGCTCCAGCGCGTCGGCCAGTAGTCCGAAGAATTGCGTCATGGTCGAATCCCCTTGGCAAGGGTGATGATGTCCCAATGGTTTCCGTAACGGCGGATGCGCCCCCGCACCGGCCCCAGCCGCCGTAGCGGGCTGCCGCAACGGCACGGGGGGGGCAGCAGGGCCGCCGCATCGCCCGTGCGATAGCGCAGCAGCACCATGGCCTCTGCGGCAAGGGTGGTCACCACCACCTCGCCGGTCTGGCCGTCCGGCAAGGGCGCGCCGGTGAGCGGGTGGACGATTTCCACATGGATGTCCGCCTCGCGCAGGTGAAAGCCGTGATGGACGGCACATTCCACGCCGCCGCCGTAGCCGGTTTCGGTCATGCCCCAATGGTCGAACACCTCGCAGCCCAAGGCCGCGCGCACCCTGTCCGCCGTTTCGGGCGGGGTGGCTTCCGCGCTCAGCAGGCAGGCGCGCGGGCGCGCTGCCGGGGCCTGCCCCGTCAGCACCGCGTCGGCAATGGCAGGGGCCTGGGTGGGCGTGGCCACAAAGACCTGCGCCCCGGTTTCCATCAATCGGGCCGCATGTTCCGCGCCGCTGGCCGCCGGGGGCAGCAGCACAGGCTGCATGCCCGCGCGGCGCAGGCCCCGGTCCAGCAGATCGCCCACGCTGTCGGGCCGCTGGCCGGGCATGAAGATGGCCACCACGTCGCCGGGGCGGCACAGGGTGGTCATGCCCACGGCAAAGAAATCCACGGTGCGCTCGATGTCGGCATCGCTGAAGCGCAGCCGCTTGGGTGTCCCCGTGCTTCCCGATGTCGGCAGGGTGACGATGCGGGCCACGGCGTCGTCGGCCACGCGCAGCAGGGCATCGCCCCCCTCGCGCAGATCGTCGGGCGTGGTGAAGGGCAACCCCGCGAGATCATCCAGCGTGCACGGCAAAGGCCGCCCCGCCAGCCGGGCACGGTAGAACGGCGCCTCAAGGGCGCGGCGCACCGCCTCGCGCAGCAGGCCGCCCTGCCGGGCGCGCACCGTTGCCGGAGAGAGGTCTGCGGGCGGAATGAACAGCCGCGCGGCCAGCCACGGGTCCAGCGGCGAACGGGCGCCACCCTGCCCGGTGGGTGCGGAGAGCGAAGCGTCTACGGGCGCCCCATGCTCCCCATGTCCCCCATGCTCCCCATGCTCCCCATGTTTCGTGGACACGGCACACGTGGGGCACGGCGCGACCACGCCATCTTCCGGCAATGCGGAGGACGCGAGATTCCGGGTCATGCGCCCTCCCCTTCGTTGGAACCGACCGGCCCGCCACTCGCCACGCCAGCACCTTCCACACCTTCGCCACCACCCGCACATCCCGTCCCGGTCGGCGGGCCGTTGCGGTGCAGCGGCGTGCCCCCCGCCGAGGTGAGGTTCCACGCGCAGAACGGCACCATGCGCCCATCAGGCGCGGCCACGTGGATGCAGCAACCGCGCAGCCGTTCGGTGTCCAGGGTCCAGGCATCCTGAAAGGCCATGCCGGACACGGTGAACCGCCGCCCGGCCCGCGCCAGGAAACGCTCGAAATCATCGCGCGGCATGGCAGGCGTGCCCCCGCCCGTACCGTCCGGGCCAGTCGTCGGTTCGGGCGCCCTCCACTGGCGGCGCACGAAGGCCCGCGCCCGCTCCGCGCCCAACGCGGCGGGGATGGGCGCCGGAGGCATGCCGCCCGTTGCCCCGCCATTACCGCCCGTCCCGCAGCAGGACCCGCCCGCCGGTTCCAGCCTGCCGTCCTCGTGAGCCATGAACGTACCGCTGAAGGAACACTGGGCATGCTCGCACCCCGGCGGATGCAGGTGGGCCAGTGGAATCAATCCGCCGGTCTGGTCGCGCACCGCGCGCATGACCTCCGGCAGGGTGATGCGGGCCGCCTCGCGCGCGCTGTCCCCTGCCGTGCCTGCCGCGCCGTCGTCCTCTCCGTCGGGGGGGCCGTCATCAACACAATCGGGCGCACCAAAGCCCTCGTACCGGCCAAAGAAGCTCACCGGCTGGAAGTGCGCCCCGCGCACCACGGGCACCCGCGCCAGACCGAAGCGCACGATGTCGCCCAGGCAATGGTCGTTGACCCCGCGCGCCACGGTGCACACCAGCACCACGCCCAGCCCCGCCGCCGCGCAGGCTTCCACCGCGCGCACCTTGTCCGCGTGCAGGGGCAGACCGCGCAGCCGGACGGTGGCCGCATCGTCCGGGCCATCGAATTGCAGGAACACCGAATCCAGCCCCGCTGCGGCCAGGCGTGCGGCATAGCCCGCCTCGCGCGCGAGGCGCAGGCCGTTGGTGTTCAGTTGCACGAAGGGATAGCCTAGGCCACGCACGGCAGTGACGAGTTGCGGCAGATCGTCGCGCAGGGTGGGTTCGCCGCCGGAAAGCTGGATGTTGGCATCGCCCGCGCGCGGGCGCAGCACGGCCAGCCGGGCCACCAGTTCGCCAAGGGTGGGATCGTCCTCGCGGCGGGCTGCGCGGGCATCCCCCTCGCACCGCCCGGCACCCGGTCCGCCGTCAGGCTCTCCGCCCAGTCCCCCCAGTCTCTCCAGTCTCTCCAGTCTCTCTGCCCCCCCCGCTTGTCCGCCCACCTGTCCGCCCATCTGTCCGCCCATCTGTCCCGCAGACGCAAAGCACACAGGGCAGCGCAGGTTGCAGCGCTGGGTCACCTCGATGAGCAGGGTGCAGGTGTGCTGGCCGTGGTCCGGGCACAGCCCGCAGTCACGCGGGCAGCCCAGAACGCGTTCCGTACCGGGTCCGCGCCGGGCAGTGGGAATCTTGGGGCGCACCCAGCCAGTGAAGGCAGGCTCGCCCCGCCACACCGGCGCGGAAAATTCGCCGTGCTCGGGGCAGCGCTTGACCAGCAGCACCGTATCGCCCACGGCCACCCGCTCTGCCGGGACCGGGCCAAGACACACCGGGCACACGCTGGCGGTGCGGGCCAGTACGCGGCCCTGCGCCGTTGCCTGCGCCTCGTCCCCGGTCTGTCCCGGTGCGGAACAGCCGCAATCCACGGAAAAATTGCCACGCCCGGCCATGCCACCTAGCCCTCGCGCGGCAGCGTGGGGTCCACGCCGTAGGCCGCCAGCACCTCGAACATCTTGCCGTGCGCTTCCAGCAGCAGGCCGTGGCACTTGCCGAAATCCGGACGCCCGCCATCCCCGGCATCCCCAAGAATGGCCCCGCACGAAATGCCCCCGCTGGCAGCGGTGCGCTCGCGGAACCATTCGGCAAATTCCGTGGTCATGGCCTCCAGCGCCTCGTGGGGTTCCTCGCCATCGTGCCCCTTGGCCGCGCACAGCCCCATGGCCATGCAGCCGCCCAGCAGGATGCCGCAGGTACCCTCCGCAAGGCCGAAGCCCCGGCACAACCCGCCAGCGGCGCGCATGGCGTCAGGAGCTTCGCGCCCCTGCACGTCCAGCAGCAGTTGGACCATGATCTGGGTGCAGCAGTATCCGGAGGCCCCAAGGCCCAGTACCCGTCCGAACGCATCGTCGCTCATGGCGCATCCCCCCGTGGTGCAGCATCGTCACGCCGGGCCAGCAGCAGCGCGTAGCCGGGCCGCCCGCTTCCACCGCCCCCGCACCCGAACAGTTCCGCCAGTTCGGCCCCGGCAAACAGCAGCCTGCCCGCCAGTTCCGCCAGCAGGCGGCTGTGATCCTCGAACGCCAGCACCGTGAACCCGGCACGGCGCAGCATGGTTTCCATGTCTGCGCGCGGCACGGCCCCGGCCCGGCAGGACAGGACATGGGGCTGCGAGCCGGAATACCGGGATTTTCCGTCGTCAGCATAGCCGTCCATAGAGCCGTTCGGGCTGCCGTCCGGGCCACGCCACACATCAGCCGCACGGCCCGGACGCACATACAGGTCGGTCCAGACCAGCACCCCGCCGGGACGCAGCACCCGCGCAACTTCCGCCAGCACGCCCTGCCGCCCCGGCAGCACCGAAAGCACGCACTCGCAGAACACGCCATCAAGGCTGGCGGTGCGCAATGGCAGGCCGGGGGCGGATTCCGCACCGGCCCCGGCATCGGCCTGAATCAGAGGCATACGCCCATTCCGCGCCCACGCCTCATCCAGCAGGCTGGCGGAAAGATCCAGCCCCACCGCCGCCATGCCGCCTTCACGCAACAGGGCCACGGTTTCACCGGGTCCGCAGCCCAGGTCCACCACGCGCGCGTTGTGGGGCAGGTTGGTCAGTTGCCGCGCCAGTTCCAGCGCCCGCCAGGTCAGAGCCACACCGCCGGGGCGCAATGCGGCCCCGGCCACCGCGCGCAGCGCCGGATGCTCCCACGGGCTGCGCAGCGCCGAATGCTCCCACGGCCCCTGCGGACTGGCGACCGTGACGCCTTCTCCAACAGGGGTTTCACCCCCCACAGGCGCAACGGTAGCCTCCAGCGTGGAGACAGCAGCGTCGAAGCCGGACGGCACGGTCACTTGTCCTCCAGCAGTTGTTCCACTTCCAGCATCTTGCCCAGCGCCAGAGCCTCGTCCACCAGCACCTGCCCGCAGTCCGGGCAGGTCAGCAGGCGCACGTTGAAGGTGCTGCCAAGGTAGGTCAGCTCCACCGAAAGCGGACGCGGCGCACCGCCGCAGGCGCAAACCCAGTTGCCCGATGCGGGCAGGTAGGCCGGTTCGTGGGGCGATTCCTTCCAGCCCCCGGCAGGCGGCCCCTGCGGCAACACCATGCGATGGGCGTATGCCTGCCGGATGGCGTAGGCGGGCGTACCTGCATCGCCGGATTCCCCTGCCTGCACGGGTTCGTAGCCCGCCCAGTGGGTAACCCGCACCCGACGCAAACAGGCCAGACGCATGCCGGTATCGGCGTCGATGAAATAGCGCCCGGCACGCTCGGCTTCAGCGATCACGCCGCGCAGGTCATCATCAAGAATACGCCGCCGCTCCATCACCACCCGCATGTCCGGCGTGATGCGCAGGGGCACCTCCGGCGCAGCATCGGGCGGAGCTTCGCCGTACACCTCGCGCAGCAGGCGGTCGCGCAGTCGGGCGCGGTTTTCCTGTCGGGCGGTGATGTGCGGGCCGGGCGCTGCCGGGTCGGGGTTGCCGACGGGCAGCGGGGGCAGCAGCAGGTCCAGCAGGTGGCTGGCGGGGCTGCCCGCCTCGGCCAGCCGGTCGCGGCACATGGCGCAGTAGGTGACGAAGGGCAGGTCCGAGGCATCGGCCCTGCGCTGGATGACGGCGCGGGCAAGGTCGGGGTCTGCCTCGGCCATCAGGCCGCCGTAGCCGCAACATTCGGTGTGCGGCCCGGTCAGCTCCGGCTCATGCACCGTCACCCCGCGCGCGGCCAGCAGGCCGCGCACCGTGGCGCGCAGGGGTTCGTCCTCGCGCGCGGCGCAGGGGTCGTGCAGGGTCAGCGCCGCCGGAACGGTCGGTTCGTGTCCGCCGGTCCCGTAGTCCGCCAGCACGGACCACAGCGGGGTCTGGGGCAAATCGGGCAGCAGCGTGCGCAAGGTGGTGGCGCAGGACGGACACCCCACCACCAGCGTGGGACGGCCCATGATTTCCCACCCATTGCGCAGTTCCTCGGCGGCGGCAGCGGCCAGATCGTCGCGCCCGGCCCACAGCGCGGGCGCGCCGCAACAGCGCAAGGCAATGCCCGTGCCGCCGGGCAGACGGTCGGCCAGAATGGTCCACGCCTGCGCCACCCTGTCCGGCGCAGACGCCGCAAGCTGGCAGCTGGGCAGGAACAGCCACGCGCAGGATTCTGCCCCCGCCGGGGCGCGCAGCAGCGCGGCATGCGGCCCGTTGCTGAAGGCCATGTCGTCCAGCGCAAATTCGTGGGTGGAGGGCGGCATCTTGCCGTCATGCACCATGGTACGCCGCGCCTCGTGGCACAACGGGGCCATGTCGAACCCGGTGGGGCACACCGTGCCGCACAGCCCGCACAGACTGCACGAATTGATGAACCGGTTGGCCTGATGCACGCCCTTGACGATGGACAGGTTGTTGTAGATGCGCCGGGCGTGCTTTTTGGGATATTCGCCGTATTTTTCCAGGTACGGACACACCTTCACGCATTCCAGACACTGGCATTGCAGGCAGCGGGCGGCCTCGGCGCGATACGGCGCGTCTGCAATGTCGGAGGCGGGATCGCCTCCCCCCTGCCCTGCGGGCGGCAGCGCGGGCAGCGCCACGGGCGCCTCAGGCTGCACGCCATCCAGGCTGGTGAACAATCGCGTTTCGAACGGTCCCTGCCGTTCGCGGCCTGCCTCCAGCGAAACGCCGGTCAGGTGGCGGTCCATGGATGTGGCGGCATGTCGTCCATCGGCGGCCTCGTCGATGCAACGTGCGGAACCTGTCGGGCCTTCCGCAGGCCAGCCGCCGCAGAACACGCCGGGCAGGTCGGGGTGGGCCAGGGTCAGCGCATCGCACTGGCTGCGGTCCGGCAGATGCAGCGCGCGGGCCGCCGCCGGACTCCACGTCACGAACACCGCCCCGTGCGCGGCACGCATCTCTTCCAGCACCGCCGCCGTGGGGGCGACCGGCGATGCAAAGCGCACCTTGAGCCCGGCCAACCGATCCAGTTCCTTGCGCAGGACATCCGGCGGCAACACATCCGGCGGGATGGCTGCAAGGCGGCCAGCAGCGGCCATTCGGGCATCGCCCTCGCCCCCATGCTCTCCACCGTCTTCCAGCCACCCGGCCAGGGTTACCGCATGGCCCTTTTTCGCAAGGTCCCAGGCCACGGTCAGCGCGGCCAGCCCGCCCCCCAGCACGGCGGCGCGCAGCCCCCGCCCCGGCAGGGGGCGCGGGTCCGCCGCCGGGGCGGACAGCGCGGCGCAGGCCCGCTCCAGCGCGCCCACGGCAATGGTTCCGCCCGCCGCTTCGCGCAGGCAGGCCGCCTCGCACGGGGCCTCGCACAGCCGGGCCAGCACGCCGGGCAGGGGCATGGTGCGTTCCAGCATGCCGCGCGCCTCGCGCCAGCGGCCTTGCGCCACATGGCCCAGAAAGGCACGTGCATCCACGTGCAGCGGGCACGCCGCCTGACAGCGAGGCGGTTCTTCCTGTATGCAGCGCGACTCCCAGTCGCGCAGCGGGGTCTGGTCCATACCGTGCCTCCCCTTGCAGGCCAGGCGGCGGAGCGTGCGACACAACCCCACGCCCCGAAAAATGATGCCCCGGGGCGGAGCGCGTCCACCCCGGGGCCGTGTTTCTTGGTACTACGCGCCCTTCAGACCCGCCAGCACCTTTTCCGGCAGGGCGGGCAAGTGGCGAATGCGCACGCCGCAGGCATGGTAGATGCCGTTGATGATGGACGCGTGCGGTGCGCTGAGCGGCAGTTCGCCCACGCCCGACGCGCCGAACGGACCGTCGCCGCGCGGGGTTTCCACGTAGATCAGTTCGATGTTGTCGGGAATGTCCTTGATGTACGGAACGCCCGCACCCGCCATGGTGGCGTGCTTCTTGAGGTCCTCGTAGTCTTCGGACAGGGCCAGGCCCACGCCCTGGGCCAGGCCGCCGTACAACTGGCCGTCGGTGACCAGCTTGTTGCAGACCTTGCCGATGTCGGCCACCAGGGTCAGCTTGTCCACCGTTGTCTTGCCGGTGGCCAGTTCCACGGCCACTTCGGCCATGAACACGCCGTACATGTAGGAGGTGAAGGGCTTGCCTTGCGCGTTTTCATCGCAGTGGGTGCCCGCCGCCGTCCACGCACCGCGATGCTTGGTGGCGATCTTTTCGTCCACCATCTCCTGGTAGGTGCGGAAACCGCCGGGCTTGCGCATGGCTTCCACAAGGTTTTCGCAGGCCACACGCACGGCGTTGCCGGTGACGTACTGCGACCGGCTGCCGCCCGCCGGGCCGCTGTTGGGCGCCTTGCTGGTGTCGTTGAGCACCAGGCGGATGTTCTGCGGGGCGATGCCCAGCGGACGCAGCGCCTCGTGGGCGGTGCCCAGGCTGCCCATGTCCGCACCCTGGCCGTGGTCTTCCCAGCAGTTGTAGATGGTCACGGTGCCGTCGGGGTTCAGTTCGGCATCGGCTTCCGAGGTGTCCGGCCCGTCAAGGCCGCAGCCGTACACGCCCACGGCAACGCCCACGCCCTTCTTGACCGCCGCCGTGGAACCGGCCTTGGCTGCCTCCTGTGCCGCCTTGTACTTGGGCCGCAGGATGTCGATCATTTCCGGCAGGCTGTACACTTCCGGGTCCTGCCCGGTGGGGTTGGTGTCGCCCTTGCGGTACACGTTGATGTAGCGCAGCTCCAGCGGGTCCATGCCCATCTTTTCGGCCAGTTCGTCCATCAGCACTTCGGTCGGGAACTCGATTTCCGGCGCGCCGTAGCCGCGGAAGGCGGCCCCCCAGGCGTGGTTGGTGCACACCGTGCGGCCCTGGCCCCGGATGTTGGCGATGCCGTAGCCCGCGCCCCCGAACTGCGCACCGCGCAGGGTCAAAAGGTCGCCGAACTCGGAGTACGGGCCATGGTCCACGGTCCAGTCGGTTTCCATGGCCTTGATCTTGCCGGTCTTGTCGGCGGCATAACGCGCGTTGACGAAGAACGGCGAGCGCTTGCCCGTGTAGTTCTGCTGCTGGCGATAGTTGTAGCGCAGGTGCACCGGGCGGCCCGTGGCCATGGCCGCCACACCCACCAGGGCTTCCATGGTGGGGCTGAACTTGTAGCCGAAGGTACCGCCCGTGGGGTTCTGCACCATGACGATCTTCTCCGGCTCGATGCCAAGGCCGGGGGCGATCATGTACAGATGCAGGTGCAGGCCGATGGACTTGGAATGGATGACGAGGCGCCCTTCGCCGTCGGTGTAGGCAAAGCCCACGTCCGGCTCGATGGGCAGGTGCGGCTGGCGACTCACGTAGTAGTCGCCTTCCACCACCACGTCGGCCCCGTCGAAGATGGGCTTGGTATCCGCGCCCTTGGCGATGTTCTGGATGAAGTACACGTTGGGCGTGCCGGGGTGGATTTCCATGGCGTCTTCGGCCATGGCCGCCGGGGCGCTCATGTAGGCGGGCAGTTCTTCCAGCTGCACCTTCACCTTCTCGGCGGCGGCGCGGGCGTGCTTTTCGCTGTCGGCGCAGACGATGGCCAGTGCGTCACCGTACTGGAACACCTTCTCGTCGCACAGGATGGGCCGGTCCCAGCCGTCGCCCTTGTTGGACGGGAAGGTGATCAGGCCGGTGATGCGGTTCTTGCCCTTGACGTCCTTGTGGGTGAGCACGCTGTGCACGCCGGGCATCTTCTGCGCTTCGGCGGTGTCGATGGACAGGATTTTGGCGTGCGACACGTCCGCCTGCACCAACGCAAGGTGCAGGGCATCGGAGGGCATCTTCAGACCCAGGTCCGCACCGTAGTCGCAGGTGCCCGTTACCTTGGCAATGGCGGAGGGGCGGGGGTACTTCGATCCCCAGATGCGGCCATCGGCGGGAATCTTGAAGCAGAGTTCGTCGGCGCTCATCTCGCCGCGCAGCACCTTGGCGGCGTCCATGACCGCATCGACCAGAGGCTTGTAGCCAGTGCAGCGGCAGACGTTGCGGTGCTTCTGGAACCAGTCGCGCACGTCGTCGCGGCTGGGGCTCTTGTTTTCTTCCAGCAACTGCCTGGCCGAAACGATGAAGCCCGGCGTGCAGAAGCCGCACTGCGCGCCGCCGTGGGCCGTCCACGCCAGTTGCAGCGGGTGCAGGCAGTCGGGGCTGCCCACGCCCTCGATGGTGGTCACCGATGCCCCGTCGGGCAGGCGGCGCATCTTGTACGCGCACGAGCGCACCACCTTGCCGTCAAGGATGACGCTGCACGCGCCGCACTGGCCTTCGCCGCAGCCCACCTTGACGCCGGTGAGCAGCAGTTGGCCGCGCAGCACGTCCGCCAGCGTCGCTTCCGGATCGACGACAAGGTTGCGGGGTATGCCGTTGACGATGAAATGCTTGTTGATCATGAGCCTGGCCTCCGTGGAGCTGTCCGTTGCATGTTGCGCGGGCGGGCATGCCGCCCTTTCCGTCGCGGGCGAATGGTTCGCCCTTCCCTGCATGGGCGGCTGGTCGCCGCCCCTCCCGTCCTGCCTGTAAGGCGGGGCTACGCGCCCTTGCCGAAGGGGCAGGCGGGATACCGGCATTCCTGGCAGCCGAGGCACAGGCCGCCATGACCGAGCGCGGTGATGTCCTCCCGCGTGACGGCAAGCCCGGCCAGCAGCCGGGGCGCCACGAGGTCGAAGATCGACGCACGGTGATACATGACACACCCGGGAAGGCCCATGACGGGCACCTCGCCGAGATACGCCAACATGAACATGGAGCCCGGCAGCACCGGGGCTCCGTACGCGACGACGCGCGCCCCAGCGGCCCTGATGCCCGCCGGGGTCTGGTCGTCGGGATCCACGGACATGCCGCCGGTAACGACGACCATGTCCGCCCCTTCGCCCACCAGTTCGCGGATGGCCCGGGCCGTGGCGTCATGGTCGTCGGCCACCAACACCTGACGCACCACTTCGCTGCCGAGTTCCGCGAACTTGCGGCGCACCACGGGGCCGAACTTGTCCTTGATGCGACCGTGGAACACCTCGCTGCCTGTGGTCACCATGCCAACGCGGGCACGGCGGAAGGGCAGCACGGAAACCACCGGCGCACCGTCAAGGGCGCGTTCGGCCTGGTGCAGCAGTTGTTCGTGGACAATGAGAGGGATGACGCGCATGCCCGCCACCATCTGGCCCGTACGCACCGCGCACAGGCCGTGCAGCGTGGACACGGCAAGTTCGCCCAGGCCATTCAGTCGGCCAAGGGCGGGAACATCGACGTGCAACAGCCCGTCGTGTTCGGCGACAAGGTTGACCCGCCCCTCGCATTTGGCTTCCGGGGCCACGCCTGCACCACCGACGGCGCGCGCCAGACGCATGGCGGCATCGTCTTCATGCAGTTGGCCCGCGCCAAGGCGCAGGGCGTAGACGTGCTCCTTCCCCATTTGCAGAAGGAGGGGGATGTCCGCCGGGGCGATGATGTGCCCCTTGCGGAACCCCGGCCCCTTTTCGACGCCGGGGACGATGCGCGTCATGTCGTGACACAACATCATGCCCACGGCCTCGTGGACCGGGACGATGGAAAGACCGTGCTCGTGACCTTGCATGTGCTTCTGCTCCCATGAAGGGACAGGCAGCATTCCGGCGTTGCCGCAGTCGTGTGTGGAGCCCTCTCGGACGCAAAGAGAAGGGCATGGCCGGACTGGGTATGCAGGCACTCCTAGTGTGCATATGTATCAGCCCTGGCAGGTCACGGTCAACGAACAACGCGTGTTAATTCAAGCATGACGATATGTTGCGATGACTGGTTATTCAATCCGCGAATAACAGACCGGAGTATGTGCACATTCACATGCCGTGAGCGCTCGTTTACCCGCATAGGGATCGTCAGTTCAGGGTCGGAATACCTCTTGCTTTGGCATGAAATGACCAAACAACACCAATTTTGATGATTTTTGCCGTAAAAATAACCAAATATAACTAAAACAAACATAATGCTCATGAAACATGTGCCAAAGTACGCGCATATGCTACGCATAACCGCTGAATTCATTGAACTTATCATTACCTCCCTGCACAGACCTGCTACGCTTGCCCCAAACTCACCATGCGGACACGGCGCATGGTCCGCCGCAGCCAGCCCCCGCCAGGGGTGCGAACCGGCGCGACGGGGCCGGACCGCGCAGCTTGATCCAAGGAGGTTGCCGGAATGCGAAGACGCCAATTCCTGAAGATGTCCTGCGTGCTTGGGGCGGGTGTCGCCCTGTGCGGGCTGGGCGTCGATCTCGTGCCCATCGAGGCGTGGGCGGACGAGATCAAGAAGATCGACCGCCTGAAGACGGCCAGGCAGACCATGTCGGTCTGCTGTTACTGTTCCGTGGGGTGCGGCCTGATCTGCGCCACCGACGAGAAGACCGGCAAGATCATCAACATCGAGGGCGACCCCGAGCACCCGGTGAGCGAAGGTTCGCTGTGCGCCAAGGGTGCGGGCATCTTCCAGACCACCGAGGCCAACGAACACCGCCTGACCAAGGTGTTGTACCGCGCCCCCAACTCGGACAAGTGGGAAGAAAAGAACTGGGACTGGGCCATCGACCGCATAGCCCGGCTGATGAAGGAAGAGCGCGACAAGTCCTTCATCACCAAGAACGCGGCGGGCCAGGTGGTCAACCGGGTGGAAACGCTGGCCCACATGGGCAGTTCCAACCTGGACAACGAGGAATGCTGGAGCATCACCGCCTGGGCGCGGTCTCTCGGCCTGGTGTACATCGATCACCAGGCCCGGGTCTGACACGGCCCCACCGTACCGGCTCTGGCAGAGTCGTTCGGACGCGGCGCGATGACCAATCACTGGATCGACATCCAGCACAGTGATTGCATTCTCATTCAGGGCAGCAACGCTGCCGAAAACCACCCCATCTCCTTCAAGTGGGTGATGCGCGCCAAGGAAAGGGGCGCCAAGCTGATCCACGTTGACCCGCGCTTCACGCGGACCTCGTCCAAGGCCGATTTCTACGCCCCCCTGCGCTCGGGCACGGACATCGCCTTCCTGGGCGGGATGATCAAGTACATCATCGACAACAACAAGATATTCCACGACTACGTGGTCAACTACACCAATGCCCCGTTCCTGGTGGACGGCAAGTTCGGCTTCAAGGACGGGCTGTTCAGCGGGTACGACGCGGACAAGCGTGGCTACGACAAGTCCACCTGGACCTACCAGAAGGATGCGGGCGGCATCATCCTGCGCGACGAGACGCTGAAGAACCCCCGCTGCGTCTACCAGCTGCTGAAGGCGCACTACGCCCGCTACGACCTGAAGAAGGTCTCTTCCATCACCGGCACGCCCGAAAAGGACCTGAAGACCGTGTACGAGATGTTCTCGTCCACCGGCACCAAGGACCGTGCGGGCACCGTCATGTACGCCCTGGGGCAGACCCACCACACCGTGGGCGTGCAGAACATCCGCGCCCTGGCCATCGTCCAGCTATTGCTGGGCAACATCGGGGTGTGCGGCGGCGGCGTCAACGCGCTGCGCGGCGAACCCAACGTGCAGGGGTCCACCGACCACGCGCTGCTGTACCACTACCTGCCGGGCTACCTTTCGGCCCCGCGCGCCTCGCAGCAGACGCTGGAATCGTACATCAAGAAGATCACCCCCGCGACCACGGAAGCCAAATCCGTCAACTGGCAGTCCAACTACGGCAAGTACGCGGTCAGCCTGCTGAAGTCGTGGTACGGCGATGCCGCCACCAAGGACAACGAATTCGGCTACGCCTGGGTGCCCAAGGCAGAGGACGGCAAGGACTACTCGGTCATGACCCTGTTCGACGTGATGTACGCCGGCAAGATCAGGGGCATGACCGTGTTCGGCCAGAACCCCGCGTGCAGCATCCCCAACTCGAACAAGGTGCGCGCCGCCTTCGCCAAGCTGGACTGGATGGTGCACCTGAACATCTTCGACAACGAGACGGCCTCGTTCTGGAAGGGGCCGGGCATGGACCCCGCCAAGGTCAAGACCGAGGTCTTCCTGCTGCCCGCCTCCGCCTCCGTCGAGAAGGCCGGCAGCCAGACCAACAGTGGCCGCTGGATTCAGTGGCGCTACGAGGCCACCAAGGCCCCCGGCGACTGCATCTACGCGGGTGAAGCCATCATCCGCATCCAGAACAAGCTGAAGGAACTGTACCAGAAGGAAGGCGGCACCTTCCCCGATCCCATCCTGAACATGACCTCCGACGGTCTGGCCGAAAAGGGCGGCTACGACGCGGAGAAGGTGGCCAAGCTGATCAACGGCTACTTCCTGGCCGACGTAGAAATCGGCGGCAAGCAGTACAAGAAGGGCGACTGCGTGCCCTCCTTTGCCCTGTTGCAGGCCGATGGCTCCACCTCGTCGGGCAACTGGATCTGCGCGGGCAGCTTTGCCCAGGACGGCAAGAACCTGATGCAGCGGCGCGGCAAGGCAGACCCCACGGGCCTCGGCCTGTACCCGGAATGGTCGTTCGCCTGGCCGGTGAACCGCCGGGTGCTGTACAACCGCGCTTCGTGCGACCCCAGCGGCAAGCCCTACAACCCCAAGCGCGCCGTGCTGGAATGGAAGGACGGCAAGTGGGTGGGCGACGTGCCCGATGGCGCCCCGCCGCCGCTGGCGGCGGAAGGCGGCAAGCTGCCGTTCATCATGAAGCCCGACGGGGTCAGTTCCCTGTTCGGGCCGGGCCTTGGCGACGGCCCCTTCCCGGAACACTACGAGCCGCTGGAAAGCCCACTGGCCAAGAACCTGATGTCAACGCAACAGAACAACCCCGCCATCCTGCTGTACAACAGCGACAAGGACATGGTGGCCAGCGCCGACGCGCGCTTCCCCATCGTCATGACCACCTATTCGTCCACCGAGCACTGGTGCACCGGTGCCTTCACCCGCTGGCAGACGTGGCTTACCGAGGCCATGCCCCAGGCATACGTGGAGATGAGCGAGGAACTGGCCAAGGAAAAGGGCATCAAGAACGGCGACAAGGTGCGCGTGGAATCCGCACGCGGCAAGCTGGAGTGCGTGGCCATGGTCACGCCGCGCTTCCGCCCCTTCCTGGTCAACGGCAAGACGCTGCATCAGGTGGGCATGCCGTACAACTACGGATGGCGCTTCCCCGAAGGCAACGGCGACAGTGCCAACCTGCTCACTCCCACGGTGGGCGACGCCAACGCCATGACGCCTGAGTACAAGGCGTTCATGGTCAACGTGGTCAAGGTATAGGGGGTGAGTCATGGCTGATGGAAAGTCCATACTCGTCGACGTTTCCCGCTGCACCGGTTGCCGGGGTTGCCAGGTGGCCTGCAAGCAATGGAACGGCCTGCCCGGCACCAAGACCAAGCAGACCGGCACCTACCAGAACCCGCCGGACTTCAGCCACCAGACCTTCAAGGTGGTACGCTTCGAGGACGGCAGAACCAAGGACGGCAAGACATACTGGCACTTCTTCTCGGACATGTGCCGCCACTGCATGAACCCGCCGTGTCTGGCGGGCGCGCAGGGCGACGAGATGATCCATGATGATGCCACCGGCGCGGTGGTGTACACCGAAGGCACCAGCAAGAGCGACTTCGAGATGTCGCTGAGCGTGTGCCCCTACAACATCCCCCGGCAGGACCCGGACACCAAGGTGATGCGCAAGTGCACCATGTGCTTCGACCGCATCACCAGCGGGCTTACCCCCGCCTGCGTGCTGTCGTGCCCCACTGGGGCCATGGTCTTTGGCGAGCGTGACGCCATGCTGGCGGAGGCCAAACGGCGCGTGGACATCCTGAAGAAGACGTGGCCCAAGGCCCAGGCGCTGAACGCCGACGACGTGCGCGTCATCTTCATCGTGACGGACGACCCGCTGAAGTACCACAAGTACGCTGCGGGCGTGTAACCCCCGCGGAAACGGGGGCAGGCGGAAACGCATCCCGCCTGCCCCCATGCGGCAAGGCCGTGGCCGCGCGCCAATGGCGCGGTCACGGTCAACCGGTGATGGCACGGCAAGCCCCGGCTCTGCCGCCACGCTCCGACACCGCAGCACAAGGTCCGGACTGGACGCCGCGCCCGATGCGGCCTACCTGCCGCCCTATGGCGCCATATGCGTCATGACGCCGAAATCACGCGGTCGGACGTTCCCCGGAACGGACAGCCCCCACCGCCAGCATAGCAAGGACATACCCATGCCCGACGCCTCCCCCACTCTCTCCAGCACCACCTCGGAAACCCTCGACCGCCTGCTGGCCCGCCATCCCGAACACGCCCCGCTCATCGCCGCGTTCCGCGCGCTCAGCGTGGCCCAAGCGGAACTGGCTGAAATGCCCGATCCCGACGGAGCCGTGCCCGTGCCCCCGGTGCGGGTGGAACCCGATCTTTTCGCGCAGGGCCGCGCCCTGCTGCCCGCCGATGAACTGCCCGACGGCCCCGCCCTGGACGACGCCTTCCTGACCCATGCCCTGACCGTGCTGGCCCCGGCCATCGCCGCCGGGCTGCCCGCCGTGGCCAATGACGTGCGCGAACTGGCCCGGCTGGCCCTGACAATGGAAGGAGCGCCGGGCGCAATGCCGGACACGACGGCTACCCCGACCCTCCCCCCTCGGGATCAGCTCCCCCTGCCGCGCCAACTGGCGGCGTGGGCGCTGACCGGGCGCATCGCCGCCGCCCAGGAATGGGCGCGCCGGGCCGGACTTTCGCCCGATGCCGTGGGCTTCGTGGCCATGCAACTGGCCACGGCAGCCGCGCGCAGGGTACAGCGCGCCGTGGCCCAAAACCTTGCCCCGCATGCCGACGGCTGGACCCACGGCCACTGCCCGGTGTGCGGCACGGCTCCCAAGCTGGGCGTGCTGCGTGGTGAAGGCGGCCAGCGCTGGCTGGTCTGCGCGCTGTGCGACCATACCTGGCGCCATCAGCGCACCGCCTGCCCCTTCTGCGGGGTGGACAAGCCGGACAACATCACCCTGCGCTACGTGCAGGGCTTCGAGGACGAACGCGCCGAGGCCTGCGCGTCCTGCCGCCGGTACATCCTGGCGGCGGACCTGCGCCACCGCGGCAGCGACGTGCCCTCGGTGCTGCCGCTGGGCATGGCCCACCTGGACATGCTGTTGCAGGAAAAGGGCTTCATGCCGGGCGGCGTGGACGACACCACGCGGCCAGCCCGGCCCGCAAGGCCCGCCACGGCGAAAACCCCGGCCTGACGCCACAACCGACCGAGCTCACAACCGCGACCAGCCTCCGCGCGTGACCGGAAAACGCGCGGCGGCTCCATCGGCACGCAGCAACCACACGGAACAACACCACCTGACCAGCGTCCCGAGCGGCATGACGGCACCGTCCGCCATGCCCGCCGGGGCGCTCGTGCATGTATGGGTTCACGGATATCCGGTCCGGGCCACCAGGCCGGGGCACATGTGCACGTGATGGCTCCCTTTTCCGGATTGATCACGCAACCACCTGCATTTTCAACGCTTCAGGCGGGTGCCATGCAAAACCTCATAACAAACTCAAAATACCCGTAAATAACCATAACGCACAGCTCTCACGCTTCACACAGTGACAAAGCCTGCGCATATGCTGCATTTAACCAACTGTTTTCTATTAATATTTTCTTGTTTTCGCCATAAACCCTGTTAGGATGCCCCCAAAAGATACGATGCGAAGGTGGCACCAGGCCATCTTCTCCGGCAGGCCAAGGGTCGTACCGGTCGCGCGGCACCTGTCGGCCCGCGCGACCGCTCTCTCCAGCCTGCGGAGCCGTGAGGGTGCCCATTCCCGCGCACGCCCGGCGGCATCGTGTCGTTTCCCCGTCTTTCTTCACGGGAGCGCGCACGACCGCGCGCAGGCTTTCGCGGGTACAGCAAAAGGTCCACAGACCTTTCCGGTTCTGTGAGGGGCTTTAACAAGGAGTGGAAGATGAAAACTACGCGGCGGAGTTTTCTCAAGCTCGTGGGCGTGAGCGCTGTCGGTCTCTCGCTCGGCCAGCTTGGGTTCGATCTTGCAGAAGCGCAGGCGTATGCCAGCAAACTCAAGATCGAAGGCGCGAAGGAAGTGGGCAGTGTCTGCCCCTTCTGTTCCGTCTGTTGTCAGATCATCGCCTACGTGCGCAACGGCAAGCTCGTTTCGACCGAAGGCGACCCCGACTTTCCGGTGAACGAAGGGGCCCTGTGCGCCAAGGGCGCGGCCCTGTTCTCCATGTACACCAACCCGCACCGCCTGACGAAGCCGATGTACCGCGCTCCGCACAGTGACAAGTGGGTGGAGAAGGACTGGGACTGGACCCTGAACCAGATCGCGCGCCGCGTTAAGGACGCCCGCGACAAGGACATGGTTCTCAAGAACGAAAAGGGCCAGACGGTCAACCGTCTTGATTCGCTCTTCATGATGGGTACCTCGCACGCCTCCAACGAGGAATGCGCCGTCATCCATCAAGCCATACGAAGCCTGGGTATGGTCCAAATGGACCACCAGGCCCGGGTCTGACACAGTCCCACTGTTGCGGCTCTGGCAGAGTCGTTCGGTCGCGGGGCTATGACGAACCACTGGATCGATATCAAGAATAGCGATGCAGTGCTTATTATCGGCAGCAATGCCGCAGAACACCATCCTGTCGCCTTCAAGTGGGTCATGCGGGCCAAGGACAACGGGGCCGTGCTCATGCACGTGGACCCCAAGTTCTCGCGCACGTCCGCCCGGTGCGATTTCCACGTGCCCCTGCGTTCGGGCACGGACATCCCCTTCCTGGGCGGCATGATCAACTACATCCTTGAAAAGGAACTCTTTTTCAAGGAATACGTCTTCAACTACACCAACTTCGCCTTTGTCGTCGGCAAGGACTACGAGTTCAACGACGGCCTCTTCAGCGGGTACGACCCCAAGACCCGCAAGTACGACCAGTCCAAGTGGGCCTTTGAAAAGGGTCCCGACGGCGGCCCGGTCATCGACGAAACCCTGAAGAACGAACGGTGCGTCTTCAACCTGATGAAGAAGCACTACTCGCGCTACACGCTGAAGACCGTCTCCGACGTCACCGGCGTGTCCGAGGAAAACCTGCTGCGCGTGTATGACGCCTTCTGCGCCACTGGCAAGCCGGACAAGGCGGGCACCATCATGTACGCCCTGGGCTGGACCCAGCACACCGTGGGCGTGCAGAATATCCGCGCCTCGTCACTCATCCAGCTGCTGCTGGGCAACATCGGCATCGCGGGCGGCGGCATCAACGCCCTGCGCGGCGAACCCAACGTGCAGGGTTCCACCGACCACGGCCTGCTGTACAGCTCGCTGCCGGGCTACCACAACCTGCCCGTTTCCACCTGGCAGACCCTGGCCGATTACAACAAGGCCAACACCCCGGTCACCACGGTGAAGAACAGCGCCAACTGGTGGAGCAACCGTCCCAAGTACGTGGCCAGCCTGCTGAAGGGCTGGTACGGCGACGCAGCCACCCCGGAAAACGACTTCTGCTACGAATACATGCCGAAGCTCGAACCCGGCGAGGACTGCTCGTACATGTACGTCATGGACAAGATGTACCATGGCAAGATCAAGGGCGGGTTCATCTTCGGGGTCAACCCCATGAACAGCTTCTCCAACACCAACAAGATGCGCGCGGCGCTGGACAAGCTGGACTGGCTGGTCTGCTCCGAACTGCACAACTCGGAAACCACGGACAACTGGAAGCGCCCCGGCGTTGATCCCAAGACCAAGAAGACCGAGGTGTTCCTGCTGCCGTCGGCCCACCGCATCGAAAAGGCGGGCACCATCAGCAACAGCGGCCGCTGGTTGCAGTGGTTCGACAAGGCGGTGGAGCCGGGCGGACAGGCCCGCAACTTCGCCGACATCTTCGTGCCGCTGATCAACAAGATCCGCGACCTGTACAGGAAGGAAGGCGGAGTCCTGCCCGAACCCCTGCTGAAGATGCACTGGACTGAAAAGTTCGATCCGGAAGAGTGGACCCGCCGCATCAACGGCTTCTTCTGGGCCGACACCAAGGTGGGCGACAAGGAGTACAAGCGTGGCCAACTGGTGCCCGCCTTCGCCCAGCTGAAGGACGACGGTTCCACCTCTTCGCTCAACTGGGTCTACGCGGGCAGCTACACCGAGGAAGCCGGCAACAAGTCCAAGAAGCGTGACGCCAGCCAGACGCCCATGCAGGCCAACATCGGCCTGTTCCCCAACTGGTCGTGGTGCTGGCCGGTGAACCGCCGCGTGCTGTACAACCGCGCCTCGGTGGACCTGAACGGCAAGCCGTTCAACCCCCAGAAGGCCGTCATCGAATGGGACGGCGCCAAGTGGATCGGCGACGTGCCCGACGGCCCGTGGCCGCCCATGGCCGACAAGGAAAAGGGCAAGCTGCCCTTCATCATGACCAAGGACGGCCTGGCCCAGTTCTACGGCACGGGCCGCGTGGACGGTCCCTTCCCCGAGCACTACGAACCTGCGGAAACCCCGCTGGACAGCCATCCGTTCTCCAAGCAGCTGTCCAGCCCGGTCTACAAGTTCCACACCTCGGACATGGACCAGTTCGCCAAGGCGGCCGACCCCAACTACCCGTACGTGCTCACCACCTACAGCCTGACGGAACACTGGTGCGGCGGCGGCGAAACGCGCAACGTGCCCAACCTGCTGGAAACCGAGCCTCAGCTCTACATAGAGATGAGCCACGAGCTGGCCAAGGAAAAGGGCATCAACAACGGCGACGGCGTGATCGTGGAAAGTGCGCGCGGGCGCGTGGAGGCCATTGCCATGGTCACCGTGCGCATCCGGCCCTTCACCATCATGGGCAAGACGGTACACCTCGTGGGCATGCCTTTCGCCTACGGCTGGACCACGCCCAAGTGCGGTGATTCCACCAACCGCCTTACCGTTGGCGCGTACGACCCGAACACCACCATTCCCGAAAGCAAGGCCTGTCTCGTCAACTTGCGCAAGGCCGACAAGCTGACCGAAATAGCCTAACCGGAACAGGGCGCGCCCCGCCGCGGGGCGCGCCCCCCTCCAAGGAGCACTACGATGCCCAAGGCATTTTTAGTAGATACAACCCGATGCACGGCATGTCGCGGCTGCCAGATCGCGTGCAAGGAATGGCACGATCTGCCCGCCAACGAGACCAAGCAGCGCGGTTCACACCAGAACCCCCCGGACCTCAACCCCAACAACCTCAAGATCGTCCGCTTCAACGAACGGATGACCAAGGAAGGCGTTGTGGTCTGGAACTTCTTCCCCGACCAGTGCCGCCACTGCGTGACCCCGGTGTGCGTGGACGTGGCCGACATGGCCGTGCCCGGCGCCATGATCAAGGACAAGAAGACCGGCGCCGTGCTGGCCACCGAAAAGTCGGCCAAGCTCAGCCCGGCAGACGCCAAGGCCGTGGCCGAGGCCTGTCCGTACAACATCCCCCGCATCGACCCCAAGACCAAGCGCATCACCAAGTGCGACATGTGCTTCGACCGCGTGTCCGCGGGCATGCAACCCATCTGCGTGAAGACCTGTCCCACCGGCACCATGGTCTTTGGCGAGCGCGAGGAAATACTGGTCGTGGCGCAGAAGCGCCTTGCGATCGCCAAGGAGCGCTTCCCCAAGGCCCATCTGGTGGACATGGAGGACGTGAGCGTCATCTACCTGCTGGCGGAAGAAAAAGAGCATTACTACGAGTACGCCGGTTTCATGTAGCTGGCCTGCGGGCGCCCCGTGCCCCGCGTTCACCCTCTGATGGAGGCCCCGGCCTCCGGTTCTCGTGGAGCATTCATGGCCGCCAAACGCCAAAGTGTCGCGGATACGCTGGCTGATGTCACTGCCCGTCGTCCTGTCCTTGAACCCGTGCTGCGGGTCTTCGAACCCCTGCTTTCCGCCGGCGACGCGCTGGCCGGAACACTGGCGGAGACCGTGCGCGAGGCGGGCCTGCGCCTGCCGGAACAACAGTGGGACCGCGCCCAGCAGGGGGTATCCCTGCTGGCGGGCGTTGCCCTGACCGGCATCGCCGCGCCCATGCGCCGAGCGGCGGAAGAACTGCTGCCGCTTCTGACCACCATAGAGACGGTGGCTCCGCACGCGGAATCGCTGCGGGCGTTCTTCCTGCGCCCGGTGGAAAACGGGGATACCCGCGACGCCCTGGCCGAGGCCGTGGTGGCGGGCAGGTCCATCGAATCCATAGCCGCTGATGGCGGCGTGGAACCGGACGTGCTTGCGTTTGTCACCGGCTTCGTGCTGTCCCCGGTGCTGCACGCCATGGTTGCCGATGCCCTGCCCGAAGACGGGGAAGCCCCCTGGGACACGGACGGGGCATGGCAACAGGGCTACTGCCCGGTGTGCGGCGCCTTTCCTACCATCGCCTGGCTGGACAAGCCCATGCTGGACGAAAAGAACGCCTACCTGGCTGGCGGCGGTGGCAAGAAGCACCTGCATTGCTCCCTGTGCGGCGCCGCCTGGAAGTTCCTGCGGGGGGCCTGCCCCTCGTGCGGAAAGGAGGCCAGCGGCACCATGGAAATGCTGCGGGAAGCCGAAGCCGCCCGAGGCGAACGGCTGGACTGGTGCACCAAGTGCAACACCTATTGTCCCACCGTGGACCTGCGGGAACGCGAGGCCGCCCCCAATCTGGACGCCCTGGCGCTGGGCATGATGCATCTGGACATGGTCGCGGCGCGCAAGAAGTTGCGCCCCCTCAGACCTTCCTTCTGGAATATGTATTGAACAGGAGCACCTTGATGAAATACCTGGTCATCTCCCTGTTTGCACTGACCCTGCTCGTGGCCGGTACGGCCCTGGCGGCCGACGCCGGGGATGCCGCCAAGGCCCCGAAGAAGGCCATTGAACTGAAGCACGGCACCTCCAAGCGGATGCACGTGAAGTTCAACCACACCACCCACAAGGACGTGGCGTGCGAGCAGTGTCACCACGACACGCCCGACCCCGCGAAGCCCTTCGCTTCGTGCACCAACAATGACTGCCATGCCACGCCCGGCCCCCGCGAGCGCGACACCATGAGCATGTTCGTGGCGTACCACGCCAAGGACACCGACCGTTCCTGCTACGGTTGCCACAAGCAGATGGCCAAGGACCATCCCGAATTCTCGGGCTGCCGTCCCTGCCACATGAGCGCGCAGGCCAAGAAGGACGCCGCCGCAAAGACGAAGTAGCCTTCGCGGCGGACCTGCCAGCACGGCCCGTACTGTACGGCCCATGTTGAACGGCCAACACTGCCCACCAGCGCCGACCGGCCATCCGGTCGGCGCTCTCCGTGGCTTTGGGCGGGGCGGGCCCCGGCTGGTCGGCCTGCATGGCCATCACCGCCAGGGCAACCCGGGGCCAGACAAACCGGACCGGCCGAGTGCCGGTTTTCATCAGCCCGTGATTATGTCATTGTGAGCAGGTATGCTTGGACCAGCACATAGCCTGTCAGTCACGCAAACAGGACAGGCCGTGACCAGCCCTGTCCGCACACGCTGGCCTGTCCGCGCACGCTGGCCTGTCCGCGCACGCTGGCCTGTCCGCACTGGCGACGGTTTCACCACCTACACGGAACACGCGCATGACCACCACTCCCCTTCGCCCCGCCCCCACCCCTGCCCCCCGTCCCACCGTCCGCCTGCACCTGTGGCTGGAAGAGGACGGCGAAATGGTCTTCGGCATGGGCCGGGCCATGCTGCTGCTGGCCATCTATGAACACGGCTCGCTGAAGAAGGCGGCGGAAGCGCTGGGCATGTCGTACCGTGCCGCGTGGGGCAAGCTGAAGCAAACCGAAACCGCCCTTGGCCTGCGCCTGGTGGAAAAGGCGGGCAGCAACCGCGAAGGGTACCGGCTGACCCCGGCCGGGCGCGAAGCCATGGACCGCTTTCGCGCGTGGTTTGCCACCGTGGAGCGTTGCGCCGTGGAAAGCGCCGCCACGGTGCTGCCGTGGCCGGTCCGCCAGTTCGAGGACAAGGTCCGCGACGTCAAATAGTCCTCCGGGCACGCCAACGCCCTTCCGCTCACTGCGCCCTTCCACCCCACCCGCACCCGTCATGCCAGTCATGCCCGCCAGGCCAGCCATGCCCGCACACGGGCCAGTCCCACGCCGTGCCCCATGCCGGGCTTGACGATGCCCCCATGCTGTCGCACCTGATAGGAAAGGCCAGACATCAAATCGTGGCCAATCGTGGCCGGATCACAGTCCGATCATGACCCGATCTTGGTCCGAGCATGGCCCGAACATCGCCGGGTTATGGCCCGAACATCACCGGTTCACGCCTGCCCATCCCCCGGCACCTCGCGGCAAGGAGCCCCATGCACCAGTTCGTCCCCCGTGCCCTATTCCTGTTCGCGGCAGTTCTGTGCGCCAGCCTGTTCGTATTCATCGGCGGGCAGGTGCTGACCCTGTCCGACATGGCCACGCGCATTCACCCGCTGCTGGGGCAAATCGTCTTCTGGGGCGGCATGGCCGCCTACCTCGGCGCACTGTGCTGGCTGGGGGGTACCTGGTTCCTGCGCCCCCGCCCGCTGGTCCAGCCGCAGAACCCCACGCCGGAAGCACTGCGCGACTACCTGCGTCGCCTTACCGCACGCCTGCGGGCCAACCCGCACCTGCGCGAAGGCGGCGTTGCCCACATGGCGACCGGGCCTGTCCCTGCGACGGCGGGCACCAGCCGTGCCCAGGGCACGCCCCCGGTAACGGCGGAAGTGGCCGAAGCCGCCGCCCTGCTGCGCGCGCTGGACGCCGCCGCCCTGCGCGAAACCAAGCGCACCGCCTCGCGCATCTTCCTGTCCACCGCCGTGGCCCGCAACGGCAGGCTGGACACCCTCATCGTGCTGGTGCTGCTGGCGCGCCTGGTATGGCGCGTCTCGTCCATCTACGACCAGCGGCCCCACCCGCGCGACATGGTGCGCCTGTACATCAACGTGGCGGGCACCGCGCTGGCGGCGGGCGCGCTGGAAGAGGCAGGGCTTGAGGAGCACGTCCACGCCCTGCTCGGTCCGTTGCTCACGGCATCGCCGCTGGCCTCGATGCCGGGTGCCTCGCACATGGGCACCCTGCTGGCCGCCGCGCTGGTGGACGGTTCCGCCAATGCCCTGCTGGCCCTGCGGGTGGGCATCGTCACCCGCAACATGCTGTCCCCGGTACTGCCCGGCTGTCCGGCACGCCAGAACCCCTACCGCGAATCGGCAGCCCTGCTCGGGCGGATGACCGCCGGGCTGGGACGTGCCGTGGTCAAGGCGGCCATGGGCGGCGTGGCATCGGGCATCCGGGCGGGTCTGGAGGGCACCGCCCGCCGCACCGCCGATGCGGTACGCAAAGGGGCACGGGCCACGGCGCACGGGGTGGGCGACGTGGTCCACCGGGCCGGGGACATGGCCACCTCCGTGGCCAAGGCCATGCCTTTCCGCGACGAGGCCCCCCGGAACAACGCCGGGAAAGACGAATCCGCCCCGCCGTGCACCGGCACACCGCCGCACGCCCATGCCACCCGCGCGGGCGACTCCGCCCGCACGCCGGACGGCGCGACAACACCTTCCCCCCGCAGCCGCATCCCCAATCCCCTGCGCCTGTTTCGCAAGAAGCGCGACTGACGCACCCTACGCAGCCTGTCCGCCAGTTCTGCAAAAGGCGCGACTGGCATCCTCTCCGCAGCCTGTCCGCCTGTCCCGCAAGAAGCGCGACTGACATCCTCTCCCCATCCTGTCCGCCAGTTCCGCAAAAGGCGCGACTGGCATCCTCTCCACTCTACTCCCCCTTCGCGCCACCTCCCGCCCACCAACGCACGGCGGCCCGCAGCATGTGCCACGGGCCGCCCACTGTCGGAAGGGAAGACAGCGCGATATCGTCGGTGGGAATCAGAACGGCGGCAACGGCCTGCCCGTGGGCTGCTGCTGGGTGATGCAGTGGATGCCGCCCCCACCCCGGAAGATGTCCAGCGAATGCACCTGCACCACCTCTCGCCCCGGAAAGACCCGGCGCAGGGTTTCGAAGGCGGCCCTGTCCTGCGAACTCAGCGAATTCAGCGGGTCCGGCTTGTCGCCCGGCTCGCCGAAGGCGGACATGACGATGCCCCCGTTGGCCACGTAGAAGTTGATGTACGAAAGGTCCATCCGCCTGTCGCCGTGGTCCACGCGGGCGGGCTGGTCGATGGTGATGATCTCGAACGGCCTGCCGCAGGCGTCGGTGGTCAGTTCCAGCCGTCGCAGGTTGTCCTGGTAGACCGCGTGGTTGTGGTCTTCCGGGTCGTCGCAGCGGTGCAGCAGCACCACCCCGGGCCGGGCAAAGCTGGCCACGATGTCCACGTGTCCGTGCGTATCGTCGCCCTCCAGCCCCTCGCCCAGCCAGACCACCTTGCGCACGCCGAGGTACGCGGTGAACAGTTCCTCGAAATCGGCCTTGGTCATGCCCGCGTTGCGGCGCGGGTCCAGCAGGCACTGTTCGGTGGTGATCAGGGTGCCCTGCCCGTCCACGTGGATGGACCCGCCCTCGAGGATGAACGGGGCCGCGTAGCGCCGCATGCCGAGGCGCGACAGGATGAGCTGGGCCACGCCGTCGTCGTGGGTGGGTTCGTCGTAGGTGTGTCCCCAGGCGTTGAACAGCCAGTGCACACCCGCCACGCCGCCCGCGCCGTCCACCAGGAAGGTGGGGCCGAAATCGCGCATCCAGGCATCCTCGATGGGCGCGGGCAGCACGGTCACGGTGGCGCCGCACAGGGCGGCGGCGACCTGGGCGTCTTCCGGACGGGCCAGCATGGTCACCGGCTCGAACCGGGCAATGGCCCGCGCCACGGCGGCATACGATGCCCGCGCCGGTTCCAGGGCGTCCAGCCACAGCGGGCCGGGGCACGGCCAGGCCATCCAGCAGCCCGCGTGCGGCTCCCATTCGGCGGGCATGTGCAGCCCGTCGCAGGCGGGGGCGCGCACCGGCAACCGCACCGGCGCGAATCTTGGCGGCGTGAGTGCGGTGCGCCTCACGTCGGTATCCTCCTGTGTCATGAACATGGGCTACCCCTGGTTGATCATGACGTGCTTGGTGATCTGGTAGTCGCCCACCGCCTCGCTGGACAGGTCCTTGCCGAAGCCGGACTGCTTGAAGCCGCCGTGGGGCGTTTCCGAGGTAAGCGGCAGGTGGTCGTTGATCCACACGGTGCCGAATTCCAGCGCGGCGGAAACGCGCATGGCGCGGCCCACGTCGCTGGTGAACACCGACGAGGCAAGGCCGTAGACCACGTCGTTGGCCAGGCGCACGGCGTCGTCCTCGGTATCGAAGGGCAGCACGGTCAGCACCGGGCCGAACACTTCCTCCTGCACGATCTCCGACTTCTGGTCCGCGTCCATGATGACCGTGGGCTCGTAGTAGTACCCGGCTCCAACCCCCGTGGCGAGCTTGCCGCCGCACAGCACCCTGGCCCCTGCGGCGCGGGCGCGGTCCACGAAGCCGCCGACGGACGCCAGATGCCCGGCGGACACCAGCGGCCCCATCTGGGTGGCCCCGTCGAAGGGGTCGCCCACCACCACGCCCTGCATGGCCGCCACCAGCGCGTCGGTAACCTGCGCCAGTTTGTCGCGCTGCACGTAGACGCGGGTGGCCGCCGTGCAGTCCTGCCCGGTGTTGCAGAACGCGGCCAGCGAGGCCTTGGCGGCCACCAGTTCCACGTCGGCATCGTTGAACACCACCAGCGGGGCCTTGCCGCCCAGCTCCAGGTGCACGCGCTTCAGGGTGTCCGCAGCCGTGCGCATGACCGAGCGGCCCGTTTCCGTGGCCCCGGTCAGGCTGACCATGCGGATGTCGGGGTGCTTGACCAGCATCTCGCCCACGTTGCCGGTGATCACGTTGACCACCCCGTCGGGAATGCCAGCCTGCGCGGTCAGTTCCGCCAGCATCAGCGCGGTGCGGGGGGTGATGGTGGCGGGCTTCAGCACCGCCGTGCACCCGGCGGCAAGGGCCGGCCCAAGCTTCCACACCGCCATCAGCAGCGGGTAGTTCCACGGGGCGATCTGGCCCACCACCCCCACCGGCTCGCGCCGGTAGATGGAGGTGTAGCCGGGCATGTATTCACCGGCATGGTGGCCGTGCGTGTCGCGCACTGCGGCGGAAAAGAACCGCAGGTTGTCCACGCAGAACGGCAGGTCGCCCCCCAGGCTGAGGAACTCGTACGGCTTGCCGGTGTCTTCCGACTCCACGCGGGCGAAGACCTCCATGTTGGCCTCCAGCAGGTCCGCCAGCTTCCACAGCGCCTTGGAGCGCGCGCCGGGCGACAGGCGCGACCAGCGTCCGTCGTAGAAGGCAGCCTTGGCGGCGGCCACGGCCTTGTCCACGTCCGCCGCTGTGGCGGCAATGACGGTACCCACGGTTTCGCGGGTGGCGGGGTTTTCCACGGGCAGGGTGCGCCCTGCGGCGCCTTCGGTCCACGCGCCGTCGATCCAGAGCTTCATGTTCATTGCTGGCCTCCTTTGGCGGCGTGCAGCACTAACGTCTCAGCCGCAATTCGGATTTTTGTTCGCTGGCAAGGAAAACGAGTCTGCCGTGGAGGGAACATACTCTTATGGTATTTGACCGGAACGGCTGATGACGTTTGACGATGCCAGCGGGCAAAAGGCCGAGTTGCCATCAGTTAGGCACGGATGTGGCGGAGAACATCCTCCAGCCGGTTGAGCACTTCGTCGAGCAGTTCCATGGGTGTGTTCAGCGCGGGTTCGATGCGGATGCATTCCGAGTTGGTCAGGGTACCCGCCGTCAGCACGTTGCGGGCAAACAGCCCGGCGGCCACCTTGTAGCCCGTCTCGCCATCCAGGAAGTCCATGCCGATGAGCAGGCCCTTGCCGCGAATCTCGCGGAAGATGCCGGGGTAGCGTTCCTGAAGGTCGTGCAGGCGCTCCAGCATGTACTCGCCCTTGGCCTTGGCCTGTCCGGGCAGGTCCTCGTCCAGCATCACCTCTATGCCCGCAAGGGCCGACGCGCAGGCCAGCGGGTTGCCGCCTGTGGTGGTGGTGTGCATGAACGGGTTGGGTTCCATGACCTTCCAGATTTCCGGCGTGGACATGAACGCGGACATGGGCACCACGCCGCCGCCCAGGGCCTTGCCGAAGCACATGATGTCCGGCGCAACGTCCCAGTGGTCCACGCCGAACACGGTGCCGGTGCGCCCGAAGCCGGTCTGCACTTCATCGGCGATCAGCAGCACGCCGTACTTGGTGCAGATTTCACGCAGGCGGGGCCAGAAGTCGTCGGGGGGCACCACGGCCCCCGCCTCGCCCTGGATGGGTTCGGCGATGACGGCGGCAATGCCCGCGCCCACGGCCTGGGCCGAGGCAAGAATGCGTTCCACCGCGTCGGCATCGCCGAACGGGGCAAACTGCACGCCGCCCAGCAGGGGCAGCAGGGGTTCGCGGAACACCGACTTGCCCATTACCGAAAGCGCCCCCAACGTCTTGCCGTGAAAGCCCTTGAGCATGGACACGAAGCCCGACTTGCCGGTGTAGAACTTGGCCAGCTTCAGCGCGCCCTCGATGGCTTCCGTGCCGCTGTTGGCAAAGAACCCGTACTGGATGTCGCCGGGGGTCAGCGCGGCAAGCACCTTGGCCAGTTGCGCCCGCAGGGGGTCCAGCATTTCCTGGCTGTACTGGGGCGACCGGTCGAGCTGGGCCTTTACCGCCTCGACGATGCGCGGATGGCGCATGCCGTGGCTGTACAGGCCAAAGCCGCCCAGCATGTCGATGTATTCGCGGTCCAGCGCGTCGCGCATGATCGACCCGCTGCCAACCCATTCGGTAACCGCGAAGCCGCCCGATTCGGTGACGGACTTGCGGTACTGCAAGAAGCCCTTGTTGATGTGGTTGGCGAAATTTTCCGCAGTGTCGCGGGTGATGCGTTCGCGCTCCTCACGGGTGATGGCGTCCGCCGGGCGGCGGACGATGTCCAGAATGCGGGTTGCTTCCTGCTTTGCGAGAGCGATGTCGCGGCTCATACGGCCTTCCTGTGTTGCGGTGATGGGGGCGGGGTTGCCTGTGGTCTCACGCCTCCGGCGGGCAGGGGGCCTGTGCCCCCTGCACCCCCCTTTCGGGGTCCGCCGCGGAGCCGGAGGAACGCGCCCCCGGAAAATCGAAGTCTGTGCTGATGCGGTCTGTCGCGCGCCATCGCCAGCGTGGCGATGGGGCCGCGTGTTGCTCTTGCCCGCGCTTGCCGTGCGGCACGCGACAGGATTTTCGTTCTCCGGCGAGGGAGATGAGACGTTCACGAAGCGAGCGCACTTCTGGCGTGCGTGACCGGAGTGAAAGACGAAATCTGACGACGCCGGAGAACGAAAGGACGGAGCGTGCTGCCTACCGGGTCTTGATCATGGTCCACAACTCGTCATACAGCCGGTTTTCCTTGCCCAGGTCGCGCAGCAGCTGCAGCTTGCCGATGTAGTCCTTGGTCGGGTAGATGGCCGGGTTCGCCAAGTCTTCGGGGGTGATGAATTCCTTGGCGGCCTTGTTGGGCGTGGGGTACTGCGTCCAGTTGGACAGGTGCGCGCCGTTCTTGGCGTCGAGCACGTAGTTGATGAACTTGTGGGCCGCTTCGGGGTGGGGGGCCTTGGCGGGAATGCACAGGTTGTCCACCCACATCACCGCGCCTTCTGCGGGGTTGGCGAAACCGGAGGTGGGGTCTTCGGCCACCGCGCGCAGGCCGTCGCCGTTGTAGACGATGGCGGCCACGGCGGTACCGGCCACCACCTTGCTGCGGGCACCGGTGCCCACTTCGAAGCCCTGGAAGTATTTGCTCTTCTTCACCTTCAGCATCATGTCGGCCAGGGCCTTCAGGTCCGCCGGATCGGTGGTGTTCACGTCCTTGCCCATGTAGACAAGCGCGCTGCCCAGCATTTCACGCACCGAATCGATGAGCACGAAGGGCCCGGCCTGTTTCTTCTCGTCGAACATCACGGCCCACGAGGGCGGGTCGCCGGGCACCTTGCCCTTCTTGTACATCATGCCCAGGGTGCCCCACTGGTAGGCCACGCTGTGGGTGTTGCCCGCGTCGTACTTGGGGTTCACGAACAGCTCGTCCAGGTTCTTGAGGTTGGGCACCTTGGCGTGGTCGATCTTTGCCAGCAGGCCCAGGTTGACCATGGTGGGCAGCAGGTAGTCGGAGGGCACCACGATGTCGTACTGCGAAACGCCGCCCGCCTGAAGCTTGGCGATCATCTCTTCCATGGACTCGTAGTAGTCCACGCGCACCTTGATGCCGGTTTCCTTTTCGAAGTTGGGGACGAAGTCCTCCGGCATGTACTCGGACCAGATAAACAGGCGGAGTTCCTTGTCCGCGGCCATAGCCATGTTTGCGGCGAGCAGGACCATCGCCAGCGCCATGAAGAGAATCTTGCGCATGGATCACTCCTTGTTGGTTTTGCGGGTTACCCGTTCCGAGATCATGACCAGGATGACGGTGACGCAGAGCGCCAGCGTTGACAGCGCGTGGATGTCCGGGGTCACGCCGCGCCGCACGGTGGCGTAGATATACAGCGGCAGGGTGACCGAGGTGGGACCGGCGGTGAAGAAGCTGATAACGAAGTCGTCCAGCGAAAGGGTGAAGGCCAGCATGGCCCCGCCCACGATGCCGGGCTTCAGCAATGGCAGCATGACGTGGCGCATGATGTAGGCGTTGTCGGCGTACAGGTCGCGCGCGGCTTCCTCGATGTCGGTGGATATGGAGGCCAGCCGGGCACCCACCACCAGCGCCACGAAGGACACCTGGAAGGTCACGTGGCCGATGATCATGTTCAGCATGCCCGGTTCGAACACCGAAAAGACCATGCGCAACAGGCCGAAGGCCACGGCCAGCGCGGCGGCGAAGACGATTTCCGGCGTCACCACCGGCAGGTGCAGGTTGATGTCCAGCAGGGTGTACACCCGGCGCGACCAGGGGTAGCGCTTCAGCCCGATGGCCAGCACCGTGCCCAGCACCGTGGCGATGACGGTGGACACCCCGGCCAGGAACAGGGTGTTCCACGCGGCCTCCAGGATCTGCTCGTTGGCGAACAGGCGCTGGTACCACTTCAGGGTAAAGCCCTGCCAGGTCAGCCCGAAGCGCGAGGCGTTCACCGAGAACACGGCCACGGCCAGCAGCGGCACGTACAGGAACACCAGCGAGCCCACGGCGGTAAAGGGGACGATCCAGTGAAAGCGCCTCATGGCACGCCCCCTTCCCCGCTGTGCTTGCGCTGCACGTGCAGGCCCACCAGGGTCAGCACCATCAGCGCAAGGCTAACCGCCGCGCCGAAGGGCCAGTCGCGGCTGGTGCCGAACTGCTGCTGGATAAGGTTGCCCACCAGCATGTACTTGGCCCCGCCCAGCAGGTCGGGCACCACGAACATGCCCATGGCGGGTATGAAGGTAAGGGTGATGCCCACGGAAAGGCCGGGCACCGTCTGCGGCCAGATGGCGTGCCAGAAGATGCGCGCGCGCCCGGCGTACAGGTCCTTGGCGGCCTCCACCAGCGCCCAGTCCAGCTTTTCGACGTTGGCGTACAGCGGCATGGCCACGAAAGGCAGGAAGGTGGCCACCATGCCGAGGTACACGGCGAGCGCGCTGGGATAGAGGGGCGACCCGTCCGGAATGATGCCGAGCACGGCGGCGAATTTGGCGAAGGGCAGTTGCGGGGCCAGCACCAGCAGCCACGCGTAGGCCCGGATGACCAGGTTGGTCCAGAACGGGATGATGATGAGCGTCAGCCAGAAATAGCGTTTTTCCGGCGCGCGGTTGGCGATGTGGAAACACAACGGGTAGGCCAGCAGCACGCAGACCAGCGTGGTCCAGAACGCCACCCACACGCTGCGGAAGAGAATCCACAGGTAGTCGGCCGACCAGCCGTAGCTGCTGAAGCCCAGAAGCCGGGTGAAGTTGTCGAGCGAAAACACCCATTCGATCTGCCCGTAGTCGCCACGCGTGGTCATGCTGATCACGATCAGCAGCAGGCTGGGCAGCGCGAGAAAGAGCAGTATCCACAGCATGCCCGGTGCCGCCAGGTACATGCCGCGCCGGATCAGCCGCAGGCGGGTGGTGAGTTCGCCGTTCCAGACGAGATGGTGTTGGCTACTCATGCAGGGGTACCAGCGCGCCGGGCAAGAGTTCGATCCAGATCTCGTCCCCCTTGGCGATGCCCCTGCGCGGTGCGGCGCTCATGCGCAGGTTGCCGGGTTCGAGCCACACCTCCATCCTGTCGCCCCGGTAAAACGCCTCGGTCACGCGTGCGCGCAGGCCGTTCACGGCGGGGCGCTCGGGGTGGAACACGATGTTTTCCGGCCGGATGGCCAGTTCGCCCTGTTCCCACGCGGGTGGGGTATCCAGCCGCAGCAGGCCCAGTTCCGTCTCCACGCCGCCCTCGGCGCGCCGCCCGGCGATGATGTTGGCCTTGCCCAGAAAGTCGGCCACGTAGCGATTCACCGGGCGCTCGTACAGTTCGCGCGCGGGGGCGCACTGCACCACCCTGCCCTGGCGCATGACGGCGATGCGGTCGGACACGGTCAGCGCCTCTTCCTGGTCGTGGGTGACGAGGATGAAGGTCTTGCCCAGCTTCTGCTGCAACTGGCGCAGTTCCGCCTGCACGGCGTGGCGCAGCTTGGCGTCCAGTGCGGACATGGGTTCGTCCAGCAACAGCACCTCCGGCTCGTTGACCAGGGCGCGGGCCAGGGCCACGCGCTGCTTCTGGCCGCCGGAAAGCTGGCTGGGCAGGCGGTCCTTCTTGTCTTCCATGTGCACCATGGCAAGGGCGGCCATGACCTTGTCGGTCACCACCGCGCCGGTCATGCGGCGCGAGCGCAGGCCGAAGGCCACGTTCTCGAACAGGGTCAGGTGCGGGAACAGCGCGTAGCTCTGGAACACCGTGTTCACGTTGCGCTCGTTGGCGGGCAGCGTGGTCACGTTGTCGCCGGTCAGCATCACCGTGCCGGAGTCGGGCAGTTCCAGCCCGGCGATTATCCGCAGCAGGGTGGTCTTGCCGCAGCCGGAAGGCCCCAGCAGGGTAAAGAATTCGCCGCGCTCGGTGACCAGGTCCACGTTGTGCAGGGCCTCCACCTCGCCGTAATTCTTGTAGATGGCGTATGCCTCAAGACTCATGCGTGCTCCTTGCGTGCGGGGCTTGCTGCGTGGGCTGCGGGGACCGTTTCCAAGCCGCCTTCTTCTCGTATCCGACCGAACCGAGGCTGCGGGCCAAGCGGACAGGGTCTGCCGACTGGTATGGCCCCCCCCGCCCTACCCCTTGCCGCCGAAAACCTCGGACATGGTATCGTGCAGAATGGCCAGGCCGCGCGTCAGTTCGTCCTGCCCGATGACCAGGGGCATCAGCATGCGCAGCACGTTGCCGTGGTGCCCGCAGGACAGGAGGAGCAACCCCTTTTCCGTGCAGCGCGCCACGATGGCCTTGGCCTCGGCCCCGGCGGGCTCGCGCGTGGCGCGGTCGCGGACCAGTTCCAGCGCCAGCATGGGCCCCATGCCGCGAATGTCGCCGATGCAGTCCATCTCGTCCGCCCACGTGGCAAAGGTGGCCCGCAACGATTCGCCCAGGGCGCGGCCCGTTTCCAGCAGCCGCTCCTTTTCGAACACGTCCAGCACGGCCAGCCCGGCAGCGCAGGACACCGGGTTGCCGCCGTAGGTACCGCCAAGGCCGCCGGGATCGGGGGCGTCCATCAGTTCGGCGCGACCCACCACGGCGGAAAGGGGCATGCCGCCGCCAAGACTTTTGGCCACCAGGGTAATGTCCGCAGCCACGCCGTGCTGCTCCATGGCGAACATGGTGCCGGTGCGGCCCACGCCGGTCTGGATTTCGTCGGCAATGAACACGATGCCGTGCTTGTGGCAGATTTCCATGAGCCGCTTGAAATAGCCGGGCGGCGGCACGATGAAGCCGCCCTCGCCGGTCAGCGGTTCCACGATCAGGCAGGCCACCTGGTCGGGGGAAACGTGGTCGATGAAAAAGCTTTCCAGGTGGTCGGCGCAGGCCAGACCGCAGTCGGGATGGGTGCGGCCCATGGGGCAGCGATAGCAGTAGGCGTAAGGCATGCGGTACACTTCCGGGGCGAAGGGACCGAAGCCGCGCTTGTAGTTGTTGACCTTGCTGGTCAGGCTCATGGCCAGCAGGGTGCGGCCATGGAACCCCGTTTCAAAGGCGATGACGCCCTGCCGCCCGGTGGCGCGCCGGGCGATCTTGACGGCGTTTTCCACGGCCTCGGCGCCGCTGTTCAGGAACAGGGTCTTCTTGGGGAAGTCGCCGGGGGTCAGCGCGGCCAGCCGCTCGGCAAGGGCCACGTACGGCTCGTACATGGCGATGTGGAAGCAGGAATGCAGCAGCTTTCCGGCCTGGTCGCGCACGGCGGCCACCACGTCCGGATGGCAGTGCCCCACGTTGTTGACGCCGATGCCGCCGACAAAATCGATGTATTCGCGACCGTCAACGTCGCGGATGACCGCACCCGACGCGGATGCGGCGAAACAGTCGCAGAGGTTCCCGACCCCACGCGGGACAGCGGTGCGACGGCGTTCCAGAAGAGAGGAGGAAGAGGACATGGATGGTTGCCGCCTGTTTCGCAAGGTTGCCCCCAGCCAGTGCAGGGGGAATGGCCTTGAGAGAGCAAGCGGCGGACCAACTGAAGAATCATGCAGTATTTTGAGAAGTTACAGCACAGGCGCAATAATCGAAAAACACACTTGATTCAATATTGAATTACGACATAGCGTAACAACATGATATTATAATGTATTCATTTGATTTGATTTTGAATCAAAAAAGCAAAAATACAAAAACGTAATCAAAGGGTCATGACACGATGCTTTGCCTCATACTCACGCGAAAAGGAGTGGTGACCACAGCAACAATGAACACAAATATCGTTTTATTTCAGTGATAAACTGTCACTTTTCTGAAAATGACAAAAATGTTTCCAATACATTTCACGTTGGATCACAGCGCACCATACCTGACCGAATTGCTTCTCTCCGCATACGGCGTATAATAAATACCTAATAATAATAGAATGTTATACTTTTCGTATTTTATACAAAATCGTCATTGGTGCGACACGCGCACGCCCGGCCTGCCTTTGCCGTGTTCCGGCAGGTGCACGCCATGGCGGGCCATCTTGCGCACCACGGTGGGCTGGCTGACCCCCAGATATTCGGCCATCTGCCGCGTGGTACGGCAGCGTGCCGCAGCCCGCAGCAGGATTTCCCGCTCCACCGCCGCCAGCTCCTCTTCCAGCCCGGTTTCGCCACCAATGAACGCGGGGCGCGTGCCCAACGATTCTGCCAGCGCGGCATCCAACTGGTCCCCTTCCGCGATGATCACCGCCTTCTTGAGCAGGTTGGACAGTTCGCGCACGTTGCCCGGAAAGGGGTGCGATTGCAGCAGGCTCATGGAAACGGGGGTCAGCCGCTTGGTGGCGCGGAATTCGCCGTTCAGGCGGTCCAGTTCGCGCTGGGCCAGGGCCAACATGTCTTCCGGTCGTTCGCGCAACGGGGGGATGCGCACAACGTAGGTGGACAGGCGGTAGTACAGGTCCTGCCGAAAGCGCCGCCCGGCGGCGTCCCGTTCCAGGTCGCGGTTGGTGGCGGTGACGATGGCGCAGTCCACGGCGCGCGGCTCGCGCCCGCCCAGGGGATAGTATTCGCGCTCATCCAGGCATTTCAGCAATTTGGCCTGCACTTCCTGGGGCATGTCGCCCACTTCATCCAGAAAGAAGGTGCCGCCGCGCGCCAGTTCCAGCAGCCCGGCCCGCCCCTCTTGCGCACCGCTGAAGGCGCCACGCTCGTAACCGAACAGCTCCGCCTCGAACAGCGAGGGCGGCAATGCGGCGCAATTCACCTGGATGAACGGCCCTGCGGCGCGGGGGCCGTGGCGATGCAGAAACTTGGCCAGCAGCCCCTTTCCCGTGCCCGATTCGCCAAGGACCAGCACCTCGGGCGCGTCCAGCCGGGCCAGCTTCAGGCAGGTGGCCAGCAGTTGGCGCATCTGCTTGCTTTCCGCCACGATGTCCCGGTCGGCCAGTTCCAGCAGCTTGAGTTCGGTCAGTTCCTCTTCTGCCTTGCGGAAGGCGCGGCGGGTTTCCTCCATGGTGTCGCGCATGTTGCGCAGGTCGGTCACGTCGCGTTCGTGCACCACCACCATTTCGATTTCGCCGGTATCGCCGAACACGGGCACGCCGGTAACGAACAGATGGCGCCCGGTGCGGCCCGCCTGCTGCACGAAGCCAACCTGCCGCCGGTGCTGGAGCACTTCCATGGTGGCCGAACGATCCACGATGCCCAACCCCACGATGGCCCGCACGTCCAGCCCCAGCACTTCTTCCGCGCGGATGCGGTTGAGCACCAGCGAGGTCTTGTTCACGTCCAGCACGGTGCCGTCGCCCGCCGTGATCCAGATGCCGTCACTGGCCGAATCGAAGGCCGCGCGCAGGCGGCGCACTTCTTCCCGGCAGGCGGACAGGTCGCCGCTGGGCACAACGCGGTCGGCTCTGGTCAGGTCCGAGGAATCCACAGCGTCCGAGGAGTCCGGGGCGTCCGGGTGGTCCGGGTGGTCCGGGGTTCCGGCAAGGCCGGATTTCTGGTTGGCGGCCCCCCTGGCATGGGGACGGGATGGTCTGGTCATGATTGCTCCGGGGAAGGTTGCTCCGGGAAAGGCTGGCCCAGGGAATGCTGGCGTGAGGAATGCTGGCGTGAGGGTTGCGAATCCGGCGAGGGGAAAACCTGCCACGGCAATGCTGCGCGCGGCGGGCTCCGGCGCGTTTCATCATGCGGACGGCCCCGGAAGGAGACCGGCACGCACGCCCCCTGCATCCCGCTTCTAGCGCACCCGCCGCCAGCCGGGCAACGCCGCGCAGCCCGCCCACCCCAAATCAGCGATCCGGTTTACGAAAATTGTAAATGGCAACACCCGCTTTCATTCCGGCAAGATGCAGCATCCTTTCCCCCCTTTTTCAGCCTGTTTCCGGTCTACCCTCCAAAATTTTCATTTGAAGCCGATGGGGCACGGGTCTAGGTTCGGGCCGTCGCGCCCGGCGAATCCACTCTCCGTTCCGTAGCGAACGGATTCGGCCCCGCCGCCGTGATACGACCACCACATCGTGGCACACCACGGTCACACCGTGCTATATCATGGCCGCACTGCGGCCAGCACCACAGCCAGCACCACAGCCAGCACCACAGCTTGCGCCAGACACCGCCGGAGGACCGCATGGCCGAAATCATCGTCGCCGCCACCCAGATGGCCTGCACCGACAACGAATCCCGCAACATCGACCGCGTCTGCGAACTGGTGCGCGAGGCCGCCGCCATGGGCGCGCACATTGTGCTGCCGCAAGAGCTGTTCTCCGGCCCGTATTTCTGCAAGGACGAACTGCCAGAGCACTTCGCCCTGGCCCGCACCCTGGACGAAAGCCCGGCCGTACGCCGCATGTCGGCCCTGGCCGCCGAACTGGGCGTGGTCATCCCCGTCAGCTTCTTCGAGCGTTCCAACCAGGCCTACTACAACTCGCTGGCCATGATCGACGCCGACGGCAGGGTGATGGGGCTGTACCGCAAATCGCACATCCCGCAAGGGCCCGGCTACGAGGAGAAGTTCTACTTCAGCCCCGGCGACACCGGTTTTCGCGTGTGGCGCACCCGCTACGGCACCGTGGGCGTGGGGGTGTGCTGGGACCAGTGGTTTCCGGAATGCGCGCGGTCCATGGCCCTGCTGGGAGCGGACGTGCTGCTCTACCCCACGGCCATCGGCTCCGAACCCGCCGACCCGGCGTGCGATTCGTCCGGCCACTGGACCCGCACCATGCAGGGCCACGCCGCCGCCAACATGATGCCGCTGGTGGCGTCCAACCGGGTGGGCGAGGAGTTCGGCAAGGGCTTTTCCATGACCTTCTACGGCTCGTCGTTCATCGCCGGGCCGCAGGGCGAGATCGTGCAGCAGGCGGGCCGTGGCGAGGAATGCGTGCTGACGGCGGCCTTCGACTTCGAGGCCATCCGCGTGCAGCGCGCCGGGTGGGGGCTGTTCCGCGACCGCAGACCAGACCTGTACCACCCCCTGCTGACCTTTGACGGACTGGACGGCCTGCCCGGCGAAGACGACGAGGACGGCGACGGCTGCGGCGCCCATTGCGGCTGCGGCTGCGGCGGTGGGGAATGACGATGGCCGATGCACGCCCGCCGGACAACGGCGTTGCGCACGGCGGCCCGCGCCTGCTGGTCAACGCGCGCTTCCGCGACCCCATGGCCCCCGCCGCCCACCATGGCCAGGCCCTGCCCGACGCCATGGCCGTGGAGGCGGGCCGCATCGTGGCCGTGGGCCGCGCGGCGGAACTGGCCCCCTTCGCCGACCGGGGTTTTGTGCGCACCGACATGGGCGGGGCCACGGTGCTGCCCGGCTTCATCGACTGCCACTCGCACCTGCTGCTTACCGGCATCATGGACCTGGGCATGGACCTTTCCCGGGCGGAAACCCTGGGCGACGTGCTGGACATGGTGTCCGACGCCACGCGCTCCGTGCCCGCTGGCGGCTTCATACGCGGCTTTCGGCTGGAAGAGCTGGAGCTTGCCGAGCGGCGCATGCCCACGCGGCAGGAACTGGACGCCGCCGCGCCGGGCCGGGCCGTGCTGCTGATGCACGCCACCTGCCACCGTTGCGTCATGAATTCGCTGGCGTTGCAACAACTGGCCGTGCCGCGCGGGCTGCCCGGCGCGGACACCGAGGGCGGACGGGGTACCGCGCCCTTCACCGGCGTGGTGCGCGACCCCGGCATTCTCACCTGGGTTTTTCCGGCCATGCTGCGCACCATGGACCGCGCCCATCTGGACGCCGCCGCCCTGGTGGCCGCCAGGGCGGCCTTGCGGGTGGGCATCACCACCGTGCATTCCATGGAAGGCGGGGAACTGACCCCCGGCGGTTCACCCGTGCTGCTGGACAACGCGGCACGCCTGCCGTTGCGCGTGGTGTGCTGGAACCAGAGCATGGACCTTGCCGAGGTGGAGCAACTGGGCCTGCCGCGCGTGGGCGGGTGCATCTGCGCCGACGGCGAACTGGACGCGCGCACCGCCGCCCTGTTCGAGCCCTACAGCGACGAGCCGGACAACGACGGCACCCTGTTGTACACCCAGCAGGAAATGGACGACTTCGTGCTGTCCGCCCATGCGCGCGGGTTGCAGGTGGCCGTGCACTGCGAATCGGAGCGGGCCATCGACCAGGTGTTGCGGGCCATAGAGCGCGCCCAGCGGCTGGAGCCCCGCATGGACTGCCGCCACCGCATCGAGCATTTCGAACTGCCCACGTGGGACCAGATCGACCGCATGGCCGCCGCCGGGGTGGTGGCCTCCATGCAGCCCGCCTTCGTGGAATCGTTCATCGCCGGGCACAGGCTGGACCACTGCACCCGGCTGTTCGGGCCGCACCGGGTGCGCCGCCTGCACCCCTACCGGGCCATACTGGACGCGGGCATCCGGGTGTGCGGCGGTTCCGACAGCCCGGTGACCAACTACGCCCCGCTGCGCGGCATGGCCGCCGCCGCGAACCACCCCTTTCCCGAGCAGTCGGCCACCATGGCCGAGGCCCTGCGCATGTTCACCACCGAGGCGGCATTCTCCGCCTTCGAAGAGGCGGACAAGGGTCGCCTGCTGCCCGGCATGCTGGCCGACCTGGTGGTGCTGGGGCGTGATCCGCTGGATGCACGGAATGCCCCGGCGGACGCGGCTTCCGTCGCGGACATCCCCGTGCGGGGCACCTGGGTGGGCGGACAGCCGATGACCGAAAAACCGTAACGCGGGCTGCCCGTGGCGGGCAAACGGAGCGACGGCCCATCACCGATGGGCACATGCGCAGCCGGGCGTCAGCCATCGGGCACGAAACCGCACACGGCCCGCACCAACGGTTCGAACAGCTCATGTTCCCGACGATTGTAGCGCAGTTCCAGTTCCTTCAGGTGCAGCGGAAACTGGGCCGGGGTCACGCCGCGCAGCCGCGCCAGCCGCTGCCGGGCAAAACCCCAGAACCCGGAGGCGTCGGCGGCAAGCTTCCTGTCGTCATGCCGCACCAGGCGGCTGGGCCACAGCGATTCCCCGCAACAGACCAGCGCGCGATACTGCCGGTACGGCGCGGTATACACCACGCGCCCCAGCGCCGCCGTGCGCAGGCCGAAGTTGAACTTGAACGACAGCAGGGTAGTGGGCGTCACCTCGGGCAGCACGTCGCACACCACCATGCCGTTCAGGTCGATGATGCCGAACACCGGAGAATCCGGCGTATTCCCCTGTGGCCGGGGCACGCCGGGGCCGGGCCATATCCCGGCACGGTACAGCGCGGGGGCGTCCAGCGCCTGCGCCAGCACCGCCCTGCGGGCAATGTCCTGCGCCTTCAGCACCGTGGCGTAGGTCACGCCAAGCTGCGCGGCCATGTCCGCCGGGGCCACGCCCAGCTCGAACAGCTTCAGGAACCACAGCCAACGGCGCGTGTCGAACGCGCAGCCGTTCAGGAACCTGCGGCTGAAGTCGTGAAAGGTGTAGCCGCACCGGGCGCAGCGGCGCCTGTCACCCCCGTCCACGGGATACAGTTTGCGCTCGCGGCATTTGGGGCAGAACCTCTGATGGTTTTTCCAGCAGAATCCCAAAATGTAGCGGCGCGCTCTGGTTTCTGAAGAAACCATGTCATTGAAGGCAAGTATGTCCACTTGCTTCCTTCCTGCCCCGCAGCAGGGCGTCCATGGCGTGAAATCGCTCCGGTAGCCGTATCGGCCTTGTCTATGCGCCGGTTGCCACGTCTTTGTCACTATTCGTGATGAAATGGGCCATTCCGATTCCGGAGCAGGGGCGTGCATCACACCCACCCCCATCCCCCATCCGCATCAGGCCCGCACCGCAAGGCGCTACGGCCTCCGGGCCATGTGCCGCCCTTTTGCCGCGAGCCTGCCGCTCCATTCTGCCAGACCGTTGCGTTGCCCCCCGCCCACCGTTTGAAGCCTGTCCCGCGCCACCGTAGGGTTGCAGTATCACCCTGCCCCGGTTTTCCTGCTCACCGCCGTCCGGACGGCAAGCCCGGGCGCAACGACCCGCCCCCGCGCGGGTGAAGGAGGTTACGCCATGTCGCGACATGCCACGGTCCGGCTGCACCTGTGGCTGGAAAACAGTGAATCCATGGTCTTCGGCCTTGGCCGGGTGCACCTGCTGGACATGATCGAACGGCACGGCTCGCTCCGCAAGGCGGCACAGGCCATGGGCATGTCGTACCGGGCCGCGTGGTGCAAGCTGCGTGCGACGGAACGCGCGCTTGGCGTTTCACTGGTTGAAGCCGCTGGGCACAAGCGCGACGGGTGCCGCCTGACCCCGCACGGCGAGGCCCTGCGCGCCTCGTTCCGCCAGTGGTTCGAAGAGGTGGAACGCTACGCCCTGGAACGAGCCGACGGTCTGTTCCCCTGGCCTGTGTCACCCTTCATCGGGCTTGGCGAAGGGTTCGCGCCCTGCCTGGCCTGCACCCTGCCACCACCCAAGCTTGCGTCCTGAACCGTTTTCCGGTTTCCGGTACGGGAACCCTGCAACATGACGCCGCTACCGGCGCCACACGACCCGGACCATTCCGGGTCGTGTCATTTTTTGCATCAATAGCCTTTGACACGTGCCATTCCAAAAGACCATCCCTGCGGATATGTATTGCAAAAAATACATATAACTAGCTGAAAATTTTATATAAAAATATTGACGGCAACACATTGTGCGGCATACCAATGGTCCCACCACCCCCAAACGGGATTGCCCGACGCGCACGCAACGGCACGCCGCATACGATACGGACAGCGCACTTGACGCGCCGCCGCGCGGCGCTCCTGTCCGGCGCAACACCTTGCCGGGCGGCATGTCCCACGGGGGCGCATCGCGCGCATCGATCACACAGGTCGCATTGATCGCATCGGGCGCGCATCCACAACAAGGAGGCTGCCATGGGACTGTCACGCAGAGGATTCCTGAAACTGACCAGCGCCGGAGCCGCAGGGCTCGCACTGGGGCGGTTCGGGATCGACCTTGGGCCTATCTCGGCCCACGCCGCCGGGCTGAAGATCGAGGGGGCCAAGGAGTACATCTCCATCTGTCCCTTCTGTTCCTGCGGGTGCAACACGCTGGTCCACGTCAAGGACGGCAAGATCGTCAACGTTGAAGGCGACCCGGACTACCCGGTCAGCGGCGGCGGCCTGTGCGCCAAGGGCGCGGCCCTGCGTTCGCTGCATGTGAACGAGAACCGCCTGTCCAAACCCCTGTACCGCGCCCCTGGCGGCGACAAGTGGGAAGAAAAGGACTGGGACTGGATGCTCGACCGCATCACCCGCAAGATGAAGGACCAGCGCGACAAGGATTTTCGGCTCAACAATGATGCCGGGCAGGTGGTGAACCGGCTGGAATCGGTCTTTCACCTCGGCTCGTCCCAGGTTTCCAACGAGGAAGCCGCCGTGCTGCACCAGATGATCCGTGCCCTCGGCATCGTCCACTTCGACCATCAGGCCCGGGTCTGCCACAGCTCCACGGTTCCCGCGCTGGCCGAATCGTTCGGGCGCGGCGCCATGACCAACCACTACAACGACATCCAGAACGCCGACGCCGTGCTGATCATGGGCAGCAACTGCGCCGAGCATCACCCCATGACCTTCAAGTGGGTGATCAAGGCCAAGGAAAAGGGCGCCGTGGTCATGCACGTGGACCCCAAGTTCTCGCGCACCTCGGCCCGCAGCGACTTCCATGTGCCGATCCGTTCGGGCACGGACATCGCCTTCCTGGGCGGCATGGTGAAGTACATCCTCGAAAACAAGAAGTACTTCGAAGAGTACATGATGGAGTACACCAACGCCGCGTTCATCGTGGGCGAAAAATACGCCTTCACCGACGGCCTGTTCTCCGGCTTCGACCCCAAGGCCCGCAAGTACGACAAGACAGCCTGGGCCTTCGAGAAGGACGAAACGGGACTGCCCAGGCGCGACCCCAGCCTGGCCCACCCCCGCTGCGTGCTGAACCTGCTGAAAAAACACTACGACCGCTATACCATGGAGCGCGTATCGTCGGTGACGGGCGTCTCGCAGGCGGACATCAAGCGGGTGTATGAAGCCTTCACCGCCACGGGCCGCCCGGACAAGGCGGGCACCGTCATCTACGCGCTGGGCTGGACGCAGCACACCGTGGGCGTGCAGAACATCCGCCTTTCGGCCATGGTGCAACTGCTGCTGGGCAACATCGGCATCGCCGGGGGCGGCATCAACGCCCTGCGCGGCGAACCCAACGTGCAGGGCACCACGGACCACGCCCTGCTCTACGGGTACCTGCCCGGCTATCATTCCATGTTCACGGCCAACTATCCCACGCTTGCCGAATACCTGAAGGCCAGCACCCCGGTCAGCAAGGACCCCAAAAGCGTCAACTGGTGGGGCAACCGGCCCAAGTACGTGGTCAGCCTGCTGAAGGGCTGGTATGGCGACAACGCCACGCCGGAAAACGAGTTCGGCTACCAGTTGCTGCCCAAGCTGGACCCCGGCATGGACTGCTCGCACCTGTTCATCTTCGACCGCATGTACAAGGGGTCCATCAAGGGCGGGTTCATCTTCGGGCACAACCCGGCCCAAAGCTTCCCCAACACCCACAAGGTACGGAAAGCGCTGGACAATCTGGACTGGCTGGTCATGGCCGAGGTGTTCCACAACGAGACCACGGACAACTGGCGCAGACCCGGCGTGGACCCGAAAAAAGTGAAGACCGAGATGTTCCTGCTGCCCTCGGCCTACCGGGCCGAGAAGGAAGGCACCATCTCCAACAGCGGCCGCTGGCACATGTGGCACTACAAGGCCGTGGAACCCTACGGGCAAAGCCGCAACATGGGCGAAATGTGCACGGCCATCATGAGCCGGGTGCGCGCCCTGTACGCCAAGGAAGGCGGGGCGCTGCCCGAGGCCCTGCTGAAGATGGACTACCCCGATACCTTCGATGCCGACGCCGTGGCCCGCAAGTGCAACGGCTGGTTCACCCGCGACGTGAAGATCGGCGACAAGGAATACAAGAAAGGCCAGCAGGTGCCCGGCTTCGCCAACCTGCGCGACGACGGTTCCACCGTCAGCCTGTGCTGGGTGTACTGCGGCGGCTATACCGACGAAGGCAACCTGGCCAAACGACGCGACCTGACCCAGACCCCCATGCAGGCCAAGATCGGCATGTTCCCCGGCTTTGCCTGGGCCTGGCCCATGAACCGACGGGTACTGTACAACCGCGCGTCCGTGGACCCGCAGGGCAAGCCGTACAACCCCGACCGCGTGGTCATCGAATGGCAGGACGGCAAGTGGGTGGGCGACGTGCCCGACGGCGCCGCGCCGCCCATGGCCATGGAAAAGGGCACCTACCCCTTCATCATGACCACCGAGGGCCGCTCGCAGCTGTACGGGCCGGGACGCGAGGACGGACCCTTCCCCGAACACTACGAACCCGCCGAAACCCCGCTGAAGGTCAACCCCTTCTCCAAGCAGATGAGCAACCCCTGCATGAAGGTGGCCACCAGCGACATGGACAGGCTGGCCGCCAACGGCGACCCCAAGTACCCCATCGTGCTGACCACCTACAGCCTGACCGAGCACTGGTGCTCCGGCTCGGAAACGCGCAACGCCCCGCCCCTGCTGGAGGCGGAACCGCAGCAGTACATCGAGATGAGCCACGAACTGGCCAAGGAAAAGGGCATCAAGAACGGCGACGTGGTGGACGTGGAAAGCATTCGCGGGGTGGTGCAGGCGGTGGCCATGGTCACCATCCGCATCCGGCCCTTCAAGGTGGAAGGCAAGACCGTGCACCTCGTGGGCATGCCGTTCTGCTTCGGCTGGACCAAGCCCAAGTGCGGGGATTCGGTGAACCGCCTTACGCCATCGGTGGGCGACCCCAACACCACCATCCCCGAGTTCAAGGCCAGCCTCGTCAACCTGCGCAAGGCCACCAAGGTCACCGAACTGTAGCCGTTCCGACCGGGATGCGGCGGGGGCATCGCCCCGCCGCGACCGGTGGTTGGCGGCGCAAAGCCAAGGAGAACCGAAATGCCCAAGGCGTTTCTGATCGATACCACGCGGTGCACGGCCTGCCGGGGTTGCCAGGTGGCCTGCAAGGAATGGAAGAACCTGCCCCCGGTGCCCACCAAACAGACCGGCACCCACCAGAACCCGCCGGACCTGAACCCGTACAACTTCAAGCTGGTGCGCTTCAGCGAGCACATGGTGAACGGCGCCGTGCAGTGGTACTTCTTCCCCGACCAGTGCAGGCACTGCGTGGATGCGCCGTGCATGCTGGTGGCCTCCAACCCCGAAGCCATCATCCAGGACGCGGATACCGGGGCGGTCATCTACACCGAACTGACGGCCAAGGAAAACTTCGAGGACATCCGGGGGGCCTGTCCGTACGACATCCCCCGCAAGGACCCGGCCAGCGGGCGCATCGTCAAGTGCGACATGTGCATCGACCGGGTGCGCGCCAACATGCTGCCCATGTGCGTGAAAAGCTGCGCCATGGGGGCCATGAACTTCGGCGAGCGCTCGGCCATGCTGCAACTGGCCGATGAACGGCTGGCCGCGGTGAAGAAGACCTTCCCGGCGGCGCAACTGCTGAACGTGAAGGACGTCTCCGTGATCTTCCTGGTGGCTGACGACCCCAAGAAGTACCACTCCCACGCCGTGGCCGATGCCGCCCCCCGCCAGATGACCCGCAAGCAGTTCGTGGCCCGGCTGGCCGCCCCGTTGCGGGGGCTGGTCGACACCGCCAACAGCTGACCATGACATCCCCCGTGCGGCGGCCCACTGCGGGCTGCCGCACGGGGCCATTCGCACCGCCTTCGCAAGGGAGCCACGCATGCATGCCGCCACGCCCGATACGCCCGTTGTGCCGACAGCCGCCCCGACCGTACCCGAAGGGAACACCATCCCCGACGCAACGTCCGCCATCGGCCCGACGCAGGACGCCTCCACCCGCCTGCATCAAGACGCCGCGCGTCTGATGCGCGAGGTGCCCCCCCTGCGCCCCCTGCTGGACGCCTTCGTCCCGCTGCTGGAAGCCCGCGCCACGCTGCGCGATGCCGCCCCCGGCTGGACAGGGCCGTTGCCGTCCCCAGTGCCCGAGGCGTCGATCAAGGGCATTCCCCTGCTGTCGGGTGTCGGCTTTCAGGATGTGACGGAGCATCTGCCCGCCGCCCTTGAGCTGGTGTTGCCGGTAATGGAAGGGGCGTTCCCCGCCCTTGCGCCGGAACTGGCGATCTTGCGCCGGGTGCTCGACACGGGCGGCATCGACATCGCGGCACTGGCGGCCATTGACGGCGGACACCCTTTGGCCCCGCCCTCCGGTATATCCGCCGAAGTGCTGGCCTTCGTGGCGGGCGAGGCCGTGCGTCCGTTCATCGAACGCCAGGCCCGCGACCTGGTGCCCGTCCTGCGCGCCATGCCCTGGGCGCGACCGGTGTGCCCGACATGCGGAGGAGCGCCCAACTTTTCGCGCCTGCAACGTGAACGGGACGACAACGAATTCATTACCGGGCACGGTGGCGTGCGTTTTCTACACTGCGCCACCTGCGCCACAGAATGGCGCTACAAGCGGGTGTCCTGCCCCGGTTGCGGCAACGAGGAGCCGGAGAAGCTGGGCCTGCTGGCCTCGCGCGAGCGCCCCTTCGAACGGGCCGAGACCTGTGATGCCTGCAAGCGGTACATCCTGTGCCAGGATGCCACGGAATTCATCAACCTGCCCGATCCGGACCTTTCGGCGCTGGCCATGTTGCCGCTGGAACTGCACGCCCGGCAGGCCGGATACCTGCCGCTGGTGCCCCAGCCGTGGAGCGCCGGATAGCCCGTCCCGGCCGCGCGCCGCAGTCTTCACGCCCCCGGCGGGCAGTCCCGCGCCCGCCCCTTGCCTTTGGCCCGCCTTCCGTACGGCTGCCCCCGCCATGGGCGGGGGCAGCCGGGCGAAAGTGGCCGCCATCTCCCTTCGCAAAGCCCATCCGGCGACCGGCCCGCATCCTCCATCCCGGTCATTTCCAGTACATGCTCTCGCGCAGCTCGCCGACAAGGCGGTGCATGTCTGCCGGGTGCACGTCGCCGATGTTTCCGATGCGAAAGGTTTCCGCGCCGGATACCTTGCCGGGATAAATGACGAAGCCGCGCGCCTTCAGTGCATCGTAAAGGCGGCGGAAGGCAAAGTCCGGGTGTTCCGGGTACAGGAAGCTGGTGATCACCGGCGACTGCACGGCCGGGTCCAGCAGCAGGCGGAAACCGAGACCGGTCATGCCCTCCGCCAGAATACGCTGGTTCTCGCGGTAGCGGGCGTGGCGTGCCGTCACGCCGCCCTCGGCATCCAGTTCGTCCAGTGCGCGGGCAAAGGCCCGCACCACGTGCGTGGGCGACGTGAACCGCCACTTGCCGCCCTGTTCCTCCATTTCCGCCCACTGGCCGTACAGGTCGAGGCTGAGCGAACGGGCGTTGCCCGCGCAGTCCAGCATGGCCGTGCGCGTGCCCACCACGAAGCCGAATCCCGGCACACCCTGGATGCACTTGTTGGCGCTGGAGATCAGGTAGTCCGCCCCCAGGTCGGCCATGCGCAAGGGCACCCCGCCGAAGCTGGACATGGCGTCCACGATGTACCGCCGCCCGTGGCGCCGCACAGCCTCGCCCACCTCGCGTATCGGGTTGAGCATGCCGGTGGTGGTTTCGCAGTGCACAACGGCCACATGGGTGATGGACGGATCATCCGCCAGCAGGGCATCCACCCGCGCCGGATCGGCGGGGACGGTTTCCGGCAGGTCCAGCATGGTGCAGTCGATGCCGAGGCACCGGGCAATGGTCCCGATACGCGCCCCGTAGGCCCCGTTGTTCACGGCCAGCAGCCGTCCGCCGCGCGGCAGGGCGGAACCGATCACCGCCTCGACGCTGAAGGTGCCGCTGCCCTGCATCAGGGTGGCCGTGAGTTCCGGCCCTTCACCCGTGCCGCCGCCCGCCAGCAGCACGAGCCTGCGGCGGATGTCCTGCACGATGGCGTTGTAGTCGTCATCCCAGGTGCACCAGTCGCGCAGCATGGTGGCCTTCACCGTGGGCGTGGTGGACAGGGGGCCGGGGGTCAGCAAAAGGTACGGGTTGCCGGGAAGGCCGGAGCAGTCCATGCCGTTCTCCTATGCGGCCTCGCCTGCGGCGGCGTCCAGCATGTCCAGCGCCCGGTCCAGGTCGGCCTTGTCTATGTTCAGGGGCGGGGTAAGGGTCAGGATGTTGCCGTGCGAGGTCTTGAACGACAGCCCGCGCGAAAGGCAACCATACAGGATGGCCTCCGCCCGGTCGGGACAGTCCGCCGAAACGGCCAGGGCCAGCCCCACCCCGCGCGGGCGCGAAAGGAACGGCCAGCGGGCGCAGATGGCTTCAAGCCGACCCAGGGCGTAGGCCCCCATGGTCTCGGCCCGCTCGGTCAGCCGTTCCTCTTCGATGACGGCGATGGTGGCAAGCCCAGCCGCGCAGCCCACGGGGTTCTTCTCGTGGGTGTAGTGGCCCAGCGCCACGTGCGAACAAACGTCCAGGTCCCGCCGGGCGATCAGCGCGGCCAGCGGAATGATGCCACCGCCCAGCCCCTTGCCCAGGGTGACCATGTCCGGCACGATGCCGTAGCGCTCGAAGGCAAAGAACCGTCCGGTCCGGGCCATGCCCACGGCGGTCTCGTCCAGGATCAGCAGCACGCCGTGCCGGTCGCAGGCTTCGCGCACGGCCTTCCAGTAGCCCTCGGGCGGCGGATTCACCGCCGTGGCACGTACGGGTTCGGCCACCACGGCGGCCACGTCGCCCTCCTTTTCCAGCACGTAGGCCAGGTAGCGGGCGCATTTCAGGCCGCAGCGGGCGCAGTCGCCGGTATCGTCGAACACGCAGTGCTCCGGGTCCGCCGGAGGCACGTGCTCCGTGCCGGGCAGCAACGGTCCGATGCCGGAGCGGAACAGCGCCTCGCCCCCCACCGACACGGTGTCCAGCCCCGCCCCGTGGAACGAATCCCACATGGAAACGGTCTTGTGGCGGCCCGTGGCCAGGCGGGCAAGCTTCAGGGCCATGCCCACGGCCGTGGTGCCCCCCGGTGCCAGCAGCACCTTGCCCAGCGGCTCCGGGGCTAGCGAGGCCAGTTTCTCTGCCAGCAACACCGCCGGACGGCAGGTATAGCGGCGCGGGCAGAACGACAGCACGTCCAGTTGGTCCTTGATGGCCTGTACGATGCGCGGATGGGCGAACCCGGCCTGATGCACGGAGTTGCCGTGGAAGTCGAGAAACTCGCGCCCGGCCAGGTCCGTGATGTGGCTGCCACGGGCGCCGGCCAGCACATTGAGGCACGGTGTGGATAGCGACTGGCGCAGGAAGGCCGCCTCGTCGCAACGCAGCCAGCGCATGGTCTGCGGGTCCAGATGGCGTGCCTGCCACGCCGTGCGCCGGTGCGAAACGTTGACGTCGCCTTCGCCCCGCGACGCATCGTCAAGGCTGGCTCCGGGCGAGAACGGGCGCGGCATGCTCATGCGGGTACCGGCAGCTCGCCCTCGGCCAGGCGGCGGTTGATGTCGGCGATGATGGCCGGGCACTCGGCAATGGAAGGCGCCACGTAGTGCGCCCCTTCGGCAAGAAAGCGCGCCTCGATGACGGCCAGCCGTCCGGCCAGGTCCGCCGGGGCCAGCGCGGCCACCTCGGCCTCGGTCATGCCCAGTTCGTTACCGGTGCGGGTCAGGCCGATGGTCCACATGCCCGCGTTCAGCCCTTCCTGGATGTCGGACATGGTGTCGCCGATCTTGACCATGGCTTCCATGGGATGCACGCCGAGCGCCTCGGCGTTGCGGTAGCACATCCACGGCCAGGGACGGCCGCCGGGCACGTCGGTGGAGCAGAACACCGCATCCGGGCGGTAGCCGCGCCGCGCGGCCTCCCTGGTCAGCACCTCCACCATGGGGCCGGTGTAGCCGGTGGACGATCCCACCTTGATGCCGTCGGCGCGCAGGGCGGCCACGGTGTCCAGCAGGCCGGGCACCGGTTCGGCGTGGCGGGCCACGACATCCACCATCATGGGCTCGGTCTCGGCATACAGGGCGTCCACATCGCCTTCCCCGGCTTCGCGACCGTGCGCGGCGCGCCACCCGGCGGCCACGCCGGGCAGGCCCAGCATGCCCCGGATATGGTCCTTTTTCATCAGGCCCATGAACGCGCGGGCTTCGGCAAGGCTCACGCCCACGCCGTATCTGGCGAACACGTCAACGAACACGGCGGTGGGGCCGATGCACCCATGGTCCACGGCGGTACCGGCCCAATCCAGCACGACGGCACGCACGGGGCCCCTGTAGCGATTCCTGCGGATAAAGACGTCCATGTGCACTCCAAACGGTTGAAGGTTGCGCGAAGGACCGAAGGTTCCGGCCCCATCAGGTTCCGAGCAGGGTCCGGGCGGGGTCCGGATCGGCGCCGGTTTAGCGCCGGTACAGCGCCATCTCAGCGCCGAACCCAGGCCCGGCTGCCCCGGGTCAGCCGCCGGGCCAGTTCGAACGCCAGCCGCGCCCCGACGTTGACCAGCACCACCAGCATGCTCATGGCCGCCGCCGGGGCCGTGTCGCCCGCATCGTCCATGTTGGCCATGGCCACCGAGGCCAGCGGAATGTCCGACGAGTAGAGAAAGATCACGGCGGATACCGTGGCCATGGAATTGACGAAGAAATACAGCGCGATCTCCAGCACGGCAGGCAGGCACACCGGCAGCGTGACCTTGCGGAAGGTGCGCCAGAAGGGCACCCCCAGCGATTCGGAAACCGTCTCGAACTCCCGGTCCAGCTGCTTGAGGGCCGTGGTGGCCGTAAGAAAGCTTACCGTGTAGAAATGCACCACGTTGGACAGCACCAGGATGGCCATGGTGCCGTACAGCCAGCCGAACGGATTGGGCAGGCGCAGCCCGCCCGCCTCCCACCCCGGCGCGTTGAAGAAGAAGATGTAGGCGAGGCCGATGACCATGCCCGGAAGCGCCAGCGGCACCATGGACAGGAAGTAGGCCCCCTGCCGCGGGCCGGACAATCCCCGGCTCTTTTCCACAAGGTAGGCACTGAAGAATGATGCCGCCGTACCCGCAAGGGCCGCCCACAGGCTCATGCGCACCGAATTCCACAGCGCCGTGTAGCCGCCCCCCCCGGTGAACTCGAAGCGGTAATGGCGCAGCGACACGGAAAGGTCGTACGGCCATACCGACACCAGCGACGCCAGCAGCGACACCGCGAAGAACGTCAGCACCAGCAGCGCCACCAGGCCGCACCCGGCCAGGGCCAGCCTTTCGGCCCGCCGGTTCGGCGGCGGGTCGAACGGCACCGAGCGGGCCTGGATCATGGATACCTGGCGCCGCTGGGCCAGCCTGTCGGCCATGAAGGCCACCAGGGTGGGCAGCAGCAATACCACCGCCACCGTGGCCCCCATGACGAAGTTCTGCTGGCCGATGACCTGCTTGTAGATGTCGGTGGCCAGCACGGGGAAGTTGCCGCCCACCACCTTGGGCGCGCCGAAATCGGTGAAGCACAGGATGAAGCACACGAAGAACGCGCTGACGAGGCCGTACTTCACCCCCGGCAGGGTCACGGTGAAGAAGGTGCGCAGGTGCGACGCCCCCAGCGCATCGGACGCCTCGAACAGGCGGGCGTCGGTCATGCGCAGGGCCGTGGACAGGATGAGGAAGACCTGCGGAAAGGTGTAGACGATTTCGGCCAGGATGATGCCCACTTCTCCGTAAACGCCGATATCGAAGCCGACGTCCACGCCGAAGTGCGCCTTGAAGAAGCCCAGGAACCCCGTGGTGACCAACCCTTTGCGCCCGAACAGGTAGATCAGCGAAATGCCGTACAGCAGCGTTGGGGCGAACAGGGGCAGCATGGCCACCCCCCGGAAGAAGGCCTTGCCCGGCATGCGGGTACGCGCAAGGCCGTAGGCATAGCCGAAACCCAGCGTCACGGAGACCACGGTGGTCACCAGCGCCACGCGCACGGAATTCCACAGCGAACGCGACAGGGACGGCGTGCCGAAGTACGCCCGGAAGTTGGCCAGCCCCACGAAGGCCCCGTCCTGATCCAGCAGGCTTTTGCCCAGCAGGTTGGCCACCGGCAGCAGCACGGCGCAGACCAGCCACAGGCAGACCCCGCAGACCAGCGCGGCACGCAGCATCCGTTCCGTATCCATACCCCGGAACAATGCCCTCGTGCGTCCCGCCGCCACGTACACACGCGGTGTGGCGGGTGCCCTGGCGGCGCGATCAGTTGCGCGCATGGACATCCTGCTCCGGGTACACGCGCAGGCATTCCGCAGGCAGGCGCACCGACACCGTATCCTCCGGCGCAAGGCCCATGCTGCGGACCCGTTCGGCAGGCACGTCGGCCTCCATGTCCAGCGTGGTCACCGGGCTGGTGAACAAGGCCAGCCCAACGCGAAAGAACGCCCCGCGAAACTCCAGCGAGCGCACGCGGGCCCGCAGGTTGTTGGGGGCGGCTCCCTCGTCACCCGCCTGCTCCACGCCCAGCAACACGTTTTCCGGACGAATGGCCAGAACCGAGACGGCACCGGACGACGCGGGGCTACCGCCGCCGCTGACTGCCAGAGCCACCCCGCCGAGCCGCCAGGTATCGGCATCCACCGGCACGGCGCCCGGCAGGAAATTCATGGATCCGATGAACCCGGCCACGAACGGGGTGGCGGGCGCATGGTATATCTCGTCGGGAGTCCCCTGCTGCACCAGGCACCCCCGGTCCATGACCAGAATGCGGTCCCCCATGGTCAGGGCCTCTTCCTGGTCGTGGGTGACCATCACCGTGGTTACCCGCAGCCGCTGCTGCAACGCGCGGATTTCACCCCGCAGACGCACGCGCACCTGGGCATCCAGGGCGGAAAGCGGCTCGTCCAGCAGCAGTATGCGCGGCGAGGGAGCCATGGCCCGCGCCAGGGCCACGCGCTGCTGCTGCCCGCCGGAAAGCTGGGCCGGGTACTTGCCGCCAGAGCCGCGCAACCCCACCAGGTCCAGCAGTTCCTCCACCCGGCGGTTCACCTCGCGCTGCCGCATGCCGGAGCCGTTCTGGAGCCCGTAGCCCACGTTGGCCGCAGCCGTCAGATTGGGGAACAGGGCGTACGACTGGAACACGATGCCCACGCCCCGGCGCGACACGGGCAGCCCGGACACGTCGGCAGAGCCGATGCGCACCCGGCCCGCGTCCTGCCGCTCGAGCCCGGCAATGACCCGCAGGGCGGTGGTCTTGCCGCAGCCGCTGGGGCCGAGCACGCTCAGGAATTCGCCGCGCGCCGCGCTGAAACTGACATCGTGCAGCACCCGCGTACGCCCGTAGGACTTGCCGATGGACTCGACGCACAACCCGGCCGTTTCGGCCTGTGCCCCACTGCGCGCCACGCCGGGGGGAACCTGCGTTCCCTCGCCGTGGTGCGTCCTTCCGCTCCCGCTCGCGGGCAGTTCGTTCATGCCGTTCTCCCTTTCCCGGTACGCCGGGATTTCCTGCGGACCAGGGCATGCGGACCGAAGGCCCGCGCCCACGCGGCACCGCCGCCGTGCGGACCGCCAGGCGGGCCGGGCCATGGGGTCCCGGCCACCTGGCGGTCACGTGCCGCCTGAGCGCGCCTATTTCTTGGGTTCGGACTTGCCGTCGTAGCGCCGGGTCCACTCGGCAAGAATGCGGTCGCGATTCTTGGCGGCCCAGCCCAGGTCGTTCTTGGCCAACTGGGCCTTGGGGTTGGCCGGGAAGCCGGCGGGAACGGGTTCGCCGGTGGGCGCGGCGGTGATGGCGAAGGACTTGCCGTATTCCTTCATCACCGTCTCGGAAATGGCCCAGTCAAGGAACACGCGGGCGGCGGGCTTGATGGCGGCCTTCTTGACCAGGCCGTTGGCTTCCACGTCCCAGCCGGAACCTTCGGCGGGGAACACGGTTTCCACCGGTTCGCCCTTCTGCTTCTGGATGATGCCCCGGTAGCCGAACGAGATGCCCACCGGGAATTCGCCCGAGCCCGCCATCTTGCAGGGCTTGGAGCCGGAGTGGGTGTACACGGCCATGTTCTCGTGCAGCTTGTCCAGGTACTGCCAGCCCTTTTCCTCGCCCATGATCTGCAGGATGGCCGACACGGTGAGAAAGCCGGTGCCCGAAGAGGCGGGGTTGGGCATGACCAGCATGCCCTTGTAGGCAGGCTTCACGAGGTCGGCGAACGACGTGGGCATGGGCAGCTTCTTGGCCTGCGCCTCCACGGTGTTCACGCAGAAGCCGGTCATCCAGGCGTCGATGCCCACCCAGTTAGGCACGGCGTCGGCATCGCGGTAGGGCGCTCCGATGCGCTCCAGGCCCTTGGGGGCGTACGGTTCCAGCAGGCCCTGCTGTTCGAGCAGCAGAAGGCTGGTGGCGGCCAGGCCCCAGACCACGTCGGCCACGGGCTTGTCCTTTTCGGCCAGCAGCTTGGCGGTGACGATGCCCGTGGAATCGCGCACGAACTTCACCTTGATGTCGGGATGACGTTCGTTGAACGAGGCGATGTAGCGGGGAATCTGGTCGTCCTCCAGCGCGGTGTAGACCACGATTTCCTCGGCCGCGCTGGCGGCACGCGGCAGGCCGGGCAGGATGGCCGCGCACAGGGCGGCCAGCGCGCCCAGCACTAGGCGGGCGAATCTGCGGGACGGGACAGACGGGACGGGGGAAACAATGCGCTTCATGGCGTACTCCTGGTCTGCTGTCGTTACGATGGACTCCGGCGCACGCCCCGCCTGCGGGTGCGGTACGTGCGGCACGTGACGCGATGCGCCGGGACTCCGCACGGGGCGGCTCCGCCCCGGACCGCCCCGGACCGCCCCGGATGGCGGGCGGGGCACGGAGGAGTTCCGGCATGGGCATGGAATACGTTCCGCCGCTGCCTGCTCCAACGGACAACCGGGCCGGGTTGTCCGCAACGGCGGTGAAGATTGCGTGACGTCGGGTGACGCCGGTGACGGAGCCCGCCGCACGTGAACACGTGAACACGTGAACAGGGACGAAACGGAAGGACAGGCCGCTGCGCGGCGGCTACGCGCCGGGCACCAGCAGTTGCAGCCTGTCGCCGCAGAAGCGGGTAATGCCGTATTCGATGGCCCGGCCATCGGCGTCCACGTTGACGTACTCCACCACCAGCAGGGGGTGGCGGTCCTCCAGGCCCAGCACGCGGGCCTCCTCCGGTTCCGGCAGGCGGGTGGTGATGCGCGATTCGCGGCGGAAGAAATCGTTCACCCCGAAGGTACGGTACGACGCGGTGAGCGAGCCGGTTCGTTCAAAGACCCGTGCCACCCCCTCGAAACGCGGATACGGCAGGTATTGCGACGAGATGTACAGGGGCTTCCCCTCCGCCTCGCCCCACGTTTCCAGGTAGACCACGCGGCTGCCCGCAGGCACGCCCAGCCGCAGGGCCACCAGTTCTCCCGCGGGCAACTCGTCGCCATACAGGTAGTGGCTGCGCGAGCGGGCCAGATTCAGGTCCATGTTGGCGCTGAAGCGGGTACGCCGCGCCACCTGATATTCCAGCACGCGTTCTCGCACAAAGGTACCGAGCCCCTGGCGACGCCGGATCAGCCCGGCCTCCTCCAGGCCGCGCAGGGCGCGGCGCACGGTGTGCCGGTTGACGGCGAAGCGCACGCAAAGATCCTTTTCCGTGGGCAGGCGGCAGCCGGGTGCCCAGCATTTGGCCTCTATCTCGCGGCGCAGCACGTCGTGCACCCGGCTCCACAGGGTTTGCCGGGCACCGTCGTCGGAAAGGGGAAAGGCGGGGGAAACCGGGGGGGAAACGACTGGGGGAGTGGACGGCGGGACAAGCTGGGGATTCCGGGGCGCGTGGCTGCCCGCGTCCCGCTGGGCAGCGGGTACGCCCGCCGTGGCCAGGCGCGCCGTTCCGCTCGCCCTGGCTGCCCTAGCTGCCCTAGCTGCCATGTCCGCCATATCCGCATGCCTCATGTGCTACGGATAGCGGACGAAGGTCATCGTTCCGTTACGAATGCGTAACGTATGCTTGGCAACGTGACGGACGACGCGGCGATTACGCGCCAAAGCCCCCCTCTGGAGCATGGATGCACCTCGTACTGACCAATTGCCGCATGGTGACGCCCCATGCCGTGGTGCACGGCTGGCTGGCCGTTGAAGAACGCCGCTGCCCGGACGACGCAGCGCACCCGCCGGAAGGGTCCGACACCCTGGCGCCGCTCGTGCCGCGCCCACGGCACGACAGGCGCATCCTGGACATGGGAGCCCTGCCCTGCCCGCACGCCCACGCCGTGGACCTTGGCGGCGACTACCTGCTGCCCGGCTTCGTGGACATTCACACCGACGCCATCGAGCGCCAGTTCCTGCCCCGGCCCGGAGTACTCTGGCCCGCCCCGCTGCCCGCCGCCATGGGCACGGACGCCCTGCTGTCGGCAGCAGGCATCACCACCGCCTTCGATTCCGTATGCGCGGAAGCCTTCCCCCGCGAAGAGGCCCGCCGCAGGCTGTTCGGCGACGCTGTCGCCTCGGTGGTGCACGGCACGCGCACCGGCATGCTGGCCGTGCGCCATCTGCTGCACGTGCGCTGCGAAACGGCGGACCCAAAGGTCCTCGACCTCTTGCGGTCCTGCATCGACCTGCCCGAGGTGCGGCTGGTCTCGCTCATGGACCATACACCGGGCCAGCGCCAGTACCGCGACCTGTCGGCCTATCGCCGCCAGTATCAGGGAGAGGGCTGGGACGACGGGGAATTCGCCGGGGTGCTCGCGCGGCTGCGTGAAAACCAGCAACGCCATGCCGCGCCGCACCGTGCGGCCATCATTGCCGCCTGCCGGGAACGGGGCATCCCCCTGGCCTCGCACGACGACACCACCGCCGATCACGTGCGCGAGGCTGCGGCGGAAGGCATCGCCATCTGCGAATTTCCCACCACGCTGGAGGCCGCGCGCGAAGCCAAACGGCACGGCATGGCCACGGTCATGGGTGCGCCCAACATCGTGCTGGGCGGTTCGCATTCGGGCAACATTGCCGCACTGGACGTGCTGCGCGCGGGCTGCCTGGACATCCTGGCCTCCGACTATGCACCGGCCAGCATGGCCGAGGCCGTGTTCCTGCTGCACCGCGCGCACGGCGTGCCACTGCCCCGTTGCGCCGAACTTGCCGCCACCAACGCCGCGACCCTGCTGGGGCTTGCCGACCGGGGCGCCCTTGCACCCGGACTGCTGGCCGACTTCGCGCGCATCCGGCTGCTGGATGGCGCCCCCGTGGTGCTGCCATGCCCGTAGCGGTGACGGTGCGTTCCGCCGCACGGCGGAAGAGACCGCCTCCTGCGGCCTGGGCAGCCCGAAATGCACAGCGGCTACCGGGCAGCGGCGACGGGGCCCGGTAGCCCCCACCCTGCCCGTCCCTTGTCACCAAATCGAGCTGCATGACTGATTAATCATACAATTTCGGAATATTGACGCAAAACTGCAAATGTGTGCACCATATCCTGTCCATAACAGTGCCGTTTTTCCGGCAGCCATGCGGCTGCATGTACCGGCCAGCACATTTCCGGCAGCCGCCGTGCCGGTCCGCACCATGCCCTACCCAACCCCAAGCGACAGGGGGTCGCATTGTCCGCCATTCAACTTCTGAACGTCAGCAGGCACTGGGGCGACGTCCGCGCCGTGGACGACGTGTCCTTCGAGGTGGAACAGGGCACCATGCTGGTGCTGCTGGGGCCTTCGGGCTGCGGCAAGTCCACCACCCTGCGGCTTGTCGCGGGGCTGGAATCCGTGACCTCTGGCCGCATCATGATCGGCGAGCGCGACGTGACCAACCTGCCCCCGGCCCAGCGCCAACTGGCCATGGTCTTCCAGTCCTACGCGCTGTTCCCGCACCTGACGGTGCGCGAGAACATCCTGTTCGGGCTCATCGTGCGCAAGGTGCCCGAGGCCGAGCGCGAAAAACGCCTGACCCGCGCCGTGGACATCCTGGGGCTGGGTGGCCTGCTGCACCGCAAGCCCGGCGAACTTTCCGGCGGGCAACAGCAGCGCGTGGCCCTGGGGCGCGCCCTGGTGGCCGAGGCCGCCGTGTGCCTGATGGACGAGCCGCTCTCCAACCTGGACGCCAAGCTGCGCCACGAAATGCGCCGCGAAATCCGCGCGTTGCAGCAGACCCTGGGCATGACCATGGTCTACGTCACCCACGACCAGACCGAGGCCATGAGCATGGCCGACCGGATCATCCTGATGCAGGGTGGACGCATCGTGCAGAACGCCACGCCGTCCGAATTGTATTCCCGCCCGGCCACCACCTTTGCGGGCAACTTCATCGGCACCCCGCCCATGAACCTGGTCCGGCTGGACGATGCGCGCGGCAGCGTGTGCGTGGCGGGCAGCCGGTCCGGCACGGTGAGCGTGGTGGACAGCGCGGACTACGTGCTGGGCATCCGCCCGGAGCATGTGCGCATCGTGCCCGACGGGTGGCGCGCCGTGGTGGAAAGCGTGGAATATCTGGGGTCCAGTTCGGTGCTGGGCTGCCGCGTGGGGGGCGAGGAACTTTCCGTTGTGGTGGACGGCGTGCCGACCATCGCCGTGGGGGCAGAGATCTACCTGCACTGCCCGGACGAGCACATCCACATCTTTGACGCACAAACCGGCGAGCGACGCGGCACCTGCCGCTGACACAGGCCCGCGACACGACGGACACATTCGCCCCGTATTGGTGATTCCGGCGGCTTACGCCCTACATCCCAACGCAACATCGCAGGAGGCATCACAATGACCGGTTTCAGGAACGCGTGCACCCTGGCGGCGGCGGCCCTGCTGTCGCTGACCCTGCTCGCGGGCAGCGCACTGGCGGAAAAGGTGAATCTTACCTTCTACTTCCCGGTATCCGTCGGCGGCCCCATCACCAAGATCGTGGAAGGCATGACCGAGCAGTTCATGAAGGAACACCCGGACATCCAGGTCACCCCGGTGTACGCGGGCATCTACCGCGAAACCCTCACCAAGGCCCTTACCGCCCTGCGCGGGGGCGAGCCGCCGCACGTGGCGGTGCTGCTGTCCACCGACATGTACACCCTCATCGACGAAGACGCGGTGGTGGCCTACGACGATATCCTGAAGCCGGAGGAAATGGGCTTCACCAAGACGTACTTTCCCGGCTTCATGCGCAACAGCCAGACCGGCGGCAAGACCTGGGGCATTCCCTTCCAGCGCTCGACCATCGTGATGTACTGGAACAAGGAAGCCTTCAAGGCCGCCGGGCTGGACCCCGAAAAAGGCCCCGCCACCTGGAACGAACTGGTGGAAATGGGCAAGAAGCTGACCGTGCGCGATGCCTCCGGCAAGGTCACCCAGTGGGGCGTGGCCATTCCCTCCACCGGGTACGCCTACTGGATGTTCCAGGCCCTGGCCATCCAGAACGGCGTGGAACTGATGAATGCCGAAGGCACCAAGACCTACTTCGACGCGCCCAAGGCCATCGAGGCCCTGCAATTCCTGGTGGACCTGGCCTACAAGCACGAGGTGTCGCCCAAGGGTACCATCGACTGGGCCACCACCCCGCGTGACTTCTTCGAGCGCAAGTCTGCCATCATGTGGACCACCACCGGCAACCTGACCAACGTGCGCACCAACGCGCCCTTCCCCTTCGGCGTGGGCATGCTGCCCGCCAGCGCCCGCCCCGGCTCGCCCACGGGCGGCGGCAACTTCTACATCTTCAAGAAGGCCACCCCCGCCGAGCGCAAGGCTGCCGTCACCTTCGTGCAGTGGATGACCAGCGCGGACCGCGCCGCCCAGTGGGGCATCGACACCGGCTACGTGGCCGTGCGCCCCGACGCCTGGGAAACCCCGGCCATGAAGGACTACGTGGCCAAGTTCCCCGTGGCGGCCGTGGCCCGCGACCAGTTGGCCCACGCCGTGCCGGAGCTGTCCACCCACGACAACCAGCGCGTTACCAAGGCGCTGGACGACGCCATCCAGGCCGCCGTGACCGGCTCCAAGAAGCCCGCCGACGCGCTGAAGGACGCCCAGAAGGAAGCGGAACGCATCCTGCGCCGTTACGGCAAGTAAGCCCGCGCGCTCGCTGGCTGGCTGCTGGCCGAGCGATTGAACGGCTGCATGCCGATTGACGAATGAATGCCCCCGCCGGGGCGGAGCCGTGTGCTCCGCCCCGGCGGGGAAAAACGCGTAGCGCAGCGGCGGCACGAGACTTTGCCGTTGGCCGCCACGTCTTCACTGCCTGTCCGCCGTTTATTACCTGTCCGGCGTCACTGTCCATCTGGCGTCACTGTCCATCCGGAGGTCCACCCGTGCTTCCAGCCTTCCGCAACCCTGCCAGCATGCGCATCATCCACGCCTGGCTCCTGCTGTTGCCCGCCCTGGCGTTCATCGCCGCGTTCACCCACTATCCGGCGGTGAACACCTTCATCCACAGCTTCTTTCTGGATGGCAGGGGCGGCGCGCCCGCGCAGTTCGTGGGGCTGGAACACTACCAGTACCTGCTGGAGGACGAGGTGTTCCGCAAGGCACTGGTGAACAACCTGCTGTTCGCCAGCGGCACCATTCCGCTGTCCATCGGGCTGGCCATGACCATGGCCTTTCTGGTCAACGCGGGGCTGGCCGGGCAGTCGGTGCTGCGGCTGTGCTACTTCGTGCCCACGGTGCTGCCCATGATCGCGGTGGCAAACATCTGGCTGTTCTTCTACACGCCGGAATACGGCCTGCTGGAGCAGATACGCGGGGCACTGGGCCTTTCCGGGGTAAACTGGCTGGGCAGCGAATCCACGGCGCTGCCGTGCGTCATCGCCGTGGCGGTGTGGAAGGACGCGGGTTTCTTCATGATTTTCTATCTGGCGGCGTTGCAGCAGATACCGCCTTCGCTGGCCGAGGCGGCCATGCTGGAAGGGGCATCGCGCCTGTACTACTATCGCCGGGTGGTCATACCGCTGCTGATGCCCACCACCCTGTTCGTGCTGGTGAACGCCACCATCAACGCCTTCCGCATGGTGGACCACCTGTTCGTGCTCACCCAGGGCGGCCCCAACAACGCCAGTTCGCTGCTGCTCTACTACATCTACGAAGTCAGCTTCAAATACTGGGATACCGGCTACGGCGCGGCGCTGACCATGGTGCTGCTGGGCTTTCTGGCGCTGGCCTCCATCGGCCAGTTCGGCTTTCTCGAACGCAGGGTGCACTACAGATGAGCCAGACCAACATCTACGACAGCCGGGGCCTGGCCCGCGTGCTGGATACCGCCGCCGCGTGGACCCTGGCCGTGCTGTGGGCGCTGCCGCTGCTGTACGCCGTGTGGACGGCCTTTCACCCCTCGGAATTTTCCACCCGGTTCACGCTCGCCGCGCCGCTGACGCTGGACAACTTCCGCGCGGCGTGGGACGCGGCCCCCTTTGCCCGCTACCTGGTCAACACCGTGCTGCTGGTGACCATGGTGCTGGCCGGGCAACTGGTGCTGTGCACGCTGGCGGCCTATGCCTTTGCCAAGTACGACTTTCCCGGCAAGGGCATGGTGTTCGCGCTGGTGCTGATGCAACTGATGATCATGCCCGACGTGCTGGTGGTGGAAAACTACCGCACCATGGCGGCCATCGGCGTGCTGGATTCCACGCTGGCCATCGGCCTGCCGTACATGGCCTCTGCCTTCGGCATCTTTCTGCTGCGCCAGACCTTCAAGAGCATACCGAAGGAACTGGACGAGGCCGCCGCCGTGGAAGGCGCCAGCACCCTGCAAATTCTCTGGAAGGTCTACGTGCCGCTGGGCAAGCCGGTGTACCTGGCCTACGCGCTGGTTTCCATCAGCTACCACTGGAACAACTTTTTGTGGCCGCTCATCGTCACCAACACCACCAATTCGCGTCCGCTCACCGTGGGGTTGCAGGTGTTTTCGTCCACCGAGCAGGGGGTGGACTGGTCGATCATCACGGCGGCCACGCTGATGACCTCCGGCCCGCTGCTGATCGGCTTTCTGCTGTTCCAGCGGCAGTTCGTGCAGTCGTTCATGCGGGCGGGCATCAAGTAGCAGCACGGGACCGCGCGAGAGTTGGCTGACGGTGGCCGCAATGCCAGCGCGCGAGCTGAGCCGGACGGAACGGTGGCGGACGGGTGAGGGCTGAACGGGGATGGGCCGGGTGCCGCATGCTTCGCCCCGTGGTGCCGAGTGATGCCGAGCCGACGGCGAGCGCCCGGAGCGGGGTATGCCCTCCGGAGCAGGGCATGTGCCCGGAACGACGGGCGGGACAGAAACCGCCAGAGAATGCATACACGGCGGCACAGAAAGCATCCGGCAGGGAGCCGCCATCAGGAAACAGCCATGCCGCAACTCGACATCATTCCGCCGCACGAACTGTCCACGCTGGCCCGCTTTCAGGGCGAACCCGCCCTGGCCGCCATCCGCCGCGAATTCGTGCCCGCCGTGACCAACCCGGTATGGCGCGGGCTGGTGGAAGAATTCATGGATCTGGACGAGCCGCTGACGCCGTATGCCCACCCACGCTACGAGGCGTGGAGCTTTGCCGCATCGCCCGGATCGGGCGCGCACCATGGGCACATCGGCGGGCTGGCCGTGCACGTGTTGCAAGACCTGCGCAACGCCCGCGCCCTTGGCGACGCGCACGAAGCGCGCGGCCTGCCGCTGGACCGGGGCCTGCTGTACGCCGCCATCCTGCTGCACGACTGCCTGAAGCGCTTCGTGTACGCCTTCGATGCGGACTACGCCCTGCACAAGTCCGAAGACCCGTTCATCGCCCGCAACGAAGACCATCACTCATGGGTGCTGCGCGAACTGACCGCGCGCGGGGCGGACGAAGATATCATCCTTGCCACCGCCGCCATGCACGGGCTGGACGACGTGAGCCTGGCCGAAGGGGTGAAACCGCTGGCCGTGGTCAACCACTATCTGGGCATCGGCCTGACCGGCCTGACCATGCGGCCCGAGGACGTGCGGGCCGAACACGCCATCGGCTTCATGGCCGATTCCGACTGGCCCTGGAGCGGACGCGCCCAGCAGCGCACCCGCGAACTGGCCGAGGCCATGGCCCCGCACTGTGGCGTGCCCGCCGGGTACATGCACCTGTACCTTGGCTCGCGCTTCAGCTTCGAACACGTCGATGGGCTATTGCAGGACATGGGCAGGGAACTGGCCATGGCGCGGCTGCTGGAAAGAGTTGAGAAGGAGCGATAGGAGTTGGCGTTCTTGCTTGAACCCGACCCGCAAACGCAAAAACCCACAGGCGCAAACCTGTGGGTTTCGATATTCTGGTTGCGGGGGCCGGATTTGAACCGACGACCTTCGGGTTATATGTAGTAGTTCAGACTTGATATGACATCTTGCTCAATTTTTCAGGTTACGGCTGGCAAATTCTTGAAGCGCTCTCTACTTGGTCTGACACTGCCCCCTTGAACGAAGCAGGAGCAGATTACGTCGGGACTACTTCACCCATTCCACGCCTATTCCACTCCGTACTCCTTCAACTTGCGCCACAGGGTGGTGCGCGGCACGCCCAGCACCTGCGCGGCAAGGCGCTTGTTGTAGCCGGTCTTTTCCAGAATCCTGATCACGTAGCGGCGTTCCACCTCGGCCAGGGTAGGCAGGCCGTCGCCCTCCAGCGTGTCGAACTCCAGATTGCGGATATCCTCCGGCAGGTCCAGCAGGCCGATGGTCTGGCCGTCGGTAAGGGCCACGGCGCGCTCGATGATATTTTCCAGCTCGCGCACGTTGCCGGGAAAGCTGTAGCCCGTCAGCGCGCCCAGGGCCTGCTCGTCGATGCCCTGCACCGACTTGCGGAAGGCCAGGGCGTACTTGTCGATGAAGTGGCGCACCAGCAGGGGGATGTCCTCCCGTCGGTCAGCAAGGCGCGGCAGGGTGGTGCTGACCACGTTGAGCCGGAAGAACAGGTCCTCGCGGAAGGTGCCCTTTTCCACTTCCGCCTTCAGGTCGCGGTTGGTGGCGGCAATGACCCGGATGTCCAGGTCCACCGGCTTTGTCCCGCCCACCCGCAGGATGCGCCGCTCCTGCAGCACGTGCAGCAGGCGCACCTGCATGGACAGGGGCATTTCGCCCACTTCGTCCAGAAACACCGTGCCCCCGCTGGCCGCTTCCAGCAGGCCCACCTTGCTGGCGCTGGCCCCGGTGAAGGCCCCCTTCTCGTACCCGAACAACTCGCTGCTGATGAGTTCCTCGGTAAAGCCGCCGCAGTTGAAGGTGACGAACGGCTGGTTTTTGCGCGGGGAAAGATGGTGCAGGGCCAGGGCCACCAGCGCCTTGCCGGTGCCGCTTTCGCCCTGGATCAGCACGTTGCAGTCCACCGGGGCCACCTTGCGGACAAGTGCGAACAGGTCCTGAATGGCCGGGCTGTTGCCCACGATGGACGACAGGCCGGAACTGCCCAGCAGCGCCTCGCGCAGGCGGGCGTTTTCCATGCGCATGCCGATCTTTTCCTGCGCCCGCTTGGCAATGGCCCGTATCTCGGTGAAGTTCACCGGCTTGGTCACATAGTGAAAGGCCCCCTCGCGCATGGCCTCTATGGCGGTCTGGATGCTGCCGTACCCGGTGACGATGACCACCTCGGTCTCTGGCCGCAGGGCCTTGATCTTGGGCAGCAGCTCCAGCCCGTCCATGTCTGGCAGGCGCATGTCCGAGAACACGACATCGAAGGGCCGGTCGATCATGGCTTCCAGAAACGAGCGGGCGCTCATGAACGCCTCAACCTCGTAGCCTTCCTTGAACAGGGCGTGGCTGAGGCGTTTGCAGACCACGGGTTCGTCGTCAACGATGGCGACGCGCAACAACAGCATCAGATATCCCCCTCTTCGAACGCGGCATCATCCGTCATGCCTGCATCCCCCGCGCCACCGGCGGGCCGGGCCACGGGCAGCAACACCGTGAACGTGGCGCCCCGGCCTTCGCCGCCGTGCACCTCTATGCGGCCCTCGTGCCGGTGCACCAGGGCGTAGGTTACGGCAAGGCCGAGTCCTGTGCCCTTGCCCACTTCCTTGGTCGAAAAGAACGGCTCGAAGATATGTTCGCGAATGGCCTCCGGTATGCCGGGGCCGGAATCGCGCACCTCAAAGGCCACATGGCCCGGCGGTACGCCCATGGCCACAACGGCCACGCTGCCACCGCGCGGCGTGGCCTGGATGCCGTTGAGCAGCAGGTTCATGAACACCTGCTGCAGGCTGCGCAGATCGCCGCGCACCATGGGCAGGTCGGCGGGCACATGCACGGAAAGACTGATGCCGGACAACATCACCTGATTCTTCAGCAGGTTGACCGTGGACCCGATGATGTCCGCCGGGCGCAACGCCGCGAAGGTGGGATGCTCGGTGCGCGAAAAGTCCAGCAGGTTGCGCACGATGTCGGATGCCCGTTCCGCCTGCTGCATGATGTCGTCGATCATCTCCTGCCCGTCGGCGTCAATGGCCTCGCCATAGTCCTCGCGCAGCCCTTCGGCACTCAGCAGCACGTTGTTGATGGGGTTGTTCAGTTCGTGGGCAATGCCCGCCGTGAAGGTGCCCAGCGCCGCCATCTTGCGGGCCTGCAACAGGTGCTCCTGATTCACGGCCAGTTCGTGAGCCATGCGGTTGAAGGCGTGGATGAAGCTGGCGATCTCGCTCAACTGTTCCGCCCCGGTGGCGATGGGGCTGAAGTCGCCGCGCCCCACCCGGCCCGTGGTGGCCGCCACCATGCCCAGCGGGCGCAGCAGGCCGGTGGAGATGAGCTTGATGACCAGCACCATCAGCAGCAGGAACACCGCCAGAAAGGCCAGCGGCAGCACCAGCGTGCGCTCCAGCGCCTTGTGCGCGCGCTCGCGTTTCTGTTTGCGCAGGGTGTCGGCCATGTCGATGAGCGACTTGCCGAGGGTGCGCAACTCTTCCTGATTGGCCGTGCCGCCCTGCACCAGGGTGCGCACCGAATGGCCGTACCGACCCAGCAGGTCGCGAAAGCGCACTAACTCCACCTGCCCCGCCACCATTGCCATGTCATCGGCCAGTTCCGCGGTCAGGGTGTCGATGCGCTCCAGATAGGCCAGGCTTTCGGTCAGGCTGCCCGCGTCGCGGTAGAACAGGTAGTTCTTTTCGTAGCGGCGCACCTCCAGGATGTTGTTCAGGAGGTCGTCGTAGCTTTCGCCCAGCAGCAGGCGCTGGCTCACCGTGGACAGGCTCCAGTAGTTCAGCGCGGCCAGCGCGCCGATGGAGAGGAACGTCACGGCGAACAAGATGAAGATCTTGCCCTTGATGGAACGGAAGAACTGCCGGGGACAGCCGAAGACGCTGAAGACCTCCGCCCGCTCGGATGCGGCAGGGGACGTTGGCGGTGCACCCGGCGCGCCCATGGAAGATGACCGATCGTTCCCGGCGGAATCTTGCTGGCTGTTCATGCTGTATTCCTGGTCAGTTACCGTCGCCGGGCGCTGGTGGGTACCCGCCCGCCGCGAGCGCCGACACCTGCCCGGTTCCCATATTGAAACATTTTTCACGATGTTTACGCGCAGGCTGTTCAAAATGGAATAGCCCGGCCACCCCCTCTCCGCCATTTTTTTCTGCAACACACCGGAACAACACGTCAAAAAAGATATGCCCCCGCATGGCATCGCGGTTGCTTAGTCCGCCGCACGAGGTCGCGCATGGAACGCATTCTTGTTGGCATCGACGAACGCTGCGCCCACTGGGAGGCGCTGGCCCATGGCTGTTCGCTGGCCCGGCGCATCCGGGCCCGGCTGTACGTGCTGTTCGTGAACGGCACGCGGGCCGGGGCTTCCGGCGGCGCCGTGCGCCAGCGCCTGGAATTGCTGGTGGGCGCGGCCAAGGCCGAAGGAGTTCCCGTGGAATATTTCATCGCCGAAGGAGGATACGAGGACGCCGTAGTTTCATTCGTGAACACCCATGGAATAACGCTGCTCATTCATGAAGCGGCTCCCGTCGATCATGCTGCCACCGGCCATGCCGTATCCGCGTTGCAGGCGCTGCGCCACCGGATTTCGTGCCGGGTCGAGATCGTGAATCCCAAACGTGCATAACGTGCGCTGATGCACCACAACGAGGCTGACGTATGAACATACCGCTGCATATGTACCTGCCAATTGCCGGAAACAGCGTGAATATCGCTGCCATCCTCGGCCTTGGCGGGGCCGTGGGGCTGCTTTCGGGTATCTTCGGCGTGGGGGGGGGCTTTCTGATGACCCCCCTGCTGATCATGCTGGGCATTCCGCCCACGGTTGCCGCCGCATCCGACTCCAACCAGATCGTGGGGGCCTCCACCTCGGGCACGCTGGCCCATTTCCGCCTGGGCAACGTCGATTTCAAAATGGGACTGTTGCTGCTGGTGGGCGGCGTGGCCGGCGGCAGCGTGGGCGTGCGCATCATCAAGTTGCTGCGCGCCATGGGCAACGCCGACTTCCTGATCAACGTCACCTACGTGCTCATGCTGGGGCTGGTGGGCGGCTACATGTTCTTCGAAAGCCTGCAATCGCTGCGCGCCCCGCGCGCCGAGGCTGCGTCCAGGCCCGCGCCCGCCGGTGAATCGATGTACGAGCGCTGCATCCGCAGCATGCCGTGGCAGACGGATTTCCCCCGTTCCGGGGTGCGTCTTTCGCTGCTCATGCCGTTGGGGCTGGGCGCGCTGGTGGGCGTGCTGGCCGCCATCATGGGCGTGGGCGGCGGGTTCATCATGGTGCCGGTGATGGTCTACCTGCTGCGCATGCCCATGCACGTGGTGGTGGGCACCAGCCTGTTCCAGATCCTGTTCACCTGCGTCAACGTGACCATCATGCAGTCCATCGAAAACCACACCGTGGACTTCATCCTGGCCCTCTTGCTGCTCATCGGCTCATCCGTGGGTGCGCAGGTGGGCACGCGCATCGGCAAGAAGCTGCAGGGCGACCAGCTGAAGATCCTGCTGGCCACGCTGGTGCTCGCCGTCATGGGCAAGATGCTCTTCGACCTGCTGGCGCGCCCCGATGTGCTGTTGGCCTACGCGGGGGGGCACTAGCCATGCGCCGTACCCATCCGCTGCACATCATTACCGGCCTGCTCCTGTGTCTGACCCTGCTGGCCGCCACGGCCCGTGCCGATGACGGCGGCGTGGCCCTGGCCGTGAAGCCCGGCGACATCGTCATCGGCACCGCGTACACCGGCACCACCCTGCATTTCTCGGGCGAAGCGCCGAAGGGCAGCGCCATCGTGGCCCGGTTCACCGGGGCTTCCGGCGACCTGGCCCTGCGCCAGAAAGGCAAGGCCTTCGGCCTGTTGTGGATGAACATGGGCACCGTGTACCTGCACGACGTGCCTACGGTGTACCTGGTGGCCTCGTCGCGCCCGCTGGCGGAGATCGGCGGCACCGGCCTTGGCCTTGACGCCGTGCGCGCCGGGGTGAAGCAGGAAGGGGGCGCGACAGCCGAAAACGCCGACGCGCTGGACGTGCCCGCAGAACTGGTACGCCTGAAGCAGCAGGACGGCCTGTACCGCGAAGGCGTAGGCGGCATCACCGTCACCGACGACGGGGCCTTCTCTGCCGAACTGGCCATCCCCTCGCGCATGTCGCCCGGCACGTACACGGTAGAGGTATTCGCCCTGCGCGACGGGCAGGTGGTGGGTTCCACCTCCGTACCGGTGCGGGCCGAACTGGTGGGCGCGCCCGCGTGGCTCGCGCACATGGCCTTCGACCGGGGGTTGCTGTACGGCGTGCTGGCCACGCTGGTGGCCATCCTGGCCGGGTTGGCCGTGGGGTTGGTGTTTCAGAGCAAGGGTGCCCATTAAAGGGGCACCCCGCCACTACCGGGGGGCGGTCCGCCGCCCCCCGAATCCGGAGCAGCCGTGGGAATCCTCTCGCACATGGCCGACCTTCTCGCCCGCTGGCGCGGTTCGCGGGGGCTGCCGTTCGCGCTGCTCTTCAAGAAGTTCAAGAGCATCCTCGAACGCAACAACCGCATCCTCGAACTGATGGCCGACATGGGCGACAAGCTGGGCGGCGAATACGTGTTCGACCGCCAGTACATCGTGGACGCCTGCGAACGACTGGACGACCATGTCTTCAAGCTCATCTCGGACATGAGCGTGCTGAGCCAGCGCAAGAACGTGGAACTCTTTCTGGCCTTCGAGCGCATCCAGCACCAGTTGCAGGAGGAAATCGCCGGGCGCCACCACTTCGAGGGGGGGCGCCTGGTGCTGCCGTTCCGCGACATCGGCCCGGATGCCGAGGACGAAGTGGGCGGCAAGCTGGCCCAGCTGGGCGACCTGTCCAACCGCCTGCACCTGCGCACGCCCGACGGCTTTGCCATCACCACCGCCGCCTTCTTCGCCTTCATGACCCGCAACGGCCTGCTGGCGCAGGCCCAGCGCGGCATGCAGGACTGGGACGGCACCGACAGGGGGCTGCGCGAACTTTCCGACCTCATGCAGCGCGGCATCCACGATGCCCCGCTGCCCTGGGGGCTGGTGGCCCAGATCAACGCCATGGTGGACGTGCTGGGCATGCGCCGCAAGCAGCCCCTGCGCCTGGCCCTGCGCAGCAGCGCCTGGGGCGAGGACGGCGACGCCAGCTTTGCCGGGCAGTACGCCACGGAACTGAACGTGCCGCCCGACCGGGTGGTGGAGGCGTACAAGAACGTCATCGCCAGCGTCTATTCCGTGGAAGCATGGCGCTACCGGCTGGACAGGGGCTTTCACGAAAGCGAAGTGGCCATGGCCGTGGGCTGCCAGTTGATGGCGGACAGCCAGGTAAGCGGCGTGCTGTACACCTGCACCCTGCACGCGGGCGACAACTGCGAAGCCATGGTCGTCAGCGCCGCGTGGGGCGGCGGGGCCGCCGTTGTGGGCGGCGAGACGGCCACCGACACCTTTCTGTTGGAACGCACCCCGCCCTACCGCATCATCACCCGCGAAATCGCCCACAAGGCGCGGCGCATGGTGCCCGCGCCCAAGGGCGACATGCTCTGGGAAGACGTGCCCGCCGCCCTGCGCGATGCCCCCTGCCTGACCGACGCCCAACTGGAACAGCTGGCGCGCACGGGCATGTCGCTGGAACGGTATCACAAGCGTCCGCAGGACGTGGAATGGACCTTCGACGCCGAGGGCGCCCTGCATGTGCTGCAATCGCGCCCGCTGTGCACCACGTCGGAAGCGGGCCTGTGCGTGCCGGTGCAGGACGCCACCAGCCGGGCAGAGGTCATCCTGTCCGGCCGGGGCATGGTGGCCCAGCGCGGGGTGGCCGTGGGCCGGGTGGTGCTGGTGGACCACGCCACGGATCTGGACGCCTTTCCCGACGGCGGCATCCTGGTCTCCAAGTACACCTCGCCGCGCTATGCGCGGGTCATGCGGCGGGCGCAGGGCATCATCACCGACGTGGGTTCGCCCACCGGGCACATGTCCACCATCGCCCGCGAACAGCGCGTGCCCGCCGTGGTGAACACGGAAGTGGCCACGGAACTCTTGCGCGACGGCGAGGAAATCACCCTCGACGCCACCCAGAACGTGGTCTACCGGGGGCGGATTGCGGAACTGGACCGCTTTGAGCGCACCGAGACCGACGTGTTCGAGGAATCGTACGAATACCGGCTGCTGCGGCGCCTGCTGAAGCGCATTTCACCGCTGAACCTGATGGACCCGCATTCCGACGACTTCAAGCCAAGGGCCTGCCGCACCTACCACGACATCACCCGGTACATCCACGAAAAGGCCGTGGAAACGCTGGTGGACCTCAGCCAGCGGCACGAGGCGCTGCACCATGCCCCGGCCCGCCGCCTGCTGGACGGCCCGCCGCTGGGGCTTACCGTCATCGACGCGGGCGGCGGCACCGAATGCCTGCCGGAAACAGGCGCCATGGTCACCGGGCAGGTCTGCTCGGTACCCCTGCGCGCCTTTCTGGACGGACTGACGGAATCGGGCATGTGGGACACGGCCCCGGTGCCGGTGGACCTTGGCAGCTTCATGTCCAGCTTCACGCGCACCTTCAGCGCCTCGCAGGCCGGCCCGCGCGAGGTGGGCCGCAACCTGGCCGTGGTGCTGCGCGAGTACATGAACGTGAACATGCGGCTGGGCTACCATTTCAACATCATCGACGCCTACATAGGCGACAGCATCAATGACAACTACATCTACTTCCGGTTCCTTGGCGGGGTCACGGAACTGGTGCGGCGCTCGCGCCGGGCGCGCTTCGTGGCCGAGGTGCTGGAACGCTTCGACTTTCGCGTGGAGGTCCACGGCGACCTCGTGGTAGGCCGTATCAAGAAGCTGTCTGAGCCGCGCATGCTCCTGCGCATGCGCATGCTGGGCGGACTGGTGGGCTATGCCCGTCAGCTTGATGCCCGCATGCACAGCGACGAGCAGGTGGCGGACCATGTGCGGGCCTTCATGGAAGCCATTTCCAACGTCGTCGCGACACACCACGACGACCCGACCAAACGAACAGGGGGCGGACATGCCGTCACGACTGCGCATTCTGGTACTTGATGACGAACCCATCGTCTGCAAGCGGCTCAAACCCGCCTTCCAGAAGGCGGGGTACGAGGTGGAAACCTGCACCGACAGCGCAACCGCGTTGCAACGCATTGCGGACGCTCCGTTCGACGTGGTGGTCACGGACCTGAAGATGGAAGGGGCCGACGGCTTGCAGGTGGTGGAGCGTACCCATCAGATCCAGCCGCAGGCGCGCATCGTGGTCATTACCGGGTTCGCCACGCTGGACACGGCCAAGGAATCGTTCCGCAAGGGCGCGTTCGATTTCGTGGCCAAGCCGTTCAAGCTGGGCGACATTCTGGACTGCGTGCGACGCATCGAGGCGGAACTGCGCGAGGCGGGGGAGCGGCACGACGCGGACGGCGGGGCCGAAACGGACAGCGGAGCCGAAAAAGCCAACGGCATGTAGGGGGCGCACATGTGGTGGCCGTTTTCCGCGCGCGGGCGCGCGCAGCCCCCGGCAGATACCCGCTGGCGCATCCGGGCGCTGTTCCAGAACTTCCGGCGCATCCTGGCCTGCAACACGCAGGCGCTGGAGCGCATGGCAGAAATGGACCAGGCCCTCGGCGGGGCCTACATTTTCGACCGCGCCTTTCTGGAATCATCCGTACACGAACTGTCCCGGCTGGTGCACCACGTGGTCTACAACCTCAACGCGCTGACCGGAAACGGGTACGTGGCGTTGTACGACCGGTACGAGGAACTGCGCGGTGCGCTGGGCGGTGTGCTGGCGGGCGGCATGGACGGCGGGGTTGCGGTTGCGCAGTCGGGTGCGGGGGAGACGACGCGGAACGTGGCCGACATGCTCGCGGACGTGCGCGACGTGGATTGGGAGCAGGAACCGACGGCAGGATTCGAGGCGGCATGCCTGGCCCGGCTGGCCCGCCACCACGGGGCGCGCATCGCGGATGCGCTGGTAGTGGGCACGGTTGGATGCGCGGTGCTTGGCGATGGCGGTCCCACCGCCGATGCTGCGGGGCGGGAACTGCACGAGCGGGCCGTGCGCATGGCGGGCGGCGCAGCATCCTTCACCCTGCGGGTCAACGCGGTGGACGAAACAGGTCGTCCGACAAGCCCCGAAACGGAACGCACCGGGGTGGCCCCCGACATGCTGCCCCATATGCTGCGGGATACGGTGCGCGAAGCGGTGACGAACGATGAGGTGACGGGCGATGCAGGCACTGGCCACGCCACGGTGGCCCTGATCCTGCCCGAATTCCCCCTGCCCGTCTCCGGCTGGCTGCACAGCCACGCCCCCATGGGCCCGGTGCGCCATGCCGTGCTGGTGGAGGCCCGTTTCGCCTCCGGAGACGGAGCGGAGCACGCCCCCCGCGTGTCCACAGACCGCTACGCCCTGTCGCGGGTGCATCCCTTCGATCTGCTGTGCTGCGAAATCCCCCAACGCGCCGCCAACGCCCCCCTGCCCGACGGCAGCGAGCCGCTGGCCCCCTCCGCATCATTGCGCGGCCTGCTGCGCGGGTCCGCCCTGCTGGAACCGCCCTTCCTGCAGGGGCTGGCCGGTCTGGCCATGGCGGCGGAACGTCTGGCCGGGCAACCAGTGGAACTACGCTGGGGCATGGACCCGGAGGGGCGCTGCGTGCTGCTGGGGGTGCGGCCATCCACGGTGCGACTTGCGACAGACCCACAGGACCAGCCAGAGGAACCAGCCGATTCGGAAGACAACGCGGACGACGCCCCCCCCATGCATGTACTGCGCAACGGCGGGCAGACCGTGCAGATGGGCGTGGCCGCAGGCGGCGTGGTGCGCCTGACGGAAGCCACCAGACCGGAAGACTGCCCTCTGGGCGGCATCGGCGTGGCGCGCGCCGCCTCGCCAAATCTGGCCCCCCTGCTGGGCAGGCTGGCCGGGCTGGTCACCGAATTCGGCACCACTGCCGGGCATCTGGCCACCGTGGCGCGCGAACTGCGCGTGCCCGCCGTATTCGGCATGCCCGGCGTGTGCGATGCGGCCAGGCCCGGCGATATCGTCACCCTGGATGCAGGCGGCACGGTGCTCTACCGGGGCGCGGTGGAAGGGCTGCTGCACACCACGGACGCGGATGAAGACCTGCACCCCGCCGCACCGGAATACCGAACCCTGCGCCGCCTGCTGCGACTGGTGGCCCCGCTGGATCTGGTGGACCCCGACGCGCCCGACTTTTCTCCGGCGGGCTGCCGCACCTACCACGACATCCTGCACTTCTGCCACGAAATGTCCGTGGAGGCACTGATCAACCTGCGCGACACCCGCCCGGAACTGGCCGCGCCGCGCGTGCATAGGGTACGGCTGGACCTGCCGCTGGACCTGCGCCTGCTGGACGTAGGTGACGGAGTGGCCGGCCCCCCCGGCAGGCCGGATGGCGCAGGCTCGATGCATGGGGGCGATGCATGGCTGGACCTGACCGCCGTGCGCAGCGCACCCCTGCTGGCCTTTCTGGACGGGCTGCGCGCCGAGGGCGCGTGGTCCCATCGCCCTGCCCGGCTGCGGGCGGGCGACATCCTGTCCGGCATGGGCGGCGCATCCGGCACTGCCGCGAACGGGGCCGGACCGGATGCGGAGTGGGCCGCCACCGGGGCCAACCTGGCCATCGCCGGGCGCGACTACCTTAACCTCACCTTGCGCCTCGGCTACCATTTCACGGTGCTGGACGTGCTGCTGAGCGACAACCCCAACCGCAACCACGCCTATTTCCGTTTTGCGGGGGGCATGGCCGATCCGGCCCGACGGGTGCGCCGCGCCCACCTTGTGGGCAACGTGCTGGAAGAGCTTGGCTTTGCCACCCGCATGCGCGGCGACATGGTCACCGGCAGGCTGCGCGCCATGGAACATGCCGCCCTGCGCGACGCCGTGGCCGCGCTGGGCATGCTGACGGCCTTTACCCGGCAGGTGGATACCACCCTGAACGACGACGCCGACATGGTGCGCGCGGCTACGAACTTCCGCCTGCTGCGCGAAAACGCGCAACGGCACACGCGGGGCTGACCATGCTGCACAACCTTCTGGAACGCTGGCGCGTACGCAGGGCCGCGCGGCAGGCGGCGGCGCTGGACACGCTGAAGGCCCGCTACCACGCCTTCCGCATCCTGCTGGAAAACAATGGGCGGGCGCTGGAATGTCTGGCCGGTTTCGACGGCACATCCGGCACTGCCCGGCGCGAACTGGTGGAGGAACTGGTCTCGCTGACCGGCGAACTGGTGGACGGGCTGGACCTGCTGTCCGACGGAGCGCATCCCGGCCTGTTCGGCGCGTACGGGCGCATAGCGGGGCGGGTGGAACAACTGGGCGCGGACACGGACCCCACGCCGGAGCGGGATATCCTGTGCCTTTCGCTGGACGGCCTGCCCCCGGAGCAGGCCGGTCTGGCGGGCACCAAGGCCGCCACGCTGGCGCAGTTGCGCGGCTACGGACTGCCGGTGCCGCCGGGATTCGTGGTCACCGCCACGGCAGTGTCCCGCCTGCTGGCCGCACCGGGGCTGGATGCCCAACTGCGCCGCCTGCTGGACGTGGCCGAAGCCGATCCCGGCAGCCTTGCAGTGACCACCGCCCGCATCCGCGAAGCCATCCTGGCCGCCCCCATGCCCGCCGAGGTAGAGCATGCGGTACGCCGCGCATGGGCCGATCTGGCGGCGGGCCTGCCGCCGGAACACGGCCCCCTGCTGCTGGCCGCGCGCAGCAGCGGCACGGCGGAGGACAGGGCGGAACATTCCTTTGCCGGGCAGTACGCCACGGTGCTGGGCATCAGCACGCCACAGGCGCTTCTGGACGCCCTGCGCGAGGTGGCGGCCAGCGCCTTCGGCCAGCGCGCCCTGGCCTACCGGCGGCACATGGGCCTGCCGCGCGGCGAGGCGGACATGGCCGTGCTGTGCCAGTCCATGGTGCCCGCCCGCACCGCCGGGGTGCTGTTCACGCGCGATCCGGCCCGTGCGCCGGGCAGCTATCAGGCCGACGACGAACGCATGCTGGTGGTGGCCGTGCCAGGCCTGGGCACGCTGGCCGTGGACGGCGCCGCCCCGGCGGACGTCTACCTGCCCGCGCGCGATCCGGCGGCGGTACGCGCGGGCGACGTGGAAACCCGCATCGCCCGCAAGACCCTGCGCGAAACGCTGGCCCCGGACGGCACGCTAGTCCGGCTTCCCGTGCCCCCCGAAGACGCCGAGGCCCCCACACTGTCGCCACCGGAACTGGCCACGCTGGTACGGCTGGCCCGCATGGTGGAAGGGGTGGAGGGCGGCCCGCAGGACATCGAATGGGCCGTGCATGAAATCACCGGAGCAGTGCATCTGTTGCAGGCCCGTCCCCTGCGCATGGCCGGGGTCCGGCCTCCTTCCGCCGCCCATCAGGACGGCATGGACGGCGCGCCGCTGCTGCGCGGTGCGTGCGCCTCGCCGGGCAGGGCCGTCGGGCGGGTACACCTGGCGCACAGACCCCGTGAATTCGCGCCGCCAAACGGCAACGCGGCGGCAGGGCACGAGGGAACCGGCGGCGCTGGCGGGGGAGACCATACCGGCAGCGACGCCTTACCATACAATGATACCCCCGCCGTGCTGGTGCTGCCGCACAGCATCCCCGACGCGGCCACCCATCTGGACGGCTACGCGGCCATCCTGGTGGAGGCCGGGAACCCGGCGGACCATCTTTCGTGCGTGGCCCGCGAGCGGTCCATCCCCATGCTGGTGGGGGTGGCCGGGGCCATGAATCTGCCCGAAGGCGCGGGCGTGCTGGTGGATGCCGGGCGCGGCGCCGTGCTGGAAGTGCCCGACGCCCTGTGGGACGGCGTGCTGGCCGCCACCCGGCGCGAGGCCGCACGCAGGCGCACCCCGCAGGACAGGGAGACGCCCGGCGAACGGGAACTGCGCGCGTTGATCGTGCCGCTGAATCTTACCGACGCCTACGGCCCCACGTTCAATGAGCGCGAATGCCGTTCGCTGCACGACATCGTGCGTTATGTCCACGAAAAGGCCGTGCTGGCCATGTTCCGGGCCGGGGACGAAGTGATGGAGACGGCGGGAACCCTGTTGCGACGCGTGGAACTGGGCGTGCCCTTCCACGTGCTGGCCATCGACGTAGGCGGCGGTTTCCGGAACGGCGCGGCCAACGGAGGGGCACGGCGCACCACGAGGGGCACGGCGCTGCCGACCATTCCGGAAGACGTGGCCTCCGCGCCGTTCGCGGCGCTGTGCGAGGGGCTGACCACGCCGGGGCTGGCCTGGGGGCAGCCCGACGGGGGCGTGCCCGCCGGTCTGCTGTCGCGCGCGCTGCTGGACGGGCGCGGCGAGCGGCCCGTGGGGGAGTTCAACTACGCGCTGGTCTCGCGCGACTACTGCAACCTCAACGCGCGGGTGGAATACCACTTCGCCATGCTGGACGCGCTGTGTACCGACAACCCGCGCGAAAACCACATCCACTTCCGGTTCAAGGGCGGCGGCACCGGTGGTGCGCGGCGGGCGCGGCGTATTGCCTTCATGCGCGAGGTGCTGACCGGGGCCGGGTTCTTCACGGCGGCGGTGGACGACCTGCTCACGGCCACGCTGGCCGGTGAACCCGCCGGAGTGATGCGGCAACGGCTGGTGCTGCTGGGGCGGTTGCTGGGCTACACCCGCCTGCTGGACGCGGCCATGGCCGATGACGACGCACCGGCGCTGTTTGCGCGGGCTTTCCTGTCCGGCAGGTACGACACCAAGGACGCGCGGGCGTTGCGGGACGGGCCAGACCGGCTGGACGTCAATGCAGCCCCCGCAGGGCCGGACAAGGACATGACCACCGCCGTACGCCATGCCGGGGGCACGGCGGAAAACAAGATCGGGTGACCTGCGGGATGCGCCCCTTGCCGCGCACGTGCATCCAAACGCTGAATAATGGTCGCGCGGCGGGGACGTGCCCCGCCATCAGGCGTGGTGAAAACGCAGGGTGGGCAGTTCCAGCGCGGTGAGCATATGCCCGCCGCCCGCGCCGGTATCGATGCCTATGCGGCCCGGAGCCACCAGCGGCGTGGCGAACGAACTGTGCCCGAAGACCACGGTGCGGCCACCAATATGGTGGTGCGGGGCCATGTCTCGCCGCACCAGGCGTCGGCTGTCCAGCCGCTGGGGTTCGCTGCGCGGGTCGTCGGCCAGCCCCGGATCGGCATGCACGAAGACGTGGGTGGGCGTTTCGTGCACAAAAGCCAGCCCGCGCAGGAAGGCCGCGTGCTGCGGCGGCAGGCAGGCCAGCCCGGCCAGACGGTGCGGCGCATCGGCACCGTAGCTGCGCAGGGTGGCTTCCACCCCCAGAAAGCGCAACAAAGGCAACAGGTCCGCATCGCCCGTATCCGCGTAGTCCAGCAGGGTCTGCTCGTGGTTGCCGCGCAGAAACACCGCGCCCGGACAGGTGCGTTGCAACTCCAGCAACAGGTCGATGACCCCTTTGCTGTCCGGCCCCCGGTTCACGTAGTCACCCAGAAACACCACGGTATCCCGCTCGCGGTCCAGCGGCAGGCGGCGCAGCAGGGCCTCCAGCCGGTCACGGCGGCCATGGATGTCGCCCAAGGCAAAGGTGCGTGTTTGGTGGGGCATTGTTGCGTGCAATGTTACAAAATCTTGAGTGTTGGGCAATCGCGCCTGGTATTCACATTCAATCAGGCAGCGTGCTCCGGGGCTTCCCCGCGCCGGTTATGAGGGTTCGGCTATCGGCGGCTGACCTCGAACTGCATTTTCTCTCGGCACCACCTGCCGCCTGATACCGGAAAAAGACATCCCACGGGAACACCATCATGCTGCCTTATTTTGTATCCATTCGAGTTCCTGCGTAAAATAAAGAAAGCCTGCAGTGTGGCCTGGTGATGTTTTGGTTGCACCCCATAGGGGAACGCTTGGTCAGGGTACCCTATTGATGGTTCGTTTGCACTTCCACCAGAACGGAATTCACTCTTTCGTTCCAGAACGCGGGTCAGGTCAAGTTGGTGCAAGCCCGGCGAATGCTCCAACTGCCCGGTATACATCGGGTACCTCTGATGTCCCACTTCCCTACGCTCTGAATATATCAATAAAAACGGGACAAACAGCCCTGTCCAAGCCCCACCCACGCGCCCGCGCGCGGCAACCATAATGCCTGTCACCCAACTTGAGAAACCAGCATTCTCAACTCACGTGGCGAAATTTCTCAACTATGGCGACGACTCACACAGAGCCACGTAAAATTTCCGAGGTAGGAATGGGGTAGAAAAAAGAAAAAGCCTTTATGGAAATGTTCCATAAAGGCTTGTCTTTCTGGTTGCGGGGGCCGGATTTGAACCGACGACCTTCGGGTTATGAGTTTATTAGTCCACGATATTCCTCACCTTTCCCGATCCACCCCAAGCAATCACATTTAAACTATAAAAACAGAATATTGAAGAGAAATATCTAGCTCAAAACCTCCCTGAAGCTTCCCGAGATTTCGCGTTGTCACCCCGCAGAGGGTGGGGCTATAGCGGGGCTGGCTCCCTCTTCGTGAAACATGCCCATCCCCGCGAGACACCCATGACCACGACGACCTCCACCAGCTACCGCGGCGTTCGTTACCGCGAAAGTCAGACCCGCAAACACGGCTCGAAGCCTGATCGCTATTTCTTCATCCGGTACAAATCCGATGGCAAACCGAAGGAAGAAGGTGCCGGGTGGGCATCCGAAGGCATGACCAGCCAGAAGGCATCTCAGCTGCGCGCCAGGATCACTGAGAATATCAGGCTGGGGCGACGCCCGCAGTCTCTCGCCGAAATGCGCGAGATGATGCACGAGGCCCGCGAACAGGCCGCTGTTGAAGAGCGCCGTGCAGCCCATGCGGCCACAACCTTGGACGAATTCTGGGAGAGGCACTACCTGCCCTCCTCTACCCTGCACAAGACGCCACAGACGATGAGGACGGAATCCGGGTACTACGCCAAGTGGATCAAGCCGGTGCTCGGCAATTCCCCACTCAGCGCCCTTACCCCACCACTCATTGAGCAGGTTGCCAGCAACGCCATGACCGCTGGGCGAAGTGCGGCCACCATCCGCCACCTGCTGGCCATTATCTCCCAAGTCTGGGGCATGCCCGGAATCATGAAATCGTGAGCGGAGAGTGCCCCTGCACGCGCATCAAGAAACCTCGCAAGGACAACAGGCGGATGCGCTTCCTGACGGAATCCGAAGCAAGCACCCTACTCGCGGAGCTCAAGAAAAGATCGCAGGACACCCACGACAGCGCCCTACTCTCCCTCTTCTGCGGCCTCAGGGCAGGCAAAATCCATGCGCTCACCTGGACGGACCTAAACTTCATGGCAGGGACCATCTACATCCGCGACCCCAAGAACAAGCACAGCAGGCATGCGTACATGACCGACGAGGTCCGGGCGATGCTCACGGAGCGCTCCCAGGGCCCGAACGGCACAGAGTACGTCTTCCCGGCCCAGAACGGAGTCAAGCGCAACTGGGTATCCGACACCTTCGAGCGCGTCGTCGAGCAACTCGGCCTCAACGAAGGGATCAGCGACACCAGGCAGCGCGTGGTCTTCCATACCTTGCGCCACACGTTCGCCAGTTGGCTCGTGCAAGACGGCACACCGCTGTATACCGTCGCCGAGCTCATGGGGCATACCACGCTTGAGATGACCAAGCGCTACTCGCACCTCAGCCCCGACACGGTCAGGGCCGCAGCGATGAGCCTGCAGGGCAGACTCAGCAAATAGCCCCCCTCCTCGACTTGCCCGCGCATCTACCTGCCAATTGCTAGAGCCTTCCCCTAAAGGGGAAGGCTCTAGCTAGACACACCCAAAAACACCCAACACATTGTTTTTATTAAAAAAACAGAAGAAGCACTCAAACTCATAACGCCAAGCCCTGCCAAGACGTCTAACACACTGAAATTACAGACACAACCAACAGAACCCACGACTCGTCAAGCCTGCCTGCAAGCCTCGACACCGTCAACTCGTCGGTCAAACGTGGCAACATGGCATCACCTGCGGACTACACACCTCCGATCCTTTGCCCCCCCAATTGCTTGTCCGGCTCCCCACAGGCAAGACAGGGGCAAGTGAATGCCCCCCGTACGCTCAGCGAGAGGCACGTCCCCCTTAACGCCTTCAAATTTGGAGCACCAGCGGCGTGTAACTGGAGAGCACCGTGGCGCCGGTAATCAGCCGCATGGGTTCGGCCATAGCCTGGGAGACCAGCATATGGTCAAAGGGGTCGTTGTGGTGCTTCGGAAGGGTCGCGAGCATCTCTGCATGCGCACCAAGAAGGGGAAGCTCAAGGAAGCCGCTCTCCCGCGCTGCAGCACGAAGCACGGACAACTCGGCATCAAGTTTGCCGATGCGTGTCTTGCTGGCGATCTCCCACCAAGACACGGAACTGACAAAGACCTCGTTCTCATCAGCAAGCAGCAGTTCCCGAACAGGCGCAATGCGCGGGGAATCGGTCAGCGCCCAGAGAAGCGCGTTGGTGTCCAGCAGCAGTCTCATTCCTCGCTCCCTTCAAACGCCGCAAGAAGTTCCGGCGGCAGAGGAGCGTCGAAATCGTCGGGAACCTTCAGTTTGCCCTTCAGAAGACCAAGACGCTTTTTCGGCTTAGCACTTGCGGCCGACTTAAGGACGGCCTCTGCTCGACCATAGCTGCCGATGAAAATGGTTTCACCACCTGCCGCACGTTTTACCAACTGCGACAGAGAGCTCTTGGCTTGGTGCATGGGGACGATATTCATAGCCACCTCCATACGATACTCCCTGTCCATTTAGACTTAGCTAGAGCTTAGTCCGAAGTCAAGGAACGCCCTTTAAATACCGGACAAGTCGGCAAGCCAAAAATAGTTATCGACAGCCCGGCGGGGGGGCACACCTAGCATGGCAACAGTGTCAGGCGAATACCATCTCTCCACACATAGTATGTAAAAACAAGTCTGACAAAAAACCAAAGATATAAAAGCACGCCGATACACATTCTATACCAATTATAAGCACAATATATTTCAGCCAACTCCCAACCATTACACATGATAAAACTATATTATATATCCTATTTAATATCTATCTTATTTAATACCAACATTACTAAATACACAAAAACAACATAAAAACACAATCTACATACTAACGCTAACACACAAATTGCGCACCAGCACATCATCAGCTATCCATAGCAAGAGCCGACATCACAAGTGTAGTATTCTTTTGTGCAACAAATAACACCCTCCATTAATCAAATAGCAATCAAAGTAGTACGCCATATTTATTACAGAAAACACATACAGATACTACCGAGTTCAAGCATATGACGACAAGCCATGTGAATCGATATCCTCGATGCCATCATTGACCGCATTGGATACATGACGAATCGATTCAGCAGAGTGCTCTTCATCCGCTTTGACTTACGATATCCGAGGAACTTCTATTCATCCCGTGGAAATGACGACATTCAGCGCTTTTTCAACAGCTTTACGCGCTATTTATCCCGCATGAGGATAGCCTACCAGTACGTCTGGGTACGTGAACAATCCAGAGAAAAACACCAACATTACCACGTGATGCTCCTCCTAAATGGCAACCTCACATGCCACAGTTGGAACCACATGGAGAAGGCTGAACAACTCTGGCAGCGCGCTCTTGGGATCGACTACCCAGGACTCCTCCAAAGATGTGACCGAAGCAGAGACGGCAACAGACACCCTGACTTCATCCACCTGGACCGTCATGATGCCTGCTATGAACAAGATATCGAGAGATGCGTGGAATGGGCTAGTTATTTAGATAAGGCGAGGACCAAGGGCTATACCCCCTTAAATGTGAGGGAATGGGGAGCGAGCACATGTGGAGCTTAGTGGATGACCTGCCCCCCTAAACCTGAGCCAGGGATTTTGTTAGTCTCTGGTCAACGGAGGGAAGGCAATGGGCAGGAAGGGGCAAGCACCGGAGCAGATAATCGCCAAGCTGCGTGAAGCAGAGGTTTCGCTGGCCAAGGGCAAGACGGTTGCCGAGACGTGTCGGGCGCTGGGTGTCTATGAACAGACGTTCTACCGCTGGCGCAATGAGTACGGCGGGCTGAAGGTTGACCAGGCCAAGAAGCTGAAGACGCTGGAGCGTGAAAACGCCAGGCTGAAGAACGCCGTGGCGGAGTTGACCTTGGACAAGCTCATCTTGCAGGAGGCGGCAAGGGGAAACTTCTGAGCCCTTCCCGGCGCCGGAAATGTGTGGCTCATGTGCGTACGGTTCTTCATGTGCCGGAGCGGCGAGTGTGCCGCTTGCTGGAGCAACCTCGGGCGCCCCAGCGATACCGCCCCAGCATAGCCAGTGATGAAGAACCGCTGAAGGCGGCCATCATCCATTTCGCCAGCGAGTATGGCCGGTACGGGTATCGCCGCATCCAGGCTTTGCTTGAGCGGGAAGGTTGGCTGGTAAACCGCAAACGCATTGAGCGCATCTGGCGTCAGGAAGGGCTGAAGGTTCCGCAAAAGCAGCCGAAGCGCAGCAGGCTCTGGCTCAACGATGGTTCATGCGTCCGGCTACGGCCTTGCTGGCCCAACCATGTCTGGTCGTATGACTTCGTCATGGACCGAACGCACGAAGGCCGGGCGTTTCGCATCCTCGTGGTCATCGACGAGTTCACTCGGGAGTGCCTGGCGCTTGAGGTTTCCAGGCAGCTCCGCTCCGACGATGTGTTGCACTGCTTGGCACGGTTGTTCGTTGAAAAGGGCACGCCGGATTTCATCCGGTCAGATAACGGCTCCGAGTTCGCTGCCCACGCCGTGCGGGACTGGCTCGGCAAGGTCGGCGTGAAGACGTTGTTCATTGAGCCTGGTTCTCCCTGGGAGAACGGCTACTGCGAGAGCTTCAACGGCAAAATGCGGGATGAGAAGCTGAACGGGGAGCTGTTCTATACGCTCCGGGAGGCACAGGTGGTTCTTGAAATGTGGCGGCAGGAATATACACGTTCAGGCCGCATAGCTCGCTGGGGCAACGTCCGCCAGCGCTGGTCGCCACCCTGCCCCTCGGGGCAGGGTGCTCCCTCTGGGGACCACATCTGGACTCAAGCAGGCATCACAGACTAACACAATGAGTGGTACAATTCTCGGGGGCTGGTCACGTTCATTGCCCGCAATGAAGACCACCACTCATGGGTGCTGCGCGAACTGACCGCGCGCGGGGCGGACGAAGAGATCATCCTTGCCACCGCCGCCATGCACGGGCTGGACGACGTGAGCCTGGCCGAAGGGGTGAAACCGCTGGCCGTAGTCAACCACTACCTGGACATCGGGCTGACCGGCCTGACCATGCGGGCCGAGCACGTGCGGGCCGAGCGCGCCATCGGCTTTCTGGCCGATTCCGACTGGCCCTGGAGCGGACGTGCCCAGCAGCGCGCCCGCGAACTGGCCGAGGCCATGGCCCCGCGCTGCGCGTGCCCGCCGGGTACATGCACCTGTACCTTGGCTCGCACTTCAGTTTCGAACATGTCGATGGGCTGTTGCAGGACATGGGCCGGGAGCTGGCCATGGCGCGGTTGATGGAGGAAATGGAGAAGGACGGCTAGAAACGCTTTCCCCTTGGCCGGGCAGCATTGCACAGAACAAACACCGAAATCACTACGTACCGCACCAGCCATCACCCAGAAAGCAGAAACCCGCAGATTTGAATCTGCGGGTTTCTGCTTTCTGGGTGCGAAGGCGCTTCTCGCGCATGTCGGCATCTGCGGTATGGACAAGTGTTGCGTTCCCGGGCAGTTCCCGCAAATCTCCGCACTGCACGGCCGGAATTTGAAGCGGCCATTGGACAGGTGCCAAGCACCGCCGCAAGGGCACACCGGCCACCCACTGATGCCGAGATACGTCTTTCACATGGCTTTCTTTGTCTGTAACTCTCACGATTCATACGTTCTCCACCCTTGTTGCGCAGTGGAATTTTTCTACTCACGGTTCTTAATAAATTCAATTGCCCTTGGAATTTCTTCAAATTTGTAGACAATATAGTCCGGCTCGGCTCTTTTTGACCTCTTTCTACCCTGGTTCGAAGAAAAGTATATCGTCTTCATATCTATCTGCTTGGCCCCGTAAACGTCACGGAACATATCGTTGCCGACGAACAGCGCATCGCAGGGCTCCAGCCCCAGGCCGTCCAGGGCCGCCAGGAATATCCGCCGGTCCGGCTTGCGGAATCCGTAATCCCCGGAAACGATGATGGGGTTGAAATAGTGCTCTATGTCCAGGGCGCGCATTTCCGGCACGGCCCAGGCGCTTTGCGCATCCGACAGGGCGGCCAGCTTGTAGCGCCCAGCAAGGTCATCGAGGATGGTTCTGACCCCTGGGTAAAGCCGCAGGCGGAAACGGGAGATGCCCCGATACATCTCTGCCAGCACCAGGGGCAGAACGTCCAGTTTCTCTTGCGGCAAGGCCCGACAGGCTCCGGGTCTGCGCTGCAAGAACTCTCGCCACAGGGCCACGACGTCGAACTCGGGAAAATCCTCTGCACTGGAGCGGCGCTGGGCTGCCATGAGATCGTAGTATTCGTCGCGCAGATCCCAGCGGTGGATGTGTATGCCCTGGTACGTCAAAAAGTGGCTGATACCACGGTAGATATCTTCGCAGCTTTCATCCGTGTGGATGTTGATAAGGGTGCCGTTGAGATCGAAAATGATGGCCTTTATGTTCATGGTAAAGCCCCCAGAGCCTGTTTGGCCTCTTGGACAAGGCGCCAGCGGTAGTCCGGGGCAATCCAGGAATTGCGGGCGATGCGCAGCAGGGTGATGCCAAGATAAAAGGGCACGCGCCGGGTGATGGCCGCAAAGGCGCGTTCTCGTTCGGGCTGATGACAGCAGTACTCCCACAGGAAGTGCCCGATGAAGGGCTCCGCTGCTGCCGGGTCGCCCAGGCCCTGACAGAAGAAATGCTTCAACTCGCCGCAAAGCCTGCCCAGATCGAACACCCGGTCGGCCCATTGCATGCGCTCCAGGTCGATGGCCATGACGCTTTTGCCCCGACCGAACAGGAAGTTGGAAGGGGTCACGTCGCCGTGCACCAACACCGCGCGGTCTTCCCACATGATGCTCTCCGTGCGCCAAGCCTCACGCAGGGCATATAGCTCCCCGGCCAGTTGGGGACCCAGGCCCCGCGTGACGGAAAGGGAGGTGATGAGCCGCCCCATGTAGTCGCAGGGGTCGGAGAAGGTCACGGGCCAATCCCTGGCCGTGCGGCCATGCAGGGTGGCCAGAAACCAGGCCAGGGCGGTGAGCTTGCGAAAAAGCCTGCCGCGCCGCCCCAGGAAGATGGCGTCGTTGATGACCGACCCCAGAACATCCCCGTCGAGGTACTCCATCATCAGCAAGCCGCCCAGCCGCGCGTTGAACCCCAAGGGGCGCACAACATAGTGGGGCGCGTGCGCAAAACCGATGGATCGCAAGAAATCCAGATTGTTGAATTCGATACGCCCTGTATCCAGGGCCTGGCCGAAGGGGTCGTGATGCGCAGGGTAGAACTTGCCGATGACCCGAACGCCGCCGTGCTTTTCCTCGTACAGGTAGACGTTGCGCGAGCAGGCGGACTGGAAGACGCGGATTTCCGGGGCGTGGGAATGCAGGCCGAGTTGGGGCAGTACCTCGTGCTGCAGATACCCGTACAAGGGGTCGGCGTGGGGCAGATGGCCTAGGTAGGCGAAATTCATATGCCCCCCCCCGCTGTGCCGGGTGGGGCGTTTGCCAGCGGCAGCGTCCGCACGAACCGTTCCGGTGTGGCGATTCCGGCCAGTGCATGTCGACGGCATTTGCCCTGCCACAGCGGCGGGGCAGACGCAGCCAGGGCAAAGTGCATATGCCCGGAGCGCGAGGCGGGGATGATCATTGCAGAGAGTTGAAGCACCATCGCAATCCTTTGCATGGGGGCCAAGGGGACTGTGCTTGCCGCATCCCGGTGCGGAGACACGGCGCGGCGCCCCCCTTCTTGCCGAAAATGAAAACGACCGTGGCCATGATGATCAAGGAACTTGCTCTGCGGGTCGGTGCGCTGGCGCGCATAGCTCCATGTCGCAACGGCATGAATACATCGCTGAGTCATTCTACGTGCACTATCGCACAGACGTTTTTCACACACAGCACGTAGTCTCATGCATGCTGAAGAATTGTCTTGCCTAGCCAGCATTGCAAACAGGCACGCAACCGTTGGAGCTCCCGAGGACAAGCTGCACGCGCTACGAATGAAACGGGTTTCGCGCCCTGTTCAGGCTCTGCGTCATTACCTGCAACTGAAAATCCAACGGAGCCCCCCCGTGAACATGGAGACAACCACCGCCCCGCAGGCTTCCCAACCTGTCGTCACGTCCGAACAGGCTCCAGCCAAAATCGGCTTGAGGCTTCTCGTCGCCCTTGTCGTCGGGGCGCTCATCGGCAGCGGTATTTTCGGCCTGCCCCAGAACATGGCTGCGGGGGCCGGGGCGGGGGCCATTCTCATTGGCTGGGGCATTACCGGCATGGGCATGCTGGCCCTGGCCCTGGTCTACCAGATGATCGCCCTGCGCATGCCCCACCTGGACAACGGCGTATACGCCTATGCCCGGGCCTCGGCGGGCGAGTATGTGGGCTTCAACTCTGCCTGGGGATACTGGGTCAGCGCCTGGGTCGGCAATGTGGGCTATCTTGTCGCGGCGTTTTCGGCAGTTGGCTATTTCTTCCCATCCTTCGGAGAGGGAAACACCGCCACCTCGGTCATGGCCGCCAGCGTTGTGCTGTGGGTAGTGCACATGCTGGTGCTCAAGGGCATCAAGGGCGCCATGGTGCTCAATGCCGTTGTCACTGCGGCAAAGCTTGTGCCGCTGCTGCTGTTCATCGTCTTCGTGGCCCTGGCCTTCAACATGGGTACGGTTACCCTGAATTTCTGGGGTGATACCAGCCTGGGAACCGTGCTCGACCAAGTAAAAAGCACCATGCTCGTCACCGTGTGGGTCTTCATCGGTGTGGAGGGGGCGAGCGTGTATTCGGCCCGCGCGAAACGGCGCGAGGATGTGGGCCGGGCCACCATCATCGGTTTCGTGATCACCCTGCTGCTGCTCATGGCGGTATCGCTATTGTCGCTTGGCGTGCTCAATCAACCGGAACTGGCAGGGCTCAAGAACCCTTCCATGGCCGGTGTGCTTGAAAAGGCCGTGGGCTGGTGGGGGGCAGTGCTTATTTATGCGGGCCTGATCGTCTCTGTGGGGGGCGGGTTTCTGGCGTGGACGCTTCTGGCGGCCGAGTCCCTGTTCACCCCCGCGTGCGATGGCGTGATGCCCAAGGCCCTGGCCAGGCTGAACACGCGGCACGTTCCGGGCAACGCCATGTGGCTCACCAGCAGCATGGTGCAGATATTCCTCTTGGTCACGCTGTTCTCGAAGGCATCCTACCTCGCGCTGATCTCCCTCTCCACGGCCATGATTCTGCTGCCATACCTGTTCAGCGCAGTTTACGGACTGATTCTGGCGTGGCGCAGGCAGGGAACTCCAGACACGCTGCGCGCCCTTGATCTGCCCGTCACCCTGTTCGCCACGCTCTACTGCGGCTGGCTGCTTTACGCCGCCGGACCAAGGTACCTGTTCCTGAGCTCGCTGCTCTATGCACCAGGAGCACTGATTTACGGTCTGGCCAAGCGGGAACAGGGCGCGCGAGTATTCCAAGGCTTTGAACTGGCGCTTTTCATCGTGCTGGTGGCGTTGGCGGTTCTTGCAATTTTCCTGCTGAGCACCGGCAGGCTGGACCTCTAGCAGCCCCGCCCCGTTCCCGTCCCTTCGTCCCACAAGGAGCCCCCCATGGATATCGGCGCATATTCCGAAGTCGGCGCGCTACGCAAGGTTCTGGTCTGCCGTCCCGGTTTGGCGCAGTCCCGGCTCACCCCGGCCAACTGCAACGCCCTTCTGTTTGATGACGTACTTTGGGTCTCCCAGGCCAGGGACGACCACCATGTTTTCACCAACAAACTGATCGAACGCGGCGTCGAGGTACTGGAACTGCACGACCTGCTGGCGGATGTCGTCGCGCAACCCAAAGGCCGCGCCTGGTTGCTGGAGCGCAAGCTTGGGGTGGACTTCATTGAGCCCGAGGCAGAGCAACAGTTGCGCCCCTGGCTTGAGACCCTGCCCCCGGAGCGCTTGGCCGAATTTCTGATAGGCGGCCTGCTGCGCGCCGAGGTGCCCTTCGAGATCATGGGCCTCTCGGCACAGTGCCTTGGCCCCGGCGAGTTTCTGCTGCCGCCGCTGCCGAACATGCTGTTCACGCGGGATTCCAGCGCCTGGATATCGGGCGGCGTTGCGCTGGGGGCCATGTTCTGGCCCGCAAGGCAGCATGAAACGCTGCTCATGGCCGCAGTCTACCGCTTTCACCCGACGTTCAGGGGCGTCGTAACCGAGTGGTGGGGCGATCCGGACCAACGCCACGGCCACGGATTGGCCTCCCTTGAAGGCGGCGATGTGATGCCCCTCGGCAAGGATCTGCTTCTGGTCGGCATGGGAGAACGCACCTCGCCCCAGGCTGTAAGTCAACTGGCCCGAAAGCTCTTTGCCCAGGGGGCCGCCAGCAGGGTCATCGCCGCCCAGTTGCCCAAATCACGCGGGGCCATGCACCTTGATACCGTCTTCACCTTTTGCTCGACGGATATCGTCACGGTGTTTCCGGAGGTTGTCGACGGCATCCGGACGTACAGCCTGCGCCCTGGCAAGACAGAAGCCACCCTTGACGTACGGCTGGAGAAGCAGCCCTTCCTGGATGTCATGGCCAAGGCCGTGGGCGAAAAGCACCTGCGCGTGGTGCAGACCGGCGGCGACAGCTACGAGGCCGAGCGCGAGCAATGGGACGACGGCAACAACGTCCTGGCGCTTTCGCCCGGCGTGGTGCTGGCTTACGACCGCAATGTGTACACCAACACCCAGTTGCGCAAGGCCGGAGTGGAGGTCATCACCTTTCCCAGCAGCGAACTGGGCCGTGGCCGTGGCGGCAGCCACTGCATGTCCTGCCCCGTCCTGCGCGACCCCGTCTGAGCCCCCCCGCCCTGCCCTGTACACACAAGGAGCACCCCATGAGCTTCAACCTCAGAAACCGCGGCCTGCTTGACCTTGAAAGTTTTGAACCGCGCGACGTCCGCTTCCTGATAGACTTGGCCGCCGAACTGAAACGCACCAAGTACGTTGGAAATGAGCAGCCAAGGCTCAAGGGAAAGAACATCGCCCTGGTGTTTGAAAAGCCTTCCACCCGCACGCGCTGCGCCTTTGAAGTGGCAGTGCACGACCAGGGTGGGCATGTAACCTACCTCGACTCGGCGGGGTCGCAGTTGGGAAAGAAGGAATCGCTGAAGGACACGGCGCGGGTGCTGGGGCGTATGTTCGATGGCATCGAATACCGGGGGTTTCACCAAAGCGTGGTCGAGGAAATCGCACGTTCCTCGCATGTGCCTGTATGGAACGGACTTACGGACGAAGCGCACCCGACCCAGGTTCTGGCCGATCTGCTCACCATGGAGGAGTTTGGCGAAATGCCGTTGCACAAGCTCTCGTTCTGCTACCTGGGCGACGCCCGCTTCAACATGGGCTGTTCGCTGCTGGTCGGCGGGGTGCAAATGGGCATGGATGTGCGCATCTGCTCGCCCAAGGCGCTGCAACCGCCAAAGGAACTTCTGGACAGGATGCAGGTGCTGGCCCTGCGCACCGGCGCACGCATCAGCATCGAGCCCAACCCCATGAGCGCGGTGAAGGACGCGGATTTTCTCTACACCGACGTATGGGTATCCATGGGCGAACCCCAGGACGTTTGGAAACAACGCATCGACGAGTTGCTTCCATATCAGGTGAATGCACAGCTGATGCAGGCAACGGGCAATGCGCGCACCAAGTTCATGCACTGCCTGCCTGCGTACCATAACCTCGAAACCGAAGTAGGCCGCATGGTGCACGAAAGCTTCGGCCCGAGCGAGCTTGAGGTGACGGATGAGGTCTTCGAGTCCGAGGCGTCCATCGTTTTCACCCAGGCCGAAAACCGCATGCACACCATCAAGGCGGTCCTGGTGGCGACCCTGGGCTGACCCGCACTCCGGCCTGCCCCTGTGATCGGCTTTTGCGCTGAACACCACCATGCACGAACCCAGGAAATCATCATGCGAATCGTTGTCGCCTTGGGGGGCAATGCACTCTTGCGGCGGGGCGAGGCCCTGAGCGCTCCGAACCAGTTCGCCAACATTCAACGGGCTGCGGCCCAGCTTGCCCTTGTGGCCGACGGCAACGAACTGGTGCTTACGCACGGCAACGGGCCGCAGGTGGGTCTGCTTGCCTTGCAATCCGCCGCGTATGCCGCCGTGGAGGCATATCCCCTTGATGTGCTTGGGGCGCAGACAGACGGCATGATCGGCTATTTGCTGGAGCAGGAGTTGAACAACCTCCTGCCCCTCAGGGTGGTCGTCACGCTGATGACCCGCGTTCTGGTCCATCTGGACGACCCGGCCTTTGCCGCGCCAAGCAAGCCCATCGGCCCGGTCTATACCGGGGCCGAGGCCAAGCGCATCGCGCAAGAGGAAGGCTGGACCATGGCGGCGGATGGAAAGGGCTTCCGCCGTGTGGTGCCGTCTCCAACCCCGCAGAGCGTGTTCGGCCTTCAGCCCATGGAATGGCTTCTGGCCCACGAGGCGCTCGTCATCGCGGCTGGGGGCGGTGGCATCCCCGTTGCGGTGGGGGCCGATGGCCACAGTCTGCACGGAGTGGAAGCCGTCATCGACAAGGACTCCTGCAGCGCTCTTCTGGCCCGCGATCTGAACGCGGAATGCCTTGTCATCGCCACGGACGTGTCCGCAGTATACATGGATTTCGGCCTGCCCACGCAGCGCCCCGTGCACAGCGCCTCGCCCGACGCCTTCCGCAACGTCAGCTTCGCCGCAGGCTCCATGGGGCCAAAGGTCGCGGCGGCCTGTGCCTTCGTCAAGGCCACCGGGCAGCGCGCGGTCATCGGCTCGCTGGACCAGATCGAGGCCATGCTGCGAGGCGAGGCAGGCACGCAGGTTCGCGCGGACGGCGCGCTCACGCCATGAGCCTGCGCCCTGGCGCCCCCTCGGCACAACGCCAGCAGCCCCGGGTCAACCTTGCACTCGGGGCTTTAACCGTCATGGCGCTCTTTGCCCTGGGGGGCTGCATGTCCATGGCGCCTTCTGACGAGCGACGGCCCATGCCAGTGGCGGCGACCTATCCGGACGCCGTGCCCCCGAGCCTGGGCCAGCCCCTTGCCGCGCAAGGCTGGCGGCACTACTTCGTCGACCCGCGCCTGCAAGCCCTCATCGCCCAGGCATTGGAGAACAACCGCGATTTGCGCATCGCCGTATCTCGCGTGGAGGAAACACGCGCCACCTATGGCATCCAGCGCGCGGAGCAGTTTCCCGGCATCAGCGCAGTGGCCGAGGGCAGCCGCACGCGTGTGCCAGCGGACCTGAGCGCCACGGGAAAGCCCATGATCTCGGACAAATTCCAGGTCGGACTGGGGCTGACCGCCTGGGAGCTTGATTTCTGGGGTCGCGTGCGCAGCCTCAAGGACGCGGCACTGGAGAACTATCTCGCCGCAAATTCCACCCGGCACGCCGTGGCCTTGAGCATGATCACGCAAGTGGCCAACAGGTACCTGGCCCTGCGCGAGCTTGATGAACGCCTTGCCCTTGCGCGGAAAACCAGTGCCAGTCGCTCGGAATCCCTGCGCATATTCCGACGGCGCGTTGAAGTCGGGTCCACATCGCGCCTGGACATGACCCAGGTGGAGGCGCTTTGGCTACAGGCCAAGGCCCTTAGCGCAGAACTGGAGCAGGCTCGGGCCGTGCAGGCAAACGCCCTCACGCTTCTGGTCGGTGCGCCGACAAGCCTCGTCCCCGTGCCCGGGTATTTCGACGATGCGGGCGTGCTGGGCGAATTGCACGCGGGCCTGCCGTCCGGTCTGCTGCTTGAACGACCGGACATCGTGGCTGCGGAGCATCAACTGAAGGCGGCCAACGCCAATATCGGCGCCGCCCGCGCGGCGTTCTTTCCGCGCATCACCCTCATTGGTTCCTACGGCACGGCAAGTGCCGAACTCGACGGGTTGTTCAAAAACGGCAGTGCAGCCTGGAGTTTTGCCCCAAGCATCACGCTGCCGCTTTTCGATGGCTGGCGCAACCGCAGCAATCTTGACCTGAGCTGGGCCCGCCGCAACACGGCGGTGGCCCAGTATGAAAAGGCCATCCAGAGCGCGTTTCGCGATGTTGCCGACGCCCTTGCAGGCCGCAAGTGGCTGGGCGAACAGGTGCAGATACTGCACGCCACGGTGGGGGTGCAGGCCGAGCGAGCGCGCCTGGCCAAGCTGCGCTACGACAACGGCGCGGCAGCCTTCCTGGAAGTGCTGGATGCCCAGCGCGACCTGCTGACCGTGCAGCAGCAGGTGGTGCAGGCGCGTCGGGCGCTGCTTTCCAGCCGCGTGAACCTCTACGCGGCGCTGGGAAGCGATACCGACGTCTCTGCCATGGTCCCCGACACAGCATATCAATCCTCTCCAAAAGAGAGAGGCGGAAGCAATGACATTCTCCCCTGAAAAGCTGCTTGCCTCTGCAAGGGCAATCCCCCTCAAGAAATTGATCCTCGTCGGGGTTGTGCTTGCCGCCGTGGCCGCCGCGCTCATTGCCTGGGCCATGCTGCACAAGACCGGCCCCGGCCCTGGTTTTGCCAACGGCAATGGGCGCATCGAAGCCACGGAGGTGGACGTGGCAACCAAGTTGGCGGGCCGCGTCGATGCCATCATGGTGGACGAGGGCGACTTTGTGCGCGCAGGCCAACCCTTGGCCAAGATGCAGGTGCAGGTACTGGATGCCCAGCGCGACGAGGCCAGCGCCAAACACCAGCAGGCGCTCACTGCCGTGGTTGCCGCCGAGGCGCTGGTGACCGTGCGCAAGAGCGACAAGGTTGCCGCCCAGGCGCTGGTGGCCCAGCGCGAAAGCGAACGGGACGTTGCCCAACTGCGTTCCACGCGTTCCGAGGCACTATCCCAGGAGGGGGCATCCTCGGTTCAGGAGCGCGACGACGACCGCGCGCGCATGCGCAGCGCCCAGGCCGCCGTCGGCGCGGCCATGGCCCAGGTCAACGCGGCCCAGGCCAACATCGCCGCCGCAGCCGCACAGGTGGTGGGCGCACGCTCGGCAGTCACCGCGGCCCAGGCCAGCATCGCCCGCGTCGATGCGGACATCACCGACAGCCTGCTCGTGTCCCCGCGCAACGGGCGCGTGCAGTATCGCGTGGCCCAGCCCGGAGAGGTGCTGGCAGGCGGCGGCAAGGTTCTCAACCTCATGGACCTGAACGATGTCTACATGACTTTCTTTCTGCCCGAGGCGGACACCGGAAAGATCGCCCTGGGCGGCGAGGTGCGCCTGGTGCTGGACGCCGCGCCCGACCATGTCATCCCGGCCACGGTATCCTTCGTGGCCGCCACGGCCCAGTTCACGCCCAAGACGGTGGAGACCGCCAGCGAACGCCAGAAGATGATGTTCCGCATCAAGGCGCAGATAGACCCCGCCCTGCTGCAGAAGCACCCCAAACTCATCAAGACCGGGCTGCCGGGCGTGGCCTGGCTCAAGCTCGACGAGCAGGCCCAGTGGCCGCCGGAACTGGCGGTCAAGGTTCCCCAATGACCGGGGACGCCGCCAGGCCCCAACTTGTGGCGCACCTGTCCGGCGTGGGCTTGCGCTTCGGCAAGACCCAGGCGCTGGACGGCATCGACCTGGACATTCCCGGTGGGTGCATGGTGGGCTTCATCGGACCCGACGGCGTGGGCAAATCGAGCCTGCTGTCGCTTTTGGCCGGTGCGCGCGCGGTGCAAAAGGGCAGCGTGGAGGTGCTTGGCGGCGACATGACTAGCACCCGCCACCGCGCCAGCGTGTGCCCGCGCATCGCCTACATGCCGCAGGGCCTGGGGCGGAACCTCTACGCCACGCTCTCCGTGGAGGAAAACCTGCAATTCTTCGGGCGGCTCTTTGGCCACAATGCCGCCGAACGCCGCCGCCGCATCGACGCGTTGACCTCCAGCACCGCCCTGAGGCCCTTCCTGGCCCGCCCGGCCGGGATGCTTTCCGGCGGCATGAAGCAAAAGCTCGGCCTGTGCTGTGCGCTCATCCACGACCCGGAACTGCTCATCCTTGATGAACCCACCACGGGCGTGGACCCGCTTTCCCGTCGGCAGTTCTGGGATCTCATAGAGCACATCCGCATCGAACGTAACGGCATGAGCGTGCTTGTGGCCACGGCCTACATGGAAGAGGCCGACCGTTTCGACTGGCTGGTGGCCATGGACGCAGGCAAGCTGCTGGCCACGGGTTCACCGGCGGAACTGCACGAGCGCACCGGGACCGACACGCTGGAAGCGGCATTCATCGCGCTGCTGCCCGAGGAGGAACGACGCGGACACAAGGCGGTGGTCGTGCCGCCGCTGGTGGCAGCCGAAAACGACGAAAGCGCCATCGAGGCCAAGGGCCTGACCATGCGCTTCGGCGACTTCGTGGCCGTGGACCATGTGGATTTTCGCATCCGGCGGGGCGAGATATTCGGCTTCCTCGGTTCCAACGGCTGCGGCAAATCGACCACCATGAAGCTGCTTACCGGACTCTTGCCCGCGAGCGAAGGCGAAGCCTGGCTCTTCGGCCAGAAGGTGGACAGCAGAAACATCGCCACCCGCCGCCGGGTGGGATACATGTCGCAGGCGTTCTCGCTCTATGGTGAACTCACGGTGCACCAGAACCTGGTGCTGCACGCGCGGCTCTTCCAGGTGCCGGAGGCGGACATCCACGCGCGGGTAGACGAAATGGCCGGGCGCTTCGGCCTCGGCGACATGCTGGGTACCCTGCCGGAAAGCATGCCCCTTGGCATCCGCCAGCGCCTGTCTTTGGCCGTGGCCATGGTCCACAAGCCGGAAATGCTCATCCTCGACGAGCCCACATCGGGTGTGGACCCCATCGCGCGCGACGTGTTCTGGCAACTGATGATCGACCTGGCGCGCAAGGACCAGGTAACGGTCTTCATCTCCACCCATTTCATGAACGAGGCCGAGCGCTGCGACCGTATCTCGCTAATGCACGCGGGAAAGGTTCTGGTCACGGACTCTCCCGCAGCCCTGATGAAAACGCGCGGCACGGCGACTCTTGAAGAGGCGTTTATCGCCTACCTGGAGGAAGCCACCGCAGCCACCGAAGCGGAAAGCCCCGCGCCCGCCCCTGCGGCAGAGGTTCCGGCAGCGGCAGCGGCAGGTGCTGCGGCAGAGGCTTCGCCCACAAATGGTCCGACAACCGGGCCTCACGCCTCGCCGCCCCCTGTCCGCCGCCGTTTCGACTATGGCCGCGCCTGGAGCTACACCCTGCGCGAGATGCTGGAACTGACGCGCGACCCGTTGCGGGCCACGCTGGCGCTTTTGGGCACGGCGTTCCTGATGTTCATCATGGGCTATGGCATCAACCTGGACGTGGAGAACCTTCCGTACGCAGTTCTTGACGGCGACCAGAGCGGCCTGAGCCGAAACTACGCGCTGAACCTTTCCGGGTCGCGCTATTTCATCGAGAAGCGGGCCATCCTGAAGCACGCCGAACTCGACCAGCGCATGCGCAGCGGCGAACTGGCACTGGCCATCGAGATACCGCACGGTTTCGGGCGCGACATAGCGCATGGCAAGACCGTACAACTCGGCGCGTGGGTCGACGGTGCCATGCCCACGCGCGCGGAGACCGTGACCGGATACGTGCAGGCCATGCACCAGATGTGGCTGGCGGACATGTCCATGCACCGGCTTGGCCGGACGCCGGGCGCTGCCAGCGGGGTTGAAGTCCGCTACCGCTACAACCCGAACGTGAAAAGCCTGCCCGCCATGGTGCCTGCGGTGATCCCCATGCTCCTGATGATGATTCCGGCCATGCTGACGGCCCTTTCGGTGGTGCGCGAGAAGGAGTTGGGCTCGATACTCAACCTGTACGTCACCCCGGTGACGCGCGCAGAGTTCCTGCTTGGCAAGCAGTTACCCTACATCGGTCTTGGGATGCTCAACTTCCTGCTGATGGCGCTGCTTGCGGTCTCGGTGTTCGGGGTGCCGGTCAAGGGCAGCTTCTTCACGCTCTTTTCGGCGGCCCTGGCCTTCGTCATCTGCTCCACCGGCTTCGGCCTTCTGGTCTCCACCTTCACCAAAAGCCAGATCGCGGCGATCTTCGTGACCATCATCGGCACGCTGATACCCTGCGTGCAGTTTTCCGGCCTGCTGAACCCCGTCACCTCGCTGGAAGGCTTGGGTGCGTTCATCGGGCGCATCTACCCGGCCACGTATTTCCTGACCATCAGCCGGGGGGTGTTCAACAAGGCGCTGGGATTCTCCGGCCTGGCTGCCACGTTCTGGCCGCTCCTGGCCGCCATGCCGGTCATCATGGGGGCGGCCGTCATGCTGCTCAAAAAGCAGGAGACCTGAACATGCGGTTCTCTTTCGCCAACATCTACCGCCTGGGCGTGAAAGAGCTGTGGAGCCTGGTACGCGACCCGATGATGCTGATGCTCATCGTCTATGTCTTCACCGTGTCGATCTATGTTGCCGCCACGGCCATGCCCGAAAGCCTGCACAACGCCCCCATCGCCATTGTGGACGAAGACGGTTCGCCGCTCTCGGCGCGCATCGTGTCGAGCTTGTATCCTCCGCGCTTCAAAACGCCCCAAATGATCTCCTTGGCCGAGGGTGACAAGGGCATGGACAACGGCGAGTACACCTTCGTGCTCGACATACCCCCGAACTTCCAGCGCGATGTGCTGGCCGGGCGCACCCCCGTGGCCCAACTCAACGTGGATGCTACGCTCATGACCCAGGCCTTTACCGGCAGCGGCTACATCCAACAGATCGTCTCCGGCGAGGTGAACGATTTCGTACGGCGGTACCGCAGCAGCCCGAACCAGCCCGTTGATCTGGTGCTGCACATGCGCTTCAACCCCAACCTTGAAAAATCCTGGTTCGGGTCGCTCATGGAGATCATCAACAACGTGACCATGCTGTCCATCATCCTGACCGGCGCGGCGCTCATCCGCGAGCGCGAGCACGGCACCATCGAACATTTGCTGGTCATGCCGGTTACGCCAGCCGAAATCATGCTGGGCAAGGTCTGGTCCATGGGGCTGGTGGTACTGTCTGGAGCCCTGGTGGCACTGGTGTTCGTGGTGCAAGGCGCGCTCAACGTACCCATCCAGGGGTCCGTCGCCTTGTTTCTGCTGGTTGCGGCGGTGCACCTGTTCGCAACCACGTCCATGGGCATCTTCATGGCTACCCTGGCGCGCAGCATGCCCCAGTTCGGCATGCTGCTCGTGCTGGTGCTGCTGCCACTACAGATGCTTTCCGGCGGGTCAACCCCGCGCGAGAGCATGCCCGAGCTTGTACGGGACGTGATGCTTGCCGCCCCCACCACACATTTCGTCGCCGCTGGCCAGGCCATACTCTACCGAGGTGCCGGACTTGACGTTGTGTGGCCGGAATTGCTCATTCTGCTGGGCATTGGCGGCGTGCTCTTCTTCGCCGCCTTGGCGCGTTTCCGCAAGACCATCAGCCAGAATGCCTGACCATGCGCCCGGTGCGTCCCCACCGCATGCCGCAGCCCAACCGGCAAGAATCGCGCACCGGTACACGGGGGATATCCGTAGCCGTGTCGCGCAACCGCCGTGCCGACCACGCGCCACCGAAATGTGGACAGATACTCAGGTGTGCGGGCAGGCTGTGATCCACTCCACAACTGTGATGCGTCATCTGTAGCGTGGGGTAGGCCAAGGCGCAGAAGCGGACAGCAGAATCGCCAAGGCGGCGGGCGGAAGGAGCCGGGATCGGGAATGCTCAGAGACGGGTGTGGTCGGCTTGGTCGTTCAGGGTAGTGCGCGCGGGGAAGGCCAACCGGCAGGCAATGACCACACCAGCAAATACCCCTCGTTGTATTTGCCTGTGTAATTTCCCGTTGCTTTTTTGCGTGAACGCACATCTGCTTCACTATTATTCCTGTACACGTGCGGCACCGCACAGACGGCATTCTGCACTGGCATGGTAACAGTTCAATCAGTCCGAACTGCGTGTTATTTCCTTTCGCGTGGTTCACTCCTCAGGGGGCGGGTTCTTCCGCCCCCCCATTCTTGTTCACCAAGGCACCGGACGACACGCCCCACTCGACCAGGGACTAAGCGCCCCCGGCCACCGTACCCCACCGGTTCCGGCATGCATTGGCCATTCTGTCCGGAAGCCCCGGCGCGTTGCAAGAGGACGGCGTTTTCCACGGCAGGGAAACCTTGCGCCTCTCCCCCGTGAATGCCCCTGCGCGAACGTTGCCGCCTGTTCAGTATTCCGTCGGCTGACGCATCCAGAAGGAACGGGATGCCGAATCGCCTTGATATGCCGCGTGTCTTGTGCCCCCACGCCCTTCTGCCAATTGCCTCCGGTTGCTACACCCGCCCGACGCTGCGCTTCAGGCGCGGGTAAACGCTGCGCAGCACGCGCGCCAGTAACGATGGCGCCATCTCGATGCACCCGTACTCCATAAGCTCGCCGCCAAAACTTTTCTTGAACCTTGCAAGGCGCGGTATATCAGAGCCCACAAAATCATACCGCTCTATTCCTTGCCTCGCAGCAATTCGTATCGCCTCCCATTGCAGGATATTGTTTGGCGAAACATTGCATCCATCCTCACGCGACGCACCACTTATGTAATACGCATCACGCTTGTCCATGACAAGCAACGCGCCAGCAATGTCGCGCCCCTCGTGGCTGGCCGCAAGCCCCACAACGCGCCCGCCGCCGAAGGTCCGCCACATGTCACTGTAAAACGCCCGTGAATTGGGCGATGCCAAGCCCTGGCGCGCGTACACGGCCTCGAGCATGTCCACATACGCATCAATGAACCCTTGCCCCGTGGCCTCCGTCACGCGGACGCCTTCTTTTTCGGCCTTGCGCACCGCCGTGCGGCAGCGCCCCTCCATGCCCTTCCACACGGCATCCAGCCCTTGCGTCAGGTCCAGAACATGCGTCGTCTTGCGGGCAATGCCCACATGCCGCCCCGTGACGCCAGAAAGGCGGGTATCGACGGTGGTGAACATCCGCAAGAAATCCATGCCGAGCGTCTTCACATACGCCACCATGGCGTTCCATGCGTCACTGGTCAGCACATCGTCTCGCATCAACGGCCCAAGATAGGGCGTATCCGTCACGACATACGGCGATGAAAAGACCCTGATCAGAACATAGTTGCGATGAAAGACGGGAAAAAGCCCGGCAACGTCCCCTGCATCGTCAATGAACATTCCCAGCTCAAGCGCTGCCGAATGGTGCCGTGCCAGCAACTCCAGCCACTGCCTGGAATGAAAAAGCGGGGTGCGCTGGTGCGCATCCAGGAAAGCATCCCATGCAACAAACCTGTCCGGGCCACATGTCTCTATATGCATACATCGTCCTTATTGCGGCGGTTCCGGAACATCCAACAGCAGCGTTTCATCCATGGCCACAAGATGGCGGAAGCTTTCCCGACGGCGCAACACGGAGACGCGTCCGCCGTCAACGGCCACTATTGCCGCGCGGGGAAAGGCGAAATTCATGGCATACGACGAAAAGTACGCCCCCGCATCCATCACCGCCAGAACGTCTCCTGCGGCGAGTTCCGGCAGAACCCTGGCCCTGAACAGCCAATCCGACCGCGTGCAGACCCGGCCCGTCACGGTATAGGCGCGGGCGGCAGGACGACGCATGTCGCTGGCAAGAAACGTTTCGTGAAATTCGAAATCACACGGGAAGGCCTGCGACAGCCTGCCTGCATCGGTAATGGCGAACGGCATGCCGCCGGGCCGCTCCTTCACGGCCTTGACCGTGGCAAGCAGCAGTTCCGCCTTGCTGGTCAACAGGCGCCCCGGCTCGATGATCAGTGTCGGCACGGGCAGGTCGTTGGCGGAGCAGAATCGCGATAACGTGACAGCGATGTCCGTCATGTACTGGCGAAAGCCTTGGCACGGCTCCAGGTGCGCGCGGCCCGGCTGCACGCCGAACAGCCTGTACAGCCCGTATTCCATGGCCGACATGTTCTTGCTGGTCTCGACGCCATACCCGCCGCCGATATCCAGATACCGCACGGCAACGCCGTGCCGTCGAACCAACTCGCGCATGAATTCCAGCGCCCGCGTCAGGCACCGCACATGGTAGCCGCTATGCCGTGCATTGCTGGTGATGTTGAAGTGCAAGCCGCACAGGTCCGCATGGTCGGCGTCCGCAAGGATGCGCGCGACGATGTCGTGCACCTCGTCCCCGTCCGGCGGCAGGCCGAACTGCGCGCTGGCGTTCAGGCCAAGCCGCAGCCCGACCCGCGCCCGCCGCCCTTGCGTCCGCGCCTCGGCAAGGATGACATCGACCTCATCGCGGCTGTCGATGTTGATCAGCGACCCGCGGGCGATGGCACGGGCGATGCTGCCCCGCGACTTGTCCACCCCGTTGTAGACGATCAGGCCACCCGGCACTCCAAGGCTCTCGGCCACCCAGTACTCGTAGCCGGAAATGGCCTCCGCCCCCACGCCCGCTTCGTGCATGATGCCGAGAATGCCGGGGATGCAGTTGGTCTTGTACGAGTAGGCCACCATGGCATCGCCGAACAGTTCGTCCATCACCCCCTTCACCTCCGCCACACGGCGCCGCAATGCTCCGGCATGCACCACCAGAAGCGGCGTGCCGTATTCCCTGGCCAGTTGCGCGCAGGAAACGCCATCAACGGCCAATTCACCACGTCCGTCCACCTGGACGTCCCACAAGGCCACGTCCGGCATCGCCTGCCGCCGCTGCCGCCTGCACGACAGCCCGACCAGCGCATTGCCAACGGTTTCCAAGAACGACATGTGCACCTCGCCTACAAAGAACGTGTGTAGCGACGCATGGACTCTGGAAGAGCTTGCATCACCTTCCTGCAAACGCTGCGTATCGGCCATGCGAAAAACGGCAGCGGATCGTGGATGTCCCAATCATCGCATTCCACAATGGCCTGCTCGCGTTCGCCGGAAAGCATACCCATTGCCGTACGGCGCATCACCAATGGCAAGCTCCCCCGCACAGCACGGCTGAGCCACGCCGTTGTGACGGAGTAGCTGCGTGGAAGCACCGTAAAATTCATCCTTCCCTGCGACAGCAGGCAATAATAATACGGAAAATCAATTCCTCGGGCCGTGCTCTGCACCAGAGAATTCCAGTACCGCGCATTGACGTCTATGAGATATGCATCCCCCGTATCAGGCTCCACAATAAAGTCCGCCTGGCACACGCCTGTCCACTCCACATACGCGAGCAATGCCTTCAGTGCGTCCACTGCCGCATCGCTACATACAGTCTCGCGGACTGTCGACTGTCCGTATCGGCTGGGGTACGTGGCGACAATGCGGTACGAATCCCACGCGTGCGCCTTTCCGCCCGCACAAATCATGGCGACGCAGACCACATCGCCCGACATCCTGCGCTGGACGAAATAGTCGGCCCTCTGGCGCGGCTCCATGCCCGCGATGAACGTGCGCAACGCAGTAGCGTTCGTGAATTCGGTCATGCCATACCCGCCCCACCCCCACACGGGCTTGGCAAGACTCGGATATGTCACCTCGTCGGCCAGCGACGTTTCCGCTGCCAGCCGCTCCACGGCCCAGTATTCCGGCACCTTCAGTCCCGCACCTCGCGCAAGTTCGTACGTATGGTATTTGTTCGAAAACACCTGCAACGCCTCGGCATCGCCCACCAGCATGGACACGTGCCGTTCCAGTTCACCCCGGCTGCGGGATATCGGCGCGGCTTCGCCCAGCACGGGCATCAGGATATCCACGCCGTTATCAATGCATATCCGCATCACGTCGTCGATGAATGCTTGCTCGTCCGTTTTGTGGTCGGCGTGAACGAACGTTTTGCTCACGTATTTTGAATAGGAGCATATCTGATTTTGGACGCAATCCGCAGCCAACACGCCGTATCCGTGCCCATGCAGGTTTTTTGCTATGACACGCGCAAGCATCGTATCCGCCGAAAGAACAAGTACGGTACTCATTTCCGCTCCTTTCGCGGCGGGGCGAGGCGAGCCATCAGGTCCGCAAGGCACCCCCCGTGCAGGCAACGCACCTCCTTCTTCAGCCATGCCCACATGGTGCACAGCGGGTACAGCGCAAAGCCGATCAACACCGTGCATGCCAGCACGCCGGGCACCGTGAACGCCACGTCCCGCACCCCCGCAAGCCAGCCGCCCCCGGTTGCGTTGCCCAGGAACGCCGCCAGTGCGCGCACCACCACAAGATGCCCCACATAGTAGGCCAACGGGGTTCCGCCCAGTGTGCGCAGTGCGATGGAACGCACTCCCCACTGCTCCATGCCCGCCAGCGCAAGGGACATGACACCCAGCGTCAGCAAAAGAAATTGAAACGATGGCGGATACTTGGTCACATTCACGAAGGATGCTGCCGTCCGCCACGCCAGGTCGTACTGCGCCCACGGATGCGGGTCGCCATACCCGCCAAAGCCGCGCAGCAGAACGAACAGCACCAGGCAACCGCCGCCTGCGGCGTACAACGCCTGGCATCGGCTGCGGGATTCCCGGCGAAACATCCCGCCTGACAGGTAGCCGAGCAGCATCACCCCGAACCACGGCAGCACCGGATACAGCGCGTATATTGTGCCAATCCCCGGCAGTTCGATCGTCGAGCTTGCGAATGCCAACCGCCACGCCACATCAACCGCGCCGCCGGGCAGGGTCACCCCGTCCAGCGCGTTGTGTCCGGCCACGATGGCAACGCCGATCGCCCACAGCACCGGGCCAGACAGGTGCACCGCCACGGACAGCAACATCATGGATACGCCGATGGGCCACAGTACATCCAGGACCACATGCCCGCTCCCGGAAAGCAAATGCCTTCCGTTGAGCACCGTATTGATGCCGATCAGCATCATCCCCCGCAGGGCGACATGTCGAGTAACATCGTGCGTGCTCCCCCTGCGGTCACGCCACATGCACACGCTGACGCCCGCCAGAAAAATGAAGACCGGCGCGCACAGGTGGGTTATCCAGCGCATCAGAAACAGCAGGGGCGTCGTATCGGACGCGAGGTCCGTCGGGTTGCCGGGCAGAGGCGAACCTTCCCCCCACAACAGATTGGCATGCATGGTGAAACTTCCGCGCACATGATCCAGCGTCATCAGCACCATGACAAGGCCGCGCAGGATGTCGATGGATGCGATGCGAGGGCGAAGCGGCAGGATGGCATCGGGGAGCCTGGCCGGGTGACCGTTGGCCTGCGGGCCATTTTCGCTGTTCCGTTCCATCTAGCCACCTGTTCCTGCGGCGCGGTGCACAGCTGCGTTGACCGCGTTCGCAAGCACGCGATGGCATGCGGCCACCAGACGCGCGTAGACCGTCATGAACAGCTTCGCCAGCGCCACGTTCATGAGCAGCACCAGCAGCGAATCCAGATACGGCAACGCCGTGAACGGCAACCGGAAATAACTGTGGATGATATAGAGCGGCAGCAGTATGTCGCCCACCGCCAGCACCAGCCAGCCCAACTGCGGCGGACGAGTGGCGTGCAGGCTGAGTGCAGCAAGGGCGTAGCCGAGCATGCCGATGATGGCGTAGGCGGCCACCGGTGCATGCCCAAGGGCCCTGTATGCGGCTGCAAACACGCATGCTGCCGCCAGCACGGCAAGGCCGCCGCGCATGCCCTTTCCGACGAAGCGGGCATGCCAGAACCCCGCCACGAAGCCCACCGCCGTAGACCACAACGAATACCCATAGGGAGAGACGTATTGCATGACCGCCGCAACGGCGATACTTCCCGCAAGCAACAGGTGACCCGTGCGCGGCGTTGTCACGCGCCGCGACATGAGGGGGTATGCGGCGTAGAACAACAACAGCAGCGTAAAGAACCACTGCCCGGCGCCGAACGGACTTTCGTTGCGGATGCCGAACCAGTTGAGGAAGCCGTTCAAGCCCGCCAGATTGACCAGCGTGTGCCATGTGAACACGCCGGGCCGTCCCGTGACGATAAAGAACGCACCCAGGACAAGGTTCAGGAACAGGAACAACCCGAAAACGCGCGGAACCTTGCGTGACCAGTAGCCGCCCATGCGTTGCGGATCGGCGTAGCGGACCGACGTGAAGTAGGCCGATGTGGCCGCGAAAAAGAAAAGGCCCACATCGCCGGGTACCCACCACAGCTGCATCAGCGGGTCCGCTGTCGGCCCGGGGGTGCTCCCGCCGTCCGCGCCGCCCTGGTGGATATGCCCGTAACAGATGACTAGCAGAAACAGCAGCTTCATGGCCTGCACCGTTACGTTGCGGCCCGGATCGGATCGTGTCATGTCGGCCTCCGTCCCCTTGCCCCGCGCTTTGCCCGGCGCCCCCGCCCATGACGGGGATTCGCGGCACGCGTTTATTCCCACACGCCGCGCAAGGCGTCGTACCGGTCCGCGTCACGGGCGAACGGGCTGAACCTGCGCAACAGATTGCCCCCGCACCACGCCAGCAACGGCAACGGGTCGGACAGCTCGAAATCGTCATGTGCCGCGGCGCTGCGGTGGCGACGCATCGCATCTAGCAGAAAGTCCAGCTTGCGCGGTGCCCCCTTCAGGCACGCACCGAAGCGCAGCACGTCGCCTCCAAGCCAGCGCGTCACCACCCCGTCCTTTCCCGCGGCAGGTGAAAAATCCCGCTCCTTCACAGCCAACTTATAGTAATAGTACGGAAAATCTATTCCCCGCGTCATGCTTTGCACAAGCGAACCCCAGAACCGAGGGTTCACGTCGATAAGGTATGCCCGGCCAGTTGCAGCATCGACAATGAAGTCCGCCTCGCACACGCCCGTCCAGCCCACGGCGTCAAGCAGCCGTTGCAGACCCTGCTCCGCCTCCAGACACCGGGTCGACTCGCGCAGGGTGGCCTGGCCGTAGGGCCACGGATATGTCTCCAGCGTCCGGTACGCGTCCGAGGCAAGCAACGTCCCGCCGTCGTACAGCATGGCCACGCATACGGTGTCTCCGCATACCTTCTGCTGCACAAGGCTGTTGCATCCCGCAGCCGTCCGTTCCCGCGCGATTTCGCAAAGGCGCTGCGGCGTCGTCGCCTCCTCCACGGCCCAGCCGCCCCCCCCCTGCATGGGCTTGACGACCACCGGGTAGGCAAGTCCTTCGGCCAGGGCCTCGTCCCGCGCAATGTCCGCCAGATCACGGGTGGCGGGCATGGCCACGCCGCACGACGCCGCCAGTTGCCGCAACAAGCCCTTGTCGTGCAAGGCGAGCATGGCGGAGTAGTCGGCCAGCAGCAGCCCCACCCGTTGCCCCAGCCGTTGGCGGTTGCGCGCGATCATGTAGGTTTCCTCCAGCACCGGCACCAGCACGTCGATGCGTTCGCGCTTGATGATGGTTTCCATGTCGTCCAGAAACCGCTGTTCGTCGCGAAAGGGTGACGTGTAGCGCACCGCGCGCGTCACATGGCGCGAGTGGAACGCCATCGCGTGGGGCACCGAGTCTGCCGCAACGACATCTATGCCCCGCCGCGCAAGGCTTTTGCATATATTGTAGGCAACGCGCGTTCTTGCCGACGTTACCAGGACCCTGCCCATGTTCGCCCTCCCGGCTCTGGTCGTTTGCCCGCCCACACCGTTACCGGTCCGGCGGAAGGTGGGGACCGGACCATATTCCGCCGCCAAAGGTGGTCACGATCATGTGGTTGCGCGATGCAGGATCGAAAACGACGTTCAGCACGCTTGCGAAGGGGAACTCCGCGTAATGCTTCCAGGTGGCGCCGCCGTCACGGCTGTAGATCAGGCCGTGCAGGGTCGTGCCCACGTACACCAGCCTGGGGTCGTCCGGGTGCACCACCACGACCATCGTGTTGTCGAAGTTGTCGCCGCCAGCCAGAGTGCGGAGGTCGTTGTCCGTCAGGATGTGCCGCCAGGCGCCCCCCCCGTCGGTGGTCTTGTACACGCCGCCTTCCTGCCAGTGACCGGGTGCCGTGGCTGCGCTGACGTAGATGACGCGGTCGTCGGACGGATCGAAGGAGAAATTGGTGCTCCACCACGCAAGGTTCGAGCCAAGGGTAAGGTTCTGCCAGCTCTCCCCGCCGTTGGTCGAACGCCACAGCCCGCCAGGTATGTTGAAGAATGTCGGTTTGGTGGGGCCGCGCAAGCCCGTGATGAGGCAGTACAGATGCCTCGTGCGGGGGTGCAGCCGCACCCGGTAGACGTGGAGGTTGCCGGGCGCCCCCAGCCCCTTGGACTTGCGCTCCCACGTGCGCCCGCCGTCCATCGACTTGTACACGCCCGCCTTGTCGTCATCGCCCTCGCCGAAAAGGCCCGCGTACAGCACCCGGGCATCCACGGGCGAACGCTCGTCCAGGGCCACGGTGGTGCAGGTCTGGTTGGGCAGCGCCCCCGGCGCGCGCAATGCATAGGGCACCTTCCACGTGGCGGCGTGGTCGTCTGTCATCACCACGCCGCCGTTGGCGTGGATGGAGTAGCCCATTTCGGTGGGGGTCAGTTCTGTGTAGTGCGGTATGTCGTGCCGCATGCTGGCTGCCGCGTACATCCTGCCGGGCACGACCGGGTCGGGGGCCACGTCGTAGAAGGTGTTGGTCCATGGCGCCCCCTTGGCCCCCCACTGCCAGGTCTCGCCCCTGTCCGTGGACCGGGCAAAGCCGATATCGGTGTAGGCGATGTAGTGCCGTTCCGGGTCGTGTACGTCGAACACGTAGTTCCACGTGCTGGTTATCTCCAGGCCGATGCTGCGCAGCCGTGGTCCCTTTTCACCCGCCGCTGGCGGCAGTTCACGGGTCATGATCTGCGACCATGAATCGCCCCCGTCACGGCTGGCGTACAGGTCGCCCTGCGTTGCCACCAGCAGGAAGCCATCGCCCGCCGGGTTCACTCCCAGCCCCTTTGCGGTGATGTAGTACCCCCACCCCAGTTGCGTCTGCACCCAGGACCGTTCGACGTTCATGCCGATGGGAACCCTGTCCCACGGCATGGCCATGCGAAACGTGCGTTGCCATGTGCGGCCCCCGTCGGTGCTGCGCAGCACCTGCCTGTGCTCCACGGTGCCGGTCTGGGCCGCATAAGCCGTGCGGGTCTGCCCAGGGGCCATCACCAGCAGGTTCTCTCCCTGGTAGGACGGCGTTGCCCGCGCCCACGTGGCCCCGGCATCGACGGAGCGAATGATGCCAACGCCCTGCATGGCGGCCAGCAGCACAAGTTCGCCTTCGTCCATGCCGCCCGTCATGCTTGTTGCCTTGCCTCCGTCCATGCGCGCGCCGCCGAGCAGCGCGGGGGTCGGAACCCACGTCCTGCCCCTGTCCGTACTGACGACAAACCCGTCCTTTTCGCTGAAGGTGCGTACGACATCGCCAAGGGCCAGCAGTTCCACCGTCTTGCCGTGCAGTACCTGTTGCCAGGCCTCGCCCGTCCCCGCCGTCCCTTCCGCCCGCCACACCCCGTCGACAGTGGCCACAAGCAAAACGTCGGGCTGGCCGGGCAACGCGGTGATGTGCCGGATGGGCTTGTCCTTCCACGGACCGGCGGGCCGGGTACGCCAGGTGCATCCCCTGTCGCGGCTGACGGTGACGCGGTTGCGGGCCGTCACCCATGCCATGCCGTCCGGAAAGAACACGGGCGGTGGAGCCAACTGGATGAATTGCAGCCCTTCCCTGAAATGGATCATCGTCCATGTCTTGCCGCCATTTTCCGAACGGAACACGCCGCCCATGTCGGAGGCTACAAACAGCAGTTGCGGATCGTGGGGAGAAATGGTGGGGCAATACATGCCGCCCGCGCCCCCAAGCCCACCCGGCTCGAACAAGCGTTGCGTCCCCGGGCATGCCCCGCCCGGCTGGCGCACGGCCCCTTCCGCCGCCAGCGCGGCCCCCTCGGGCTGCGCGAGAGGGACGAGCAACGCTGCGAGCAGGGCCAGGGCTGCTGCCGCTCCACGCGCGACGCGCATGGCCCGGCCTGCCAGGCCCGAAGGGCCAATAGGTTGTATAAAACCAAAGGTTAACCGCTGATACGTGGGTGGTGCACGCCAACAGAGCGAGGCATGGATACCTTCAGGGTGCGGCATGTATTTCTCCAGTGGAAGGAGCGGGGGCCAAATCCGCCGAGTGGCTGTCGGAACACGCTCCGGCGCCGGGCATTCCGCATTCGGTCGAACGGGGTACGCTCCCCCATCCCGCACGAGAGTGCCGGGGCGGCACTCCCGGCAACCAGGAGCCGGGCATGCCGGGTGCCCCCTCATCAAACCACGCTGTCGCCGGCTCCGCAGGGTTCGCAGTGGCGATCATCGGCGCAAGGCGCGGTCCGGTGTATTCGCGCACCCGTTCCCGGTGTGCTGGCCTTTTGCCCCTGAACACGCTGTGGCGGCACGCAATCATGATGCCTCCCCTGCCACTTCCGTGGCCCCTCATGTTTCGATGCCGTGTTTCTTGAGCAAGTCGTAGAAGGTCGGGCGGCTTACGCCAATGGACAACGACGCCTGCACGATGTTGCCCGCATGCTTGCCAAGCGCCGCAAGCACCATTTCGCGCTCCAGGGCGTTGCGCGCCTCTTTCAGCGTGCCGTCGTAACGGCGGGGAGGAGGGTCTGCCGACGCGGTAGCGTCAAGTCCGAGGTCCACGGGCATGATGCGTTTTCCGGTGCTGAAGATCACGGCCCGGCGGACCTTGTTCTCAAGTTCGCGGACATTGCCGGGCCACGGGTAGCGCCGCATGGCCGCTTCTGCCGCCGGAGCAAAGCCCACGTAACGTGCGCCCTGCTCGCTTGCGAAGCGGGCCAGAAAATGTTCGGCCAGCAGCAGCACGTCGTCTTCGCGCTGGCGCAGCGCGGGGAGGGCAATGGTGACCACCCCGATGCGGTAGTACAGGTCCTCCCGGAAGGATCCGGTCCGGATGCCTTCGGCGATGTCCCGGCTGGTGGCGGCCACGATGCGGGCATTGACGGGTATGTCGCTGCGCCCGCCCACCCGCTGGATGACCATCTCCTGCAGGAACCGCAGCGTCTTCACCTGAAGGTTGATGGGCAGTTCGCCGATCTCGTCGAGAAACAGCGTGCCCTTGTCCGCGTACTCGACCTTGCCTTGCACGCGTTGCGTCGCCCCGGTGAAGGCCCCCTTCTCGTAGCCGAAGAACTCGGCCTCCAGCAGATTGTCGGGAATGGCGCCACAGTTCACCACAACCAGGGACATCTTGTTGCGACGGCTCAGGTTATGGATGGCACGGGCCACCAGTTCCTTGCCGGTGCCCGATTCTCCGGTGATGAGCACGGGAGCATCGGACGCGGCCACCTTTTCGATGGTGGTGAACACCGCGCGCATGGCCCGGCACCGGGCCACGATGCCGCAGCACTGCCCATCACCCGTTGGCGCTTCGCGCTGCACGCCGCGCAGACCGCGCAAAAAGAACGCCCGCCTGATGATGACCTTCAGTTCCGCAAGGTTCACCGGTTTGCGGCTGAAATCGTACGCACCGGCCTGCACCGCGCGCAGGGCGTTCTGCACGTCGTGGTGGCCAGTCACCACGATGATCTGGGCCAGCGGGTCCTGCTCCAGCAATGCATCCAGGCAGCGGAAGCCCTCGGTGACCCCTTCCGGCTCCGGCGGCAGCCCGAGGTCCAGCGTGACCACCTCGGGTCGGTGCTCCCGCTGTACCGCAAGCGCCTCGTCCACCGTGGCGGCAAGAAAAACGTCGAACGGCTCCTTCGACAGCCCCCATCCAAGCTGCCGCCGCACGTCCTCGTTGTCTTCAACGATGAGCAATCCTGGCATGATGCTACCCTTGCCCCGGCGATGGACCGCCGCATACACTCTGGTGGCCTGCGCGCCCCGGCTCCGATGTGCCGAAGGCCACGGTAAACGTCGTTCCCTGGCCCGCACGGGACTCGACGCGTATCCTGCCCCCGTGCGCGTCAACGATCTTGCGGCAATGGTAGAGGCCTATGCCCATGCCGCGCTTCTTGGTGCTGCGGAACGGCTTGAACAACCCGTTGCGCAGCAGGTTGGGATCGATGCCGCCTGCCTCGTCCTGTACCCGGAAGTACGGCGCGCCATCGTTGCCGACATGGACGACGATGGGACCGGCGCCGTTCGCCTCCACGGCGTTCAGGCACAGGTTGATGAACACCTTGCCTATCTGTTCCGCATCGGCCTGCACGGTGGCCCCTTCGCCGGTGAAGCGCAGCTTTGCGCCGGGCACCTGCCCGCAGGCGCGACGGGCAAGGGCCATCAGGTCCACCTCCGCCAGTTGCAGCCCTTCGCGGCCCGGCAAATGGGTCAGTTGCGTGATCAGCATGCGCATGTTGGCCACGCTGTTGGCCAGCGTCTCCATCATGTCGCGCTGAAAGTCCGGCTCGCCCATGAATTCGCGCGAGTTTTCCACCAGCAGCGACAGCGCGTAGACCTGATTCTTGAGGTCATGCATGACCAGCGCGGCAAACCGCCCGAGCGCCTCCATCTCCCGGGCCACGGCAAGCTCGTCGCCAAGGCGGAAGCTGCGTATGCACAACCCTATCTGACGGCCCATGGCCTCCATCAGTTCGAAGTCCTCGACATCGTGTTCCTCGCTGGCGTCAATGGGCGAACTGAGCAGCACAAGCCCCTCCACCTCTTCACCCGCGCGCACCGGCAACACCAGCGTGGCCCCCGCATCGGCAAGGTAGCGCACCGTTCCGGACGGAAGCTCGCCCGCAAGCCGGGCCACCAACAGGGGCACGCCGTCGCGTGCCAACAACGCCGCAAAGGCATCGCCGGACGGCGGCTCGGCAACGGCGTTCATTTCGTAAAACACCCCCGTCTGCACGCAGCCGTCGCGTTCGTGGTCCGCTGGCAGGAAGGCCGCCCCAACGAAGCCGAACACCTCGCATAACCCTACCAACATGACATCGATAAACTCCCGGGTGTCGCGCGCGCGGGAAAGGCGGTCGGTAAACTCGATCCATTGAGTGCGGTAGTCGTATTTCTCGTTGTAGAAGGTGCGGTGCAGCCAGATGCTGGCCCGTCGGCGCAGCCGTTCGGAAAGCAGGACCAGCAGCGCCGCGAGCCCCGCCGCGAAAACAAGCCCCATCCCCAACTGCTTGTCGAAGTCCGCGCCGAACAGGCGCACGCCCTCCCGGGCCACGCCAAGCCCGACAAGGTATACGCCGGCGAAGACCACTGCCACGGAACGAAAGGCCAGCCGCCGCGCGATGGATACCTTGCCGCTGCCGCGCCGCGTTTCGGCGAACAGCAGCAGCAGAAGCCCGGCGGTGATGCCGCAGTTGCGCAACCCCAGGTATCCGAGGTCGTGCACTCGAAACATGAGGCCCTGCCCGTATTGCAAGGCAAAGGACACCAGCACCACCCCCGCGCCCACCAGCGCAAGCTTGATGCGCCAGCGTTCGCTATGGCGACTGCTGCGCAGCGTCGTCTCCAGATTACCTGCGGCCAGCAGCATGCACAGCACGACCTGCAGGTAGAAGAAGAACGCGCGCGGCTCCAGGTACAGCACCCGTTCCGCGTTGAAATCGGCAAGATAGAACAGTTCGGACGACCGCAGGACCACGGCCATGACCAACGGCGAGAACGACAGCACGCAGAGTACCCTGTTGAGCAGCGACCACGTGCGCCACGTGCCTTCGCGCCCGTAGCACAGGCTGAACGCTATCCACGCCGGGCACAGCGCGGCCTGGAGCACCACCACGCCATCCAGGACACCGGCGTTGAAGGAGGGCGCCACGGCAAGATACCCGTCAGTTCCCACGAGCCCCGCCGTCACCAGCAATGCGGGCACCACGCCCAGCGAAGCGCGCAGCCCGGGAATGAGCACGGCGCGCGCCGCCAGCACGAGGGCCAGCGCCACACAGGCGAACGCAAGAATGACGACGATCATGACAGCTCCATCAGGACGGAAGGTATGTCAGCAACATCGGGTAGACACGGCGGATGAACGCCGCCACCGCCTCGTCCGCGCCCTGCTCCTGCCGCAGCGGCACGTCCACGCGCACGAACGCCGCGTCCTTGCGCCGGTCGAGGAACGAATTGCGCAATTCGGCGAGCTTCAACTCCATGTCGCCCGTCATCGTCCGGCCGCGCACCTGATACCAGTAGTAGTAGATCGTTCCTTCATCGCCCTTGGCGTAGGCGGCGCGCACGAGGTGCACCGGTCCTGCGGGCGTCTCCACCGTCATGGGGTTAGAGCGCAGCAGGTGCCACCCCGCGCCCGGCAGGCAGTTGCGCGGCGAGTGTATGGGCCCCACCCCCGGCCCTCCGCCGTGATAGCCCACATACAACCCCACCCTTCGCCCCTGTTCGTTGTCGTACTGGCGCATCAGGTAGTCCGAGGGACGCAACACCGAAAGCGTGGCCTGGTCGAACGAGACCTGACCCACGCTGCGCCACTCGTGCAGCAACACCGGAAAGTCCTGCAACGCCCGCGCGGGGGGGACGGTCATTTCCCTCCGGGTATGCACGAACAGGCCCGCCAGCCCCAGGACCAGAAGAACGACCAGCACCTTAGCCGTCATGGGGGCCTCCTTTCGTCGCCGCCGCGTCGCCAGTAGCGCGCAACGCCCAGCCGAGGCACGCCGTGAGGGCCATGGCCGTGGCAAACACGGCAAGCCCGGCGAATTCGTGAAAGAACCCTTCGGCCGCCGCAGGCCCGGCATAGCGCGCCAGCACGCCCGTCATGAATACCCGCAAGGTATTGGCGGCAACGGCAATGGGTATTGTGCCGACCATGAGCGCGCCCCTCCGCCAGCCCGGCGGCAGGAACAGGAAGGCGAACGCGGTGCCGAGGGCCAGAAGGGTGACCAGCGAACGCAGGCCGCTGCATGCATCGACCACCTCCAGGGTGATGTTCGGAAAGATGATAACATTGCCTTCGCGCAGCACCGGCAGCCCGAGCAGCTTCATGCCGCCGGTGGCAGATGCCGAAACAAGCGCCTTGAGCGGCAGGGCGAGGGCGTCGTACACCGTGTAGGGCAGGGGCACCATGAACAGCAGGAACAGCAGCGGCAGCAGCAGGATGCGTAGCACCCGCCAGCCGTATAACAGCTGCACCGTACCGATGAGCATGGGCACCAGCGAAGCGCGCATACTGAACAACTCCGTCGTGGCGGCCCCGAACAGCAGCATTGCAAACCCCAACAGCAACGGCACCAGCCCCCACCAGGAAGGGCGCATCTGGGCCGCGCGCAGTTCGGGCAGGCGCTGCATGACGAACCACGCCGAGATGCACGGCACGAAGAAACCATGCGAATAGTTGGGGTCGAACATCCAGTCCCCCACCATGCGCGACAGGATGCTGTGATAGACGACGATGAAAAGCGCGGCCAACGGCACCCAGTGCAGGAGATTTCGCCGCAATGCGGCATCGAATGTCGTATCGGACGTCATAGGGGGGTCCTGCGTTTCTCTCCGGGTTGGGGTGGGCCAGAGCCGTTCGGGAACTCCCCTAGGGCCACAAGCGGCCACGGCGACAGCCGCGCCATCAGGATGCTCCGCCAGGCACGGCGCAGTCGGCACCGCCACCCGCATTTCCGGGCAGTTGGCCTTCGCGCGGGGCATCCACGTAATGCAGTACAACGGCCAGGCCGGGTACGATATTACCTTCGACATAACGGCACGATGCGCGCAGCCGGGCGTCAGCATCGGCGTCGAAGCCGACACCGCGCACCACGTACATGTCGACACGCCCGGTAACCGTCTGGACAAGCCGCAGCGCCCGGACCCCCTTCAGCCTGGCAAGCCGCCGTTCCATCCCCGCGCGGGAAAGACGCCGCCCGTCCGCCTTGACGAACCACGTATCCCCGGTATCCAGACGCATGAGCGGAAAGCCCCTGCCGCAGGGGCAGGCGCCATCGACGGCAATGGCATGATCGCCCGTGTCATACCGCAGCAGCGGCATGGCCCTGTTGTCGAGATCGGTCACCAGCAGGCGCGGCGACACGCCGGGCGCATCCGTCACCCCTGGCGCACCGGCCTGGTCGGGCCGATCGGGCACATCGGGCCAGTCGGATCGGTCGGGCCGGTCGGACTGATCGGGCACGAACTCCACGTATGTGGAATGCGTCAGCATGTGCATGTTGCCGAATTCGCACTCGACGGCGATGCACGGCACCTCGTCGGTGCCATACAGTTGCTGCACACGGCAGCCGAACGCCTGCGTAATGAGTGCGCGCTGCCCTTCATGCAACCGCCCGCCCGTGGCGATGATTCCGCGCACATCGGGCATGCGCGCACCTGTGGCCAGGGCGTGCTCTGCCATGTCGACCAGCACGGAAACCCCGCCATGCACGTAGACCCTGCCGTACCGGCGGATGCCGCGCAGCCATCCGGCAATCTCATCCTTGCCGTAACTGCCCGCATCCACCGTCATGCAGCCGGAAAGCCACTGCCGCACGCCATGGGGCGTCTTACCCCGGCCAGGAGACGGCGAGGGGTGCAGCCGCACCACCATGTCCGAGGTGCGCCACCCTGCAAAAGAAAGGCATAACGACCAGTTGGCGTACATTTCCTCACGCGCGGAAGTATCCTGGCAAAACCGCATGGCGTTCCCCCCTGCGGAAAGGCATTCGCTTCCAATGGGCGGCCCGCCGGATAACGCCGTGGCCGCAAGGTCGGAAGGCCGCGTGAGCACGATGTCGCGCGGCAGTTCCGGCAGCGTCGCGAAGTCGGCGAAACTGCGGATGTCTTCGGGCCGCATGCCCATATCGTCCAGCAACGCGCGGTATCGGGGCACCGTCACATAGGCATGCCGCACCAGCGCGGCCAGCCGCCAGAACTGGCGCTGCCGCAACTCGTCCATGGGCAGCCACTGCAACGCCAGATGCTCGCGCATCCGTGCATCGCGCTGGTTACCGCGAACGCGGTGCAACAACATGCGGGCGTATCCGATCATGCGCGGGCCTCTTTCACGCCGTACAGGTCGAGATAGCCGCGCAGCATGGTGTCGTGGCCACATTGGCTGCGCACCATGTCCAGAGCGCGCAGGCGCATGGCCTCGCGCTCGCGCGGGTTTTCCAGCATCCAGCGCATGGCCCCGGCAAGGGCCTCGGGATCACGGGGGGGCACAACGCGGGCGGTTTCGCCATCGCGCACAAGCTCTCCCAAGCCGCCCACGTCGGTGGTCACCACGGGCACGCCACAGGCCATGGCCTCCAGCACCGCCACCGGCATGCCCTCGACGCGCGACGACAGCACGAACACGCCCATGGCGCGCAGGTGTTCCGGTATGTCCTGCCGGGTTCCCGCGAAATGCACGGCATCGCCAAGGCCAAGGTCCGCGTGCAGGGCCTCCACCTCGGGACGGCACTCCCCGTCGCCCACCAGCAGCAGACGAACGTACGGGTGGACGCGGCTCACGGCGTCGAAGGCTCGCAGCAGCGACGGGTGATCCTTCGCCTCGCAAAACCGCGCCACGTTGCCGAACACGAACGAACGAGTGCCCCACCCCGCCGGCCATGCGGCCACGGCGTTGCCTGGTTCCGCCGGAGCATACCGCGCCACATCCACGCCATTGCGGATGACCCGGATGCGAGGCACCGCCATGCCCACCTCGTTTTTCAGAAACCGGCGCATGTCCTCGGTCACGCACGAGATGTCGCTCAACCACGGGCCGACCATACGCAGCAGACGCCGCACACGGGGTTGCGACTCCAATTGGTGGCGCGAATGCTCGGTGTACACGACGCGCGCCCCGGACAACCACGCCGCCGGAACGGCCCATTGCAGCAGGTAGGCGGCCTGGGCGTGCACCACATCAACCTTTTCCCGCCGCAGCAACGCGGCCAGCGTCCATATGCCCCGAAGCCTGGAATGCCCGATCACGTCAAGGCCGAACCACGGCAGGCCCATCTGCTCGATTTCGGGCACAAGCGGTCCCGTGCTTCCGAACAGCCCGCAGACCGAACCGCGCACCCTGCCGCGTGCCTTGTCCAGCGTGGTCAGGGCCAGCCGTTCCGCACCACCGGGGGCCAACCGGAAAAGCAGTTGCATGACGTGGGGCATCGTGCCGCGCGGCGCATCGGGTACTGTCATCGGCCATTCCCCTTTGCATCGCCGCCCCCCTCGCTGGGCTGCGGTTCCACGCCGCAACCGCCCGCAGACACCCCGTCACCGCGCTGGCGTATGACACGCGCGGGCACGCCCACCGCGATGCTGTACGGCGCGAGGGGTTCCGTCACCACGCTGCCCGCCGCCACCACGCACCCCTCGCCAATTTCGGCCATGACGATGACGCCGTTGCCTATCCAGCAATCGCGGCCAATGCGCACAAGGGCGGGCGCCCCGCCCTGCAACCTGATGGGCGTGCGGATATCATCGAAGAAATGCTGGTTCCTGCCGCTGGTGACGAGAACGTACGAACCGATCAGGCAGTCGTCGCCTATCTCCACCCACCCGAGGTTGCAGTGCGAGCCGATGTACACGTTGCGCCCCACGGCGGCTTCGGGAGTGACGAAGGTGGTCATGAACTCGATGACGCATTCCTGCGGGCAACCACGCAGGGCCAGGCGGTAGAACCCGGCCCGCAGCACCGAACCGTAGACGCCGGGCAGCAGCGACAACAACTGCGACATGCCCATGAACGACCGCTGACGCCCAAGGAAGAGCGACTCCAGCCGGTGCAGCAGATAGGGCGCAAGCGCCAGCAACAGCGCCAGGGCGTGCACCGCCGTTCTCATCATTGTTCGGGGCGAATCTTTCATCATGGCTCCCGGAGGCGGGTCGTCGCGGTGGACGACCGTGCCGTGTTCACGAATCCAGCACCACTTCTGCCTGCGCGGCGCGCCAGGCGGCCACGCGTTCCTCGCCGAACTCCTCCGCCAGTTCGTCCGCAATGGGCAGTTTGCCGACGATGCGGCAGGGGTTGCCCTCCAGAAGGCAGAACGGCGGAATCGTTCCCGTGATGTGGGTGCCAACCTTGGCGACCACCCCGTCCCCCACGTCGGCACCGGGGTAGACGTAGACACCGGCGCCGAGCAGGCACAGGTCGCCTATGCGCACCGGACGCACGCTTGCGCGCGAAGGGTGTCCGCCCCCGTGCACCAGGCGGCCGCACGCGTCCGCCACGGGGTGACCGGAGTTGTCCATGATCATCTGGCAACCAAGTATCGAATAGCGTCCCACAACGATGCTTTTGGCCACCATGAAGCGCACGTCGGGTCCTATGTAGCTGTTGTCGCCGATGTGCAGCTCCGGATTGTCGAACAGCCGTAGCCCCACAAGGCCGACCCTGTCGAATATCGCCACGTTGTTTCCGATGTAGATGTTGAGGTTTCCCAAAATGCGCGTTGTTCCGTTTCCGGCGTACCACATTCTGAAACCATGCCCCACCTTGCGACATTGCGACTTGAAAATTGGTTCATAATACACGACACGCCAAAAGTTGTGCCACACAGAAGTTCTTGTGCACCATTCGTTGTACAGAAACGAGTGCACCATCGGCACGACTGGCATTGAAATACCAAACAGCGCCTTGGCAATGTCGTACAGGAATGCATGGAACGGTGTTTCGCGCCGACGTATGGCCACCTTGAATTCAGCCCAGCTGCGCATGACCGGAATCCCCCTGTTCTGAGTTGCCAAGCAGTTCCAGATACATTCCCACGATTTCCTCACCGCGCCGTTCCGGACCGAAATGGCGGGCCACCCGGCTGCTCCCCGCGTCACCCATGCGCGACCTGGCCACCGGATCGCGGGCAAGCTCCAGCAGCCCCTGGGCCAGCCGCCCCTCGTCCGCCGCAGGCACCAGAATGCCTGTCTCCCCGTCCACCACCACTTCGGGCACGCCCCCCACATTACTGGCCACAAGGGGCAGCCCGTGCAGCATGCCTTCCAGGGCGGCCACGGGCATGCCTTCGCAAAGCGACGGCATGGCCACTATGTCCATGGCCCGGTAGAAATCCCCCGTGCCGCTCACGTGCCCGGTAAAGGTGACCGCCCCGTCAAGCCCCAACCGAGCAGCCTCGTCCTTCAGCATTGGGCCGTCCTGCCCGTCGCCCAGTAGCAGCGCGTGCAAACGCGAATCCCGCTTCCTGGCGACGGCCAGGGCCCGCAGCAGATGCACCTGCCCCTTTTCGGGGCTGAGCCGCCCAACGACCCCCACCACCACCGCATCAGGGGAGATGCCGTATTCGACGCGCACGTCGCGGGACGCATCGCCCCCGCCCGTTCCCATGGCGTCCACGGCATTGGGGATGACCCGCATGCGCCGCCGCGCCAGCGGCAGAAGGCTGCGCCCCAGCGCTTCCGACACGGCCACGACGCGCGTGGCCAGCGGCAGCACGGCGTGTTCCAGCGCCCGATAGGCGCGTATCTTCATGTTTTCCGCCGTCCATCCATGCACGAAGGCCACCCACGGCAGGCCGGTCACCAGATGCAGGCAGGCGCACACCGCGTGGCTTTTGTACCCGTGCGACTCCAGCACTTCGCACCGTTCGTGCCGCACCACGCGCAACGCCTGGGGCACCAGCGCTGGGTCGAGCATCCAGCGCTGGCGCAGGGTGACCATGCGCGCGCCCGTGGCCCTGACGGCCCTGGAAAATTCCGTCTCGCCCGGCGTACCGTAGTCGTAGCCGACCACCAGCGGCTCACACCGCTCAAGCCCGCCGCAACGCAGAAACTGCACCAACAGATTCCCTGGCCCGCCGATGATGTCCGTGGCCAGCAGCATGCATACGCGCGGACGTCTCATGCCACCTCCCTGCGCGCCGCCAGGCGTTCGGCAAGCGTCGCTTCCATCCAGCCCGACAACGCCTGCGCCTTGTCCTCCCATGTCTCCCCGGCCAGCACGGCCCAACGGGCATCGGGCGGAGTGGGCGCGGCCAGTTCCGCCGCTATGGCCTCCACGAATCCGCCCACCGTGGACGCCACATGAATGACGTCGCGAAAACGCAGCACTTCCGTCATGGGCGTCGTGACCACGGGTTTTCCGGTTGCCATGTATTCTCGCAGTTTCAAGGGGTTGGCCGTGCAGGTATGTTCGTTGACGCGATAGGGGATGATGGCTGCGTCAAAGCGTGCCGCATGGCGCGGCAGATCGGCATAGGGCACCGCAGGCAGCCAGCGGAAGTTGGGACGACGTTCCAGCGCATCAAGCGGAATGCGCTTGACCCCGATGAGCACCACCGTCCAGTCGGGCCTGGCGTCCAGCAGACCGGCCAGCAACTCCACATCGAGATGCGTGTCGATAAGCCCGTAGAAGCCGATCACCGGCCCGGTCAGGTCGGCAAGAAACGGGGGAACGGGTTGCGAGTCATACGCCGTACGGAAGTGCGCGAAGTCCACCCCGTGCGTCAGCAGATGCGTGGGGCTGCGACCGTTGCCCTTGCGTGCGACAAGGGCATCGGACACCCCCACCACCAGGTCTGCGGAACGCAGCAGATCCGCTTCCAGTGAACGCACCATCTCCGGCAGGTTCATGCCCGGCCAGACGGCGAACTCGTCAACGCAGTAGTAGACAACCAGCGACTCGCCGCACCTGCCCACGTAGTCCGCCGCATTGGGCAGCGTTGCCAGCAGGATGGGGTCGCGCAGGCCCCACGCGGCGGCAGCGCGCCGCACATCGCCCACCACGCTGCGGCGGTTGAATTCCCGCACGGGGGCCAACGGCGCGAAGGGCAGCATCACCGGCGCGATCACCCGCAACCCTTCAGGCAGTGGCCGTGTCTCGCCCGGTGACGGCCCCATCCACGCGTACAGCTTCTCCACGGCGCGGCGCGCGTCGTACAGCGACAGGCGCGGCAGGCGCATGCCTATGGTGTTCACCCACAACACGCGGTTACCCGGCATGAAATGGCGCAATATGTGCTGACAACTGAAGGGATGCCTGCCCCAGTCGTCCGAGAACACGATGAAATCCTTGCCGTGCATCATGGTCGTTCCACTCCTTGCCGTGTCAACCGCGTCATGCCGGACTGCGGTGCAGCCGCAGCATCGACATCTGTATGACGACCACCAGCAGCGCCTGCGTGCAGACGAGCAGGGCCAGTTGCAGGTATCCGTTGCCCAGGCTGCCGCGCAGCGCCAGATAGCAGAGAACCTGCGGAACCACGTGCGTGGCCAGCACCCCCGCCACGAGACGCCCGTAATCCGCCATGGAAAGCCCCGCATGGGTAAAGACGAGGTACGGCACGATGCCCGCGCGAAAAACGGTTGCCGCGATGCAATACGCCCACGCCACCCCGGCCATGCCGAAGGGCCCGGCCAGGGCCACCGACAGCAGCAGGATGCAGCCGCCCTCGGCAAGGGCGCACCGGGCAAGCACGCGATGGCGCGCCGTACCCAGCAGAAATCCATCCGCAGGCAGCATGCCCAGCGACAGCACCGCCCCTATGGTCAACGGCACCAACGCATCATAGGAGGCGGAAAACCCCTCCCCCAGCCACAGCACGATGAAGTCCCTGCCGTAAAACACAAGGCACATCCCGATGAATGATGCCATGACGTAACTGAGGCGCAGCGCGTGCAACAATGTTGGCCCAATGTTCATGGAATCGCTGCCAACCTGCATTCTGCTGAAGTATGGCACCATTATTCCGAATGCGCTTTGCATGAGACTTATGAAATAGCCTATAAATTGCATGGCTATTGAAAATATGGCAACTTCCCGAACGCCCATGAACAATGCGATGACATAGTTCTGTGAACGATAACGGAATGAATCTCCAACCTCGGACATGGTAAACGTGAATCCGTAGACAAGCATATTCCTGGCAAGAGAAAGATCGAACAGCGATGGCCGGAAGGATGCCATTCTTCCACAGCGCACGCAGTACAGGCAGACCATGCCCTCCAGAAGAAATCCCGCCCCGTTGACTACTGCAAGCAACAGCAGCCCGTTGTCGGGGCGTATCCAGATCAGGACGGTGATGCTGGTCAGTGCGCTGCGCGCCATGGACAACAGCGCGATGAATGTCCAGCGCATCTCGGCCATGAGAATGCCGGTGAAGGTACGGAACAGGAACATGAAGGCAAGGCAGGCGCTGTATGTCACAAGGCACAGGCGCAACCGTTCGGGCGATACGAATTCCGTGGCGAACGCCCCAGCGAAGAAGGCCAGCAGCGCCGTGACGCACAACGCCGCCACGCACGACAGGGCGTGCAGCGCGACGCCCGCCGTGCAGACCCTGTCAACCTCGCGCCGGTCGCCCCGCGCGAAGGCTGCGGAGGCGTATTTTGCCACCGCCTGCATCACGCCGCCTTCCAGCAGCAGGTAGTAGCAAAGGACGGAACTTATCAGCACCCATACGCCGTAGGTCGCCTTGCCGAGAGTGCCGACCACCTTCGGCGTGACGAACAGGGCAAACCCCACACCCACGGCGAACGACAGCACCCGGATGACGGAATTGCGGGCGAAGTACCGGAGTGTGCTCACGCTGCCGCCCCCCTTGCCGAACCCGAAGTGAAGGCAGTGCCGCGACGGGATGGCGGCACGCCCTGCGCCGCGACAAGAACACGCCCCGCCTGGGCCGCCCGCTCCGCCCACCGCTCACCCGCTTCACGCGTGGCGGATGCGGCCCGCTCCGTCATGTCCATGGCAACCACCAGCGCGACGAAACAATAGAACGTCGCCCCGTATGCCTTGGAAATGAACAGGATGCCCGTCATGAATGCGGTGAGGCCGTACCGGAGTCCAAGCCAGCGCGACCGCGCCCGCACATCGTCCGCCGCACGGGCCACGCCCTGCGAAATGATGCGCGACATGCCCCGCAGCATGAGCAGGTAGATGCACAACGACACCAACCCTGTTTCTGCGGCAATCTGGATGTACGCATTGTGCGCCGTCAGATACACGCCGTTGCCGTACATGAAATTGGCCGGTGCAAACTGCCCGATGCCCACACCGAGAAACGGCTTGGCAAGCGTCATCTCGAGCCCGCTTTTCCACAACTCGATCCTGCCGGTCTTGTCGGAGACATTGTAGTCGTCCTCGGCATCGCCCAGAATGGAGAACCGATCCCAGTACGATGCATCGGCGTAGTGGTAGAAGACGACCGCCGCCACCACCAGCAGCACCAGCAGCGGCACCCTGCGACGCGATGAAAGCACGACCTGCACCGCCATCACTCCCAGGGCTATCAGCCCGCCGCGCGACTGCGTCATGGCCATGCCCACAAAGGCAGTGGCCGCCCCCACCCAGCCCGCAACGCGCATCCCACCCACGCCAGCCATGCCTTCTGCCACCAGCACGGGAATGAACATGGCGAACAGCACCGCAAGATCGTTGGCATCATAGGTGGTGCTTACGTACGCCCGCGAAAATCCCCTTTCCAGCAACAGGCAGGTGCCAAGCACCATCACCCCCAGCAGCAGCCCCATCCGCAACACCCCTACCCGGCCGCGCACGGCCAGCAGCACCAGCGCCACAAAGACGTAGACCGTCTGGGCGTATGCCTCGAGCCCTTCCAGCGCCCCCGCCCGCCACACGCTGAACGGCACGCCGCATGCGGCAATCGCCAGCAGCAGCAACACATGCCGCAGCAACGGCATACGTGGCAGCTCGCCGAACGTTCGTCCGCCCGCCGCAAGCAACACCATTGCGCTGAAGGCAAAGCCGACCTTGCCGAGATGCAGCGGCATCAGCACGGGAAACAGCTCGCCGATGCGCGTGAAGACGACCAACGTCAGCAGATGGATGGCGGCGGTGTACATGGCCTATGCCCCCCCACCGCATCGGGGCAAAGCGCCCTGCCAGATTTCGTGTCCCGTCATGCCATGGTCCTTTCCGTGGTCAGGCCACGGCGGTAACGGAACCGAGCCGCTCGCAATGGACGAGCACCGATGCGGCGAATTTCCTGTCGCCCACCGGACCGCCAAGCGGCACGTGGGCAAGGTCGATGGCGGGGTCCACGCAGGCGTCGAGCAACAGGCTTTCGTTCACGCCGATCAGGATGTCCCATGCCATGACGGGATACCCCAGCATGTTGCGGTGGGCCCGCGCAGCCAACGCCATGGCCTGATCCCACAGGGGCAGGCGCAGTCCGGCGATGGCCTCGCCTGTATCGGGGTGGCGCTTCCAGCGGCGGTGCGAGCAGCGCGCCACCGCTTCGCCCAGTTCCCCCGTGGAGAAATCGACCACGCGGGCCACCATGTCGGTTTCCGGTCCGCTTTCGGCCCGCCACCACCCGCCCGGAATGCGAAGGCTTGCATAGAGGGGCTGCGGTTCACCGCCCAGCACCGCAAGGGTGGAAAATCTCAACGTGCAGGTGCCGAGCATGCCGAGACGCCGCAGCACCGGGTGATCAGGGACGAACGGCTGCATGAGCATGATGTGCCCCACCGCCAGTTCTCGCCCGCGCGCTTCGATCTCGCGCAGGTCCGCCTCCTTGCCCTGCCGCTGCCAGTTGCCCTTGCCTTCCTGCCACTTCCACAGTTCGCCGCTCGGGCCTTCGGCCCAGTCGGCGGGCTTCAGCAGCAGGTCGTTCCCGATGGCGGCATCCTGTCCACCATGGCCCCATTCCGACCGCCCGTCCGAAAAAAAGCTGGCCAGAATGGGCACGTGCGGCAGCCCCAGTTCATTGCAGCACCGCAGAAATCCGGTTTTGGTGGAAATATCCGGCACCATGCTGGTCGTCGCCAGCACCTCGGCTATCACCTTCAGTTCATGGGGCATGATGAAGGTGCCGGGATCCGGCGCATCAGGCCGGAACAGGTCGAACCAGTAGAAAAGCCGGGCGTTCATGTTGTGGTGCATGGCCGCGCGCATGCTGCCCCCCACCTGCCTCCAGCGCGAGACCCCATGCCGCCGGGCCACGGATCCGCCATGGCGGGCCGCCATGGCAAGGCTGCGCAACAGCGACGAGAACGGCCACGCCAGCGTGCTGATGAGCAGCCGCCCCCAAGAGCGCACGGTGGTGCAGCGCGAAATCAGCAGCCTGTGGCATGCCCGGTGCAACCGCGCAATGTCGCCATCGCCGTTGACGAAAGCGAACGTGGACAGCGGCAGCGGGCAGTAATCCGCGCGCATGGCGCGCGAAACCTTGCGACCCGCGCGCACGACAAAACGTGCAGCACGCAGCATTTTGGAAAACAAGGAACTCATGGCCGTCATTCGGCACCTCCTTCCCTGTCGGGGGGTTGCAACTGAACCGCCTTGCTCGCCAACAAGGAAAAAACTCATGCGCAGACACAGCATTTCCAGCGTATCCATCCGCAATGCCGTGCACTTCACGGATAGCCGCCCGCTTGAAAACACGCCTAGGTGCCCCTGGGGTTCCACGTAACGAACGTCTCACCCCGCAGCAGCCTGAACAGCCCCACCACGGCGGCGGCGTGCAACACCACGAACAGCCACGCCGTGCGCGGCAGGCCGACCTGCCCACGCGCCCCCAGAACGGCCAGCACGGCGCCCGCCGCAATACCGGCCAAGACCAGGACGTACCAGGCGCCTTCCCCGGCCAGCGCCAATGCGGACACCGTCAACACCGCCAGCAGGGGCAGTGCCAGCCAGCGCAGCACCTTGTGCGACGCAAGCTGCCACACGAAGCCCCACTGCCCCGCCCGGACAAGGTCAGGCAGACAACGCAGAAAAATCAGCCATGACTGGGCCATGATGCGGGTCTGCCGCCGCATTTGCGCGGTGCCGTTGCCCTCGTCCGTCTCTTCGTGCACCACGGCGCGGGGTTCGCTGACGGCACGCCGCCCCTGCAACACCACCTGCACCGGGTGGATCAGGTCGTTGATGTATTCGGGCCGCAACGGCGCATACAGTCCCCGCCGCAGGGCGTAGGCCGCGCCGTCCGCCCCGACGATGGAGAAAAGATCGCTCTCGCGGGTCTTCATCCATTCCTCGTAGCGGCGGTAGATTCCGCCCGCCGTAGCCGCCCCGTGCGCATCGGTGTAGACGCTGATGCCACTGACAAGGCCGATGTCCGCATCGGCAAGACGTTGCACCAGCATCCGCACGCAATCGATGCGGAACATGGCGTTGGCGTCGGTGAACACCAGAATGTCGCCCGTGGCGGCCTGCGCCGCGCGGTTGAGGGCCAGGGTCTTGCCGCCGCGCCTCTCCTGCCGCAACAGCCCTACCCTCGGGGAACCGCAGGCCTGGACGATGGCATCGGTCTCATCGGTGCTGCCATCGGACACGATACAGAGTTCCATGCGGTCATGCGGGTACTCCAACGCATGGAAATTCGCTATCTTGTGTGCAATTACCGTTTCCTCGTTGTAGACGGAAAGCAGGATGCTGACCGTGGGCAGGTCGGCGGCGTGCGCCGCAAGGGGTGCGACATCCGGGCGTGCTGTGGTCGAGGGGGTGGGGGCGGAGCTGGCACGACCTGGAGCCGGGCCCTGCCGCCGCGCGATGCGCGTGCCAAGGGCCAGCAGCGCCGGATACCCGGCAAAGGCATATGCCAGCAGGAAGAAGGAGGACCAGAACAGTGCCTTCATCGCGCCCCCCCTCCGCCGATGGCCGTTGACGCCGCCGGGCCCGCCGGACCGGACGTGGCCGGTGGACCGGGGAACGCCGCAGACTGGGCGACGGGCAGGCGCCCCCCCGGCCCCTTCGTGGTTGCACGAACCAGAATGCCGACCATGGCGTCCATGTCGCGCTGCTCCACGAAGGCGTGGGTCGGCAGGGTAATGAGAGACGCCGCCACCCAACGTGCCACGGGACAATCCTGCCCTGCGACGCGGTGCGGCGACAGCGCGGCAAGATCCCGCAAGGACTGCGGGTACGACCGCACCATGCCCAGCGCGCCCATTTGCGGGGGCCCGCCGCCGGTCCAGCCTTCCGCACCGGGCAGCAGGGGCAGGCGCGTAAACACCGGGTCTGCACCCGGTTGCGCGGCCACCGTGCGCAGGCCGCACACGTCGCGCAGGCGTTGCACGATCCGGTGTGCCATCGCGCGCCGCCCGGCGTTGACGGCATCCAGCCGACCAAGGGCTCGCAGGGCCATGGCGGCCTGTAACGGGCGCAGGCCGCCTGACGCAAAGCGTGGTTCGAGGCGAGAGGCGCCGATGTGCAGGAACGGCAGCGAAGCAGGCAACCAGTACGCGCGTGGGTGCTGGCATACCCACAGCACCACGGCCTTGGCCGCAAGCACTGCATCGACTCGGCAGAAGGTTTCGCCTGCGCCCCTTGCGACCACTCCGCCGCGCGCGTCGTCCGGCGGGACGTTGTCCGGCGAGGCGTTGTCCGGCGAGGCGTTGTCCGTAATGGCATGGGACACGGCATACGGCGCGTCCTGCGCCAGTTGCCGGGCAAGTTCGTCCGAGCCGGTGATCAGGACACCGCCGTCCACGGCGGTGATGTTCTTGCCCCGCGCAAGGCTGAACAACCCCACGTCGCCGCAAGTGCCCGCATGTCGCCCGCCGATGCTGGCCCCCATGGCCTGCGCCGCGTCGTCCAGCAGCCATGCGCCGTGCTGCTGGCACAGGATGCGCAACGCGGCGATATCCACGGGGTAGCCGAACAGGTGGCAGGCCACGACGCACAGCGTCCGTTCGCCCATGGCCGCCGCAACGCTGTCGTGGCTGGGCGCCAGGGTATCCGGTTCGAGATCATACAGCGCCACGCGCATTCCCGCGTGCACTGCGGCGGCGGCCACCGAGTACGATGTGTAGGCGGGCAGCAGCACCTCGTCGCGTGTCGGCGCAAGGGCGCGCATGGCCCGGAACGCAGCCGACAGGGCAGCCCTGCCGGTGCAATGCAGGAAGGCATGCCGCATGCCGAAGGTTTCGCGCAGGGCGCGGCCGAACGCCTCGCACGCATCGCCACCACGCCCGCGCCCTGTCCTCACGCCAAGCGCCGCCGCAATTCCCATCGCGATATCGCCGCCTGTCGGGGGCGCGCCGCCCGGGGGCAGCACACGCGCAAACCCCGCAAAAGCACCCGGGAGCATGTTCATGGTATGCTCCTCACGATGTGCGGCCCCACAAGGCGCGTGAAGGCCACGGGCAGATGCCGCCACAGGCGGATGGCCAGGCCGAACTTTGCGTTGGAGGGGTTCAGGTCCGGCAGGGGCGCCCCGTCCGCCAGCAGGTATTCCCAGCTTAGCGGCACCTCGCGCGCGCCCCACTGCACCTTGAAACGCCAGGCACCGCTGTCAGGCGAGGAACGCCCGAAGTCGAACACCAGGAAGCCTTCCGTGCAGGCGGTCCGGATGCATTCCCAATACAGCAGGTTGTTCGGGCAGAATTGACGGTGTGCCCGCAGCGATGAGGCCCATGGCACCTCGAACGTCGCGCCGTGCCCGTAGCAGAACGCCGCCGCGATGGCCGCGCCCGCCTTTCGCACGACGGCGATGCGCGTCTGCGCCGGAAACTCGTCCATGACCGCTTCAAAAAAGCCCCGGCCATGGACCGGCGTGCCAAGGTCGCGCATGTTCACCGCGAACACGTCGTAAAAGTCACGCAGCAGTTCGCAGCCGCCCTTTTCCACAGTCAGGCCCGACTTTTCGGCCTTGCGCACCTGGTTGCGCACCTTGTCCTTGAAACCGCGCCACAACTCCTGCGGTTGCGAAGGCAGGTCCAGCAGCATGGTCACCTTGTGGCTTTTGGCCGACAGGCCGAGGCGCGGCGAGCCCACATGACGCAGCTCTATGCTGTTCGCACCAAGGGTGCGCATCAGGGTGTCCGCCGCTTCCACCAGTACCTGCGCCGCCCGCGGGGTATCCGCCAGCAGCCCGCCGTAGTTCACGAACGGAAGGGAAACCAGAAACCTGCCGAACAGGCGGCTGCGCATGAACACCAACGGCAGCACGCCCACGATGCGCTCCCCTTCGAAGGCCGCAAGCGGATGCACCTTGTGCCCGAAGGCCCGCGCGATAACACGCATCCAACCCATGCGATGATACCCCGCCGCCCCGGAGGCAACGGCGACGTAGGCATCCCATGCCGCAGATGCCTGCCCTTCGGCCGGGTCCACGCGTACGACATTGATGTCAGACATGCGCGGCCTGCCCGAAAAGTACGGATGCCATGGTGCAGAAGCTGTGCGCCGAAAAAAGGTGCCGCAGTTTGGACTCGGTGGTCGCCAGGTTGAGGTAGTGCCGCACCCGCGACTTGAGCGAGGCCTTGATGCGCGGCTGGCCGGGGTCGATCTCCCATGGATGGAAATAGAGCACGCATGGCCTGCCCGATGCGTTCAACCGCTGAAAGGCGTTGCTGACAAGGCGGGCGGGCAGCAGCCGCAGGTAGCCTCCACCCGCCACGGGCAGGTTAACGCGGCGGCCAAGCACCTCCACCTGGTAGGTGGTGGGCGGAAATTCCTTGATGACGCCGTCGTCGCGGGTGATGACGTGCGGAAAGCGTTGGCTGCCCGGCATTCCGTAGATGTCGTGATGAATGGGAAAAATACTGGAATCGTAGGAAAAACCCAATTCTATCAGCACATCAAGCGCCCAGATGGTGGAATGCGTGATGGTATAGCTGGGGGCGCGGTATCCTATTACCGGCTGGCCCGAAAGGTCCTGAAGCAGCAGGCGCGAACGCTGCACGTCGTCACGGAATGACTTGGGCGTCATGGTGGTGATGCGACGGTGCGAATAGCCGTGGCACGCCACCTCGTGGCCCGCCGACGCCATGCGGCGCACCAGCTCGGGATGGCGCTTGGCCACCCACCCCAACGTGAAGAAGGTGGCGCGCAGCCCCCACTGGTCAAGCAGGTCGAGAACACGATTGGTATTGCGCAGGGCCCGTTGCGGCAGCGAGTCCCACTGATCTGGGTCGACGCACCGTTCAAAGGCGCTTACGTGGAAGTAATCCTCCACGTCTATGGTGAGGGCATTGCGCATATTTCTCTCCCCTTGCGGGCTGTTACGTCTTCTTCATTGCTGCATGCATTCACATCAGAACGTCATTCCCCATTCAAGCATGATGCGGTTTACTGTAAAATCGTCGTCATGGCCTTCCGTATCAACGTTCTTGAAACGGTAGGTAATCCCTACCCATGATGTTTCTGACAACTCGTAGTTCAATCCCGTACTGGCATAGTATCTATCGGACTTCAGGGACGATGAACCTGCATCCAGCTCTGCGCTCACCGCCACGTTGGCCTTCAGCCGATCGGTCAGCTCGTAGATGTAGCGCATGCCGGGCCGCCAGAACTTGGTTCCTCCAGCGTCGATCGTCTGCTCGTACTCGGCATAGCCAAGACTCGCGTTCAGGCTGGACCGGTCGAAGGTGAAGCCGACGCCCGCCGTATACGAGGTGCGCAGGATGTTCCGCCCCGATTCCGGGTCTTCCGTGAAGTCGCGCAGGGCATCGAAGGTCAGCACGGCACGGCCGAGTTTCTGGGCCACCCCCGCCAAATAGTAGAAGCTGGTGGATTCCTCGCCGTCGTCGGTTTCCGTCAGCATGGGGCCAGCCCTGACCTGCACGCTGCCTGAATCGCTGTATTCGTAACGGCCGCCCAGATACGGCTTGTGCCGATGGAAGTCGGTCTGTTCCTCCGACTCCTGCCGCAACAGCTCGTAACCGAACAACAGGGTGAACAGCTCCGTCACATCGCGTTCTGCATTGGCGAACAACTCGTGCTGCTGCTTGACGTTGCTGTCCATGGCCGACTGACCGCTGCTCCAGCCCGGAACGATGCTGGTGCTGCCCTCTCCCGGCGCGCTTTCTTCCGCGTAGCGAATGTCGCTGAACCGGTAGCCTGCCTTGATGTTCGTGCGTTCACCCGGATGAAGCGTGAAGTAGGGTGATACGGAAAAAATGTTCTGGTCTGTCTGGTCGCGCCGGGTGTCGTATTCGACCACGTCGCCGCGTGATGCCTGCCGGTAGACGGGGCGCAGGTTTTCCGAGATGTCGAGAAAGAGCAGGTTCTCCACCATGGCAAGGCTCAGCCGCGCATCAAGCGTGTGCGCGTAGTCGTCTGCAGATGTTCCGCCCGTGTAGTATTGGTAGTCGCCCTTGTAGGACAGGTTTGCGGATACGCGATCAGCTCCGTATTCATATTTCAGAGAAGGTTTTATGTGTGTAATGAAGTCACCCTCGCCGTTTTTTTCTTCCTTGACGTTGTCGTTGTATTCCAGCCCAAACCCAATACCCGTCTCAACATTCTGCACGGCTTCAGCGCGCAGCATTCCCGGGCAAAGGCATACAACGCCAATCGAGAGCATGAACGCCGCCCCGCGCAACCGCCGGAGAGCCTGGAACAGGCAGGCATATGCGGCTCCTGGCAACATGGACAGTACGGAAGACATCGGATTCATGAACACCACCACTCTCCGGGAGAAGGCTTTGCTCCCGATCGGTTTCATCGTCCCGGGACGGGCCAAGAGCTACCCGCCCGCAAGCCACCGCCGTATCCACCCCTGCCGCCGCGCGGGCTTGCGCTCCACCGAAGGCGCCACTTCGCGCGTTACCTGCACCTGCTGCAACGCCTGGCCAAGGTTCATCCGTTCGACGCACTCGGCCAGTTGCACCACACGGTGTTCAAGCGACCGCTGGCGCTCGGCCAGTTGCAGGTGCGCATCCTCGCCCGCGCGCGCCTGCGCCTGCTCCAACTCGCCCACCCGTTGCAACACACCGGAAAGCAGCGCGCTGACCCGCTGCAACGCGGGCGAAAGCCGGGGCGAGGTGACCGCTGGCGGCAGCGCTGCCCCGGCCGGAGAAACGCCGACCGTGGCGTCCGCATCGGGCATGGCTTCCGCCGTGGGCCAGAACTGGCGCTCGAAATCCATGGATTTCAGCAGGTCGTCCAGCATTTCCGCCGCCACATGCCTGCGGTCGGCGGCATAGGCATCAAGCAAGGCATACCCGCACAGGATGTTGACCAGGCGGGGCACTCCGCGGGTGGCCTTGTGGATCATGTCCAGGACATCCGGCCCCCACTGCAACGCATCGCGGTTGCCGGCGCGTTCAAGCCGAAAGAGGACATATTCCGCAGTCTCCTCGGCAGTGAGCGGCGAAAGATGGCACTGCACCAGAATGCGTTGCCGCAACTGGATAAGCTGCGGGGAACGAATGCGGTCGCGCAACTCTGGCTGCCCGACGAGTATGATCTGAAGCAGCTTGGCGTTGTCCGTCTCCAGATTCGACAGCATGCGCAGTTCCTCAAGCACCTCGGGGGGCAGGTTTTGCGCCTCGTCGATGATCAGCACGGGGTGCTTTCGCGCGGCGAACTGCTCGATGAGATAGGAATTCAGGTCGCGCAGCATGGTCACCTTGTCCCTGCCTTGCGTCTCAAGCCCGAAATCATCGTTGATCATGGCCACCAGTTGCGTCGCGTCCACGCAGGTGTTGAACACCTTCGACATGGGGACGTTACCCGTGGTGCGCTTGAGCAGGTCGCGAATGAGCGTCGTCTTGCCCGCACCAACCTCGCCGGTCAGCAGAATGAATCCGGCTCTCTCCAGCAGCCCGTACTCAAGGTAGGCGATGGCCTTCCGATGGGCCTTGCTCGGATACAGGAAGTCCGGGTTCGGCAGCAGTTCGAACGGCTTCGCGCGAAACCGGAAATATTCCGTGTACACCCCAGCCTCCGTTTACGGGTTGCCAAGGTGGTCGCGCCGGCCATAGCCGCAGGCCAGGCCATACCTGTCGCCGTAGCCGGGGTAGCTCGGCCACGAGACACGGCTTGCGTCGTTGTAGACGACACCAAGCACGTTGGCCCCTTCGATGGCCTCGAACGTGCTGCGCAACCCGTCCACCGAGGCCATGTTCTCCCGCGCCACCAGCAGTACCCCGTCCACGATGCGGCTCAGGATGCGCGTTTCCGCAAAGGGCAGCACCGGTGCGGTGTCGATGATGATGTAGCGGTCGGAATAACGACGCTTCATCTCCTGAAGCATGATCTCCATGCGCGAAGAAGCGAACAACTCTCCTGGGTTCTGCAACTGCCGCCCGGCGGGCAGGAACGACAACCGTCCCACCCCGGTGGGAACCAGCGCCTGGCTGAGGGGAACATTGTCCAGCAGGCACTCGGAAAGCCCCGGCGAGGTATCCACGCCGAACAGAAGGTGGCTGCTCGGCGCGCGCAGATCGGCATCGACGAGCAGCACCGTGCTGTCGAATTCCTGGGCAAGGCTGATGGCAAGGTTGGCCGAGACAAGCGTCTTGCCTTCGCCCATGACCGAGCTTGTGACCATGAACATGTTCATGGAGCCGCCGCGCCTGGCCATGTGCACGATCCGCTCCTTGAGCTTGCGGTATTCTTCGCCCAGGGGAGACCCGAAGCCTGCGGCCGCGATGAGCTTGGAGTCCAGCCGCACCTGCCTGCGGGGCGACTCGGCCTGCGCGTCAGGGGGGGGCGTGGATTCCCGGAAGGGCGGAGGAACCGTGGGGATGAGCGCCGGCAATAGCGGCCCGGAAGGCGGCCCGCTTCCCCCTTCGGCTGGTCTTTGTTGTTCCCTGCGCGCCCGTTCGAGCGCTTCCTCGATTCTGCTCATGGCCTCTCCCCTTTCAGATGCTGTTGAAAAGACTGGCCCGGATGCGTGCAAACAACGAATCCACACCGTGAAAGCCGAGATACTCGGCCAGCGCCAGCACCGACACCAGCAGGAGGATCACCGCCGTGATGCCCATGGCCCACGCGCGCCGCCGCAGCAGCGCCGTGTCCCGCAGCGTCTCTATGCGCGGCAGTACGCCGAGCACCTGGCACCCGAGCGAGGTCAGGTCTTCCAGGGAGCGCACGCGGCGCACGGCGATATCGTGGGCGACGATGCTCCCGGCGGCCAGGGCCATGCCGAAGAAGATGGACCCGATCATGATCAGCGGCCGGTTGGGGAACTTGTGCACCAGCGGCAGAATGGCCGGCTCAATGATGCGGAAGCTGACGGCCTTGTCCTGCAACTCCATCTGTTTCGACACTTCGGACTGCCCGTAGCGCGCAACCAGTTGCTCGTAGATCAGCATCTCGTTCTGGCGGGTCTGTTCGAGAACCTTCAGTTCCGTCTGGACGGCCGGCAGTTCCTGCAGCAGCCGCTTGTCCTTTTCCAGCAATTCAAGCTGGGCGCGCTCCATTTCCGTAAGCGCGTCCAGTTCGACCTTGACCCGCTGGTATTCAAGGCTGGCCGTGCGCCCGCCACCCGATGGCGGCCCGACGCGCATGGCCTCTATCTCGTTGCGCGCCCGCACCATGTCAGGGTGGCGTTCCGTGTAGGTGCGCAACATGGCCCGATAGGTGGCCTCCTTCTCCGCCAGCTTCCCGCCGCCGGACGAGGAGTGCTCCATGATGTTCAACTGGGCGAGGCGCTCGTTCTTGCGGATGCGCGTTTCTCCAAGGCGGTGTTCCGTTTCCTTGATTTCCTCGCGCAGGATGTTCTCGTTGAGGCTGAGTATGAGCCCCTTGTCCGACTTGAATTCGTCTATGCCCTGCTGCGCCGTGTCGATGCGCTTCTGGAACACCGCTATCTGGTCGGACAGAAAGCGGGTGGCCTCGTACGATTCCTCGCGCTTGGAGGCCGTGCTTTCCTCGATGTAGCGCCGGGTCAGGGTGTTCACGAAGTCGCGCGCCCGCACGGGCGAGGAATTCACATAGTGGATGTAGAACAGCCCCTTTTTCTCGTCGTGCCCGATATCGACGTTGTTGCGGGTAGTCTCTATGAGCCGTTCCAGATCATCACCCTTGGCATCGAGGTCCATGTCCAGGTCCTGAATGACCTGGAGCAGCGTCCGACGGCTGAGCACCGAAACCTTGATGATGCGCATCTTGGCTTCAAGTGAAGGGGTGATGGCAATGCCCTTGACGAAGTCGCTGATGACGTTCTGCTCGATGGAGACGGTGGAGTTGGCCTGATACCTTTTGGGCAGCACATAGCTTGCGGCAACGCCAAGCAGGGTGACGACCACGGTGATGATGCAGAACGGCACGGCTCGTTCGCGCAGCAGGGCCAGGTGGCGCCGAATATCCGGCCCCTCTGCCGCAGGCGCACACGATCTCTCCTGGCGTTGCCCTTCCGGCGGCATGCTAGAAGAGCCCCTTTTTCGCGATGACATAGTCCCCCGGCATCAACAGCCTGTTCTCGCCAAGGTCGCCCTTGTCGATAAGGTCGCCCGCACGCACGCGCATGACCTGCCGCTGCCCTTTCGTGTCGCGGACAATCTCTGTCTGGTTGCGATCGGCAAACCGGGTGAAGCCACCCGCGGCAAGCACTGCCTCAAGCATGGTCATGCCTTCGTGGTGGGGGATGGCCATCGGTTTTTCGACAGCCCCTATGACGTAGACATTCCACTTTTCCCGAAAGGGCACGAAGATCCGGTCGCCCCCCATCAGGTTCATGTCGGCGGCGGTTGCCCCGCGCTCGTAGAGATCACGGAATCCGGTCATCATCACGGTGCCGTTGCGTGTAAGCGTGGCGGCATCGAGATCCGCCGTGCTTTCGGGCGCGATGCGCGTCAGCAACTGCAACAACGTTGTCCGCCCCTCAAGCGGCACGACCCCCGGCTTGACACCCGCTCCGTGCACCACCACGGCATTGTTGTGCGAGGTGCTGACGGATACGGTCACCATGGGATCACGGACAATTGTGCCGAGTGTTTCTGCAATTCTTTCCTGCAGCTGCACCGTGGTATTTCCGGCAGCATCCACATCACCCACGCCGGGAAGCGTTATTTTTCCGTCAGGGCGTACATTTGTCTGCACATCAAGTTCTTTCTCACCCCACACATGCACATGCAGGACATCACCTATATCTATAATGTAGTCGGCACACATGCCAAAACTTGCCGTACATGCGACAGTCAACGCCATTAAAATAATGCGCAGCGCTTTCATGTCATCTCGCTCCGTAACCTAGAAGTATGACGCCAAGTGTCCTGAAAAGTATCTCCACATCCAATTTCCATGAACCGTTCTTGATGTAGTAGAGGTCGTACCGCAGCTTTTCCAACGCATCCTCCCTGCTCGCGCCGTAGGGGTACCGGACCTGCGCCCAGCCGGTGAGGCCCGGCTTTACCGCGTGCCGCTCCGAATAAAACGGAATGTCGCGGCTCAGGCCTTCCACGAATTCGGGACGCTCCGGACGTGGACCGATGAAGCTCATGTCGCCCCGCAGCACATTGGCGAGTTGCGCAAGCTCGTCGATGCGGAACCGGCGCAGCATGGCCCCCAGCGGTGTCACACGGCTGTCGCCTATGCGTGCCCACACGGGGCCGGTGTCCCTTTCCGCCCCGTCACGCATGGTCCGAAACTTGAAAATGACGAATTCACGGCCTCCTCGCCCTACCCGCACCTGCCGGAAAAACACCGGTCCCGCGGACTCGAGCCTGACCGCCAGCGCCACCAGCGGCAGGAACGGCCCGACGACGGCAAGCGCCAGCAGCGCCAGCACGATATCCGCCAGACGCTTCATGGCGTTGCGCCACCGCGAGATGCGAAACCCCGGCGCGAAAATGAGCCAGCTCGGCGTCATGTTCTCTATGTACAGCTTGCGGGTCACGCGTTCGTAGAAACTGGAGGAATCCAACACCTCGACCCCCGCCATGCGGCAGCGCAGCACGGCATCGACGGGAAAGGTGCCGCGCCGTTCGGCAAGACAGACGACAATGATCCGCACCTTTTCGCGCCGGACGACGGCGACAAGCCCGTCACCCGCAAGAGCCGCACGCATCGCGGCATCTAGCGCGGCAGCGGGGTCCACCGGCCCGCAGCGGCCCGCCCAGGCCCCGGCGCGCTCTTCACTGGCGCAGGGAATGACCCCCTTGAGCCGGTAGCGGCCATCGGTTGACGCCACCAGTTGACGCATGGCGCGCAGGCCCTCGCCGCTGCCGAGCACCAGCACCCCGGGTGCCAGCGACGGAAAAAACCGCCAATAGCCAGAAAGCACGATGCAGGCGCCACGCAACAGGGCAAACCAGACCAGCACGGCAAGCCCTTGCGTTTCGTGCCGGAACAGCACCCCCTGCCCCACGTTCAGCGCATACAGCACTACGGATGCTGCAAGCACGGCTGCGGCGGTCCGGAAAAGACCAGCCTCACGCGCTGCGGGCGGGTCCAGCCTCTCCACGCCATGGACGCACAGCAGCACCACCGCCGCCAGTACCAGCATGTCCGGCGCGGGGGGGATGCCCCTGATGCCGAAGCTGGCAAAGGCAGGCACAAGGCCAAAACCCAGCGCCAGCAGCAGCCAGACCGAATCGCGCAGCAGCCGCATGACCGGAGCATCAAGCATGCGTCTTCACCTCCGCCATGCTAGTTACCTGCCTTGCCAAGCAGTTCACGCGCCTTGCCCGCCTCGGGAAAATCCGTTGCCGTAAGCGCCACGCGGGCATGCTCCGCAGCCTGTTCCTTGCGTCCGGCCTTGAAGTGCGACTCGGCAAGGCGGTAGCGCAGCGTCGGGTTTTCGGGCCACAGGGCCACGGCCCGCGTGAATGCGCGCGAGGCATCGTCCGCCCTGTCGTTGAGCATGAGGCAGGTGCCCAGCGTATCCAGCACGTCCACGCTGTCGGGCGAACGCATGTACGCCTGGAGTGACAGCTGCAATGCCCGTCGCTGCTCGCCGTTCTTGCGCGAATAGGCCATGGCGAGGTTGTTCAGCGCCACGACATTGTCCGGTTGCAGCGATACGACGCTGCTGTACAATTCAATGGCCGGGGCCAACTCGTTGCGGCGCATGTGCAGCCCTGCAAGGGCCATCATGGCGGGGCTGTCGCCCTTCAGTTTCAGGGCCTTGCGGTAGTATGTCTCTGCCTTCACGGGATCGCCGTCGCGTTCGCTCATGCCACCCATGGCGACAAGCAGATCCGGTGACGGCACATGGTTATAGGCGGCATCCAGCTCGCGCAGCCCATCCTTCCGCTTGCCCATGCTTTCGAAGGCCGTGGCCACCAGTATGGCTCCGAGGGGCGACGCAGGTTCGCGCTGCATCATCTTGCGGCCCACGGCCACTGCATCCTCATTCTTGCCGAGCGACATCAGCAGGCGGTATCTGCCGATGGCTGCCTCGTGTGGCCTGGTGATTTCAAGTGCGTCGTACAGCGCAATGGCCTTGTCTGGCTGGCTGGAGCGCACGTACAGCACGGCCAACGCCTCTCGCAGCGACTCCATGTCATGAACCGCAAGCGCCGCTTCAAGCAGTTTCCTGCTCTTTTCCGGTCGCCCGGCAGCCGCCTCTCGGGTGGCCGCCAGCAGCACCACCCGGGGGTTCTTGCCAAGCAGCGCCCGCGCGTAGCGCGCATCGGCCTCCTCTGTACGGCCAAGCAGGTCCAGCAGCGCGCCAGAAGCCACAAGAAAACCTTGTGCATCAGGAGCATAGGCAAGATAGGCATCACATTCCGCCAGCGCCTGCCCGTTTCTGCCCGCAGCCGCGTGCAGGCGCGCGCCGAGCATGTAGGCCTCGGCAAAGCCAGGATCTGCGACATGCGCCTTGGCGATGGCATCCAGGGCCTTGGCGTCGTCCTTCTCGCGCGCATGAAGCGGCACCAGCATGCTGTAAAGCACCGCGTCCTGCGGGGTGCCGTTCAGGCCTTCACGCACCACAACCTCGGCCTTGGCGAGATCGCCACGGGCCAGATAGAAGCTGTAGATGGCATTGCGCGCCGCCAAACTGGCCGGGGCGACAACCACCGCCATTTTCAGGTCCTCCAGCGCCTCATCCATGCGGCCTACGGACTGCCGCAACGCACTGATCTGCAATAATGCACCGATCTGTCCGGAATCGATGGCCAGGCTTGCCTCGAACTCCTTTTCGGCCCCAGAGGTGTCGCCTTCGGCCAGGTATGCGTTGGCGAGCAGCAAATGGGCCGCCGCATCGCCGGGATGGTCGGCAAGCAGACGTCTGGCTTCCTCGATAGCCTCGCCGGTGCGCTTCTGCCGCAACAGGGTCGTGGCCACCATGCGGCGTGCGGCAGAATGGCGGGGCGCTACATCCAGAATCCTCTGAAACTGGCTGAGGGCGATTTCCAGATCACCTTTGGCGTACAGGGCGACTCCCAGCTTGAAGTAGCCGTCAACGCTTGGCCGCAAGGCCACGCTACGCTGAAACAGCGTCACCGCTTCGGCGTAGTCGTGCTCCTGTGAAGCCAGCATGCCCCCCAACAGGAAAGCGAGCGAACTGTCCTTGAAATCCAGGCGCATGGCGTCCAGGGCGGCGCGCGCTTCCTCCACCTTGCCCGTCTGCAGCAGCAAGGCGCCCACCATGTAACGGGAATATTCTTCGTGCGGATACTGCGCGGTCACCTGCCGGAAGGTGGCAAGCGCCTGCTCCATGTCGCCCTGCTGCATGAACAGGTCGGCCTTTTGCTTCAGCGCTTCGATGCTGGTGGGAGCAACTTCCACGGCCTTGTCGGTAACCGCCCGTGCCGCCGCAAGATCGCCGCGGGCCTGGTGCAGCCTGGCAAGAACAAGCCGGGACGAGACACGCGAAGGATCAAGCTCGATGGATTGTTCCAGTGCATGCCGGGCCTCATCGCTGTGCTTCTGCTGATACAGGGCAACCCCCGTGAATTCGCGCGATGCGGCGGTAGCGCCCACGGACGACTCGAACTGCGCCAGATGCGTCTGGGCAGCATCCGGATTGCTGCGTTTCACATACAGCTCACCCAGAGCAAGGTTGAGTCCCGGATCACCGGGTTGCTGACGGTAGCACTTCTGCAGTTCCACCTCCGCAAGATTGAACTTGCCAAGCTTGAGATATGCTTTCCCAAGTTCCAGATGCATCCCGTAATCACCCGGATTATTTTCCAGGGCATTTTTGAAAAAGACGACCGCTCCGCCGGGGTTGCCCTGTTCCATGAGCTTACGTCCCTCTGTGAGAAAATCGTCGCTACGATCGGAACCGCAGCCACACAACAACGCGGAGAGCATCAGACAACACATTGCGATATCTCTGCTGATCTTCACTGAATCCTCCTCGCTGACTCACAAAAGAACGGGCGCGCTATTCACGGCGATCATAAAGAGCCAAAAGCATGCCAAGAGCCGCGTGCCCGTCGGAAGGAGAGAACTCCACGCCCCGCCTGAGCCTCACGCCTTCAGGCCAACCGCATGATCGGCCCATCCGTATTGAAAAACTGGAATGCCGTTGTTTTCGAAGGGGCCGTATGAACAAGCCGGACACTTTGTATTGCAAAGCTGGACGGCCATGTCCCGACGGCGAACATGCATCGAGGGGGGCCCAGGAATGGGCGCGAAAGAGGATAAAGACGAGATAGATGACCGGGGCCAGGCGCGGGGTATCCGCCTTACCCACAGCACGCGGGGAATTGGAGGCGGCGCGACCAACCGATTGGCCGGAAGAATAAGGGGGGAGGCTCAGGGAATGGCAGAAGAAGAAGCGCGGGCAAACCTGCCGGACAGGCTTGCCCGCCAGACGGATGGCACGGAGGGCTGGGGAGCACGACAGGAGAGATTGCTAGGGACGACACTTCCGCAGCGTCACGCGGCGCCACAGTGCCCACAACAACCAATGCAGCATCCCACGAAATGAAACGGCAGCCCCGGCAGGCACAGGGCGTACAGAAAATCGGTGGCGATGAACACAGGGGAGCACGCGCCGGTGCTCACTGCGACTGTTTACCGGGGCCAGCGTCCACATGCCTGCCATGGCATGCGCCGGAACGCCGAGTGTCGGGCGTACCCGAACAGCGAACGGCGCATGGCCCTTGCAATGCCAAAGTACGCGGCTTCAGACGGGCACGCCTGTCGGGAAACCCGACATCTGTAAAGACGATCGACATGTATCTAGTCGCGATACCTTCTGGCATGACGATGTCAGCAAAAACCGGACTACATGCCGCAATGTTACTTCGTCTGGCAATACAAACTCTGCACCCACCACCATTACCCCTGAAATTTCAACATAACGAACGTCGCATTTGAATATTAACACCTCACATCCACTTGGAAATTTCAATACAACATCAATGTTTCTTATGTGTTCCATTCCTGAATGTTCATCAATGCTTTTGGAATGAACTTCAAGACGCATTCCGCACAACGATATATTTTTAACTATCGCTGCTGTATAGAAAATGTCATTATACCCTTTTTCTATTCTTACTACAGAATCTATCGATACTCCTTTTCTAAGCGTTTTCCTCTTCTCATGTTGGCTGCAAATCCATTCGCACCTATCAATAGAAGAATAGCGAATGCCAACATCTTTTACGACATGCTTCGTATTATATTTTGCATATTGAGATACTCCCAACAGTTGCACACGCATGAATTCACCAATGTGTAGCTTCATAACAGTAGCACCCTCATTCACAAGTAAATACACTTTGCCTGCATGCGCTGCAGGGTGAAAACTCAACATCTGCCCAGCGCCGGACACGCACGCATCCAAGCTTGCATCAAAAGGATACACGGCACGACATGCCACATTCGTGCCATAATTTTAATCTTACAATTTAGCATGTTATACATCCAAGCCTTATCGGACATCCAACATTTGTCGAAAAAACTCTCACAACCGTCCCGCTGGCACGAAACTGGCTTTCTCTCACCCACGGCAAGCGCGACCCGCAACTGCCATCCAACCATCGAGACAGCCATGCCCGCCTCCATCGACAAGCGCAGAACCATACGCATACGACGTTCGTCACTGCTGGACTGCAACCTTGAGGGCCTGGACAAGCCAGCCATCAAGACCGCTGAAACCCTCGACGAGTACACACGTGCGTTTCGCCTGGTATACGACGAATACTTGCAATCGAACTACACGCACCCGCACCATTCGTGCATGCACTACAATATTTGGAGCATGCTCCCCAAGACATCTGTATTCATCTTCAAAAGCGCCCAGGACGTTGTCTGCACCCTGACACATATCGTCGACTCAGAAGCATTCGGACTGCCTATGGACTCCATATACAAACCAGAAATAGACACTCTGCGCGCGCAAGGACGTAAAATCATCGAAGTCGGATCCCTTGTCACACAACGCATGCGAAGATGGTCGAACATGCTTATGTATCTAGCAAAAGCAATGTTTCAATATTCCATGATTATAAACGCAAACGACATTGTTATTACCGTAAACCCCAAACATGTCAGATTTTACAAAGATATTTTCTTGTTCAAGGAATTCGGAGAAACACGACACTACGACTATGTCAACGCACCAGCAGTTGCACTGCGCATTAATCTTGACGAAGCAGTTGATGAATTAAAGCAGAAATATTCGACAGATGGTGACTTCGAAACATCAAATCTCTATTCTTTCTTCGTCCGCATGAATAACACGGACAACGTCGTGGCACGGGTACAGGAAGGGAATTCGGCACAAAAAAATCTCCCCCTTGATCCGCTCTGTGTCCATTACCTGCTGCAACAACGCCCAGAGCTGCTGGATTCTCTTGATGAGGGGCAACGCAACTACATGGAGTCCGTCTACCCTCAGGCACTATCCGAACACTTTTCCACGCCCCCGCCAGAGCCTGCCCGAAGCCATCAACTGGACATGCTGAAACTGGGAAACCGCGACAGCTACGCGGACACCGCGTTCTGCCGCAACCTGGGGCTTGTGAACTATGCGGAACAGCGGCGCCTGCTTCGGGCTCGCGTAGCCATCGCCGGGCTTGGAGGGGTGGGTGGCTCGCACCTCATGACGCTGGTCCGCACTGGCATCGGAAATTTCAATCTTGCGGAATTCGACGCGTTCTCTCCGGTAAACGTCAACAGGCAGTACGGAGCCGACAGTGCCAGCTTCGGACGGAGCAAGCTGGACGTCATGGTCGAGCACGGCCTCGGCGTCAACCCGTTCCTCGACATCCGCACCTTTCCGGAGGGCATCACTCCGGACAACCTGGACACTTTTCTCAAAGACGTGGATATCGTTGTCGACGGCCTGGATTTCTTCGAGTTGAATACCCGCCGCAAGATGTTCAACCGAGCACTCGAACTTGGCATACCAGTGATCACTGCCGCTCCGCTTGGGCATTCCTGCGCCCTGCTGGCGTTCATGCCGGGCGGCATGAACTTCGACGAATATTTCGACATAACGGATGAAACCGACAGCACGGAAGCGTATTTGCGCTTTGGCATGGGGCTTGCCCCTCGCCCGACGCAACTCGGATACATGGACAGGCGCTTCGTCAGCCTGCCAGACCGCAGAGGCCCTTCGCTGGACATCGCCTGCCACATCTGCGCAGGCATGGCCGCGACAGAGGCCATGCGCATCCTGCTGGGCAGGAAGGGCCTGTCAGCCGCACCAGGCTTCCGACAATTCGACCCGTACACGCGCACGTTCCGGCAAGGCAGGCTTACGCACGGACTGCGTTCGCCGTGGCAGCGCCTGAAGCTGAAGGTGGCGCGGACACTATTCCTGGAGCCCCAGCCGGTCGGGGCCGTTCCCCCCTCGCACCCTGGGGTTGCCGCCATCCAGCAGCCCGTATCGCACGAAGCACTGACCTACATGGCGCGCGCAGCAGGCCAGGCCCCTTCGGGCGACAACGTGCAGCCGTGGCGCATCCACATGCACGAGGCCGACCTGCACATCTACGCCGCACGCGCAGAGGACACGTCGTTCTTCAACTACAGACAGGTGGCAACGCTTCTGGCTTGCGGGGCGGCCGTGCAGAATGCCGTGTATGCTGCGGGCAGCCTTGGCCTTGACACGACCCCCGACATTTTTCCGGACGAAGGCGACAACGACCTTGTCGCCACGCTGCACTGCACCCCCCTGGGGGGAGCCTTTCACGAGATCATGGATGCCGCGCTCTGGCGCCGTCATACCAATCGCCGCATGTATGCCACCCGCCCCGTGCCGGAAGAGGTGCGGGAACGGCTGGACCACATGGCTGGCGAAAACCGGGACGCCGCCCTTGCATGGACCACGGACCGCAGGCAACTGCGCCGACTGGCCCACGCCGTGTATCTGGCCGACAGGGTGCGCGTCGAACGGCGCGACATGCACGAGCACCTGATGCGGTTCATCCGCTTCGCCCCGAAAACCGGCCCTTACGGCGACGGCCTGCCGTTGCGCAATCTGCATGCCGGGTTTGCAGGCGAGGCATACCTGCGCCTGATCAGGCCGTGGGCCGTCATGCACGTCGCCAACATGACGGGACTCGGCAGGCTGATGCCGTTGCACAGCGCGCGCGGCGTGCTGCAAAGCGGCGGAGTCGCATTGCTGCTGGCCCACGGAACCGATGACCCCGCATGGCTGCGGGCGGGCATGGCGTGGCAACGCGTGTGGTGCGGCCTTGAGCACATGGGCTACGCCATGCAGCCCCTGGCAGCGCTGCCCCTGCTCAACCTGCGGCTGCTGCTGGGCGAACGGGAGACCCTTTCACCAACCCATGCCGCGTTGCTGGATAAGGCATGGGGCATTGTCCGCTCCGCCCTGCCCCACCCAGATGGCATGACACCGCTCATGCTGTTCCGCGTGGGGCTTGCCCGGCCCATCCGGAACAGGACATTCCGCCATCCCCTCGCCCGCATCATGCGGGCCTGACGCACCCAGCCCCCGCGTTCCCCGCGTGTCGCCCTTCTCCTGCGCCTTGCCGATTTCCGACACCTGTCGGTAAAAGCGACACATGCCCGACAGCCGCATTCCACTCCCCTTGGCGGCCACGCAGGGCCAATGGCTCGCACAACCTTCGCACCTGTCGGACACTTTAACACTTCCGCAATGTGACCTGCCTTGAAAGCTGCAATAATACACCGGCAACAAACGCAAGTACCGTCTTGGAATGCCCCTTGCTTATACAGGGCATTCCCCGTGTCCGGGGATATTTCATCTACGAGAAGGAGCAGCATGATGAAGAGCAGGCTCATACCCCTTTGCGGTGCGTTCATATTGACGGCCCTGATGGTCGTAAGCGCCTCGGCAAGCCCCATCACGTCGTGGGACTACACGGTCGACGGCGCATTCGTCAGTTGGCAGACAACCGTCGGCACGTCGGGCGACTACGACAATCCGACCCAGGGCATCACCGGCACCGGCGCCAAGCTGCTCACGTACAGCTTCGACCAGGGCATCCCGGTGGACCCGCCCGCAACCGTCGAAGGATACAGCAGCCTTTCATGGGGCAACTACATCTGGTCCGGCCCGGGTCCGGTCTACTCGCTGTCCCCCAACGCCCCGGTCAGCTCCATCGGCATTATCGCCACGTCCGGCACCCTGATCACTGATGGCCCCAACGAACTCGGCATGCAGTTGACCCATGACAACAACGTCATCACCGGCGGCTCCATCCAACTCGAATCGGGCATCCTGCGCGCCATTCTGACCCTGACGCCCGAGGGTGGCGTCACGTTGCCGGTATTCTCCACCCTGCTCGAATTCGCCTTCTTCGAGACCACCAACGGCGATGCGGCCACCGAAGACGACGTCTTCGTACTGCTGAACCCAGAAGCGACCACCGAAACGTTCCATTACGAAGGAATCGACTACGTGTTCAGCTTCGAAAACTCCTTCAGCCTGATCCCCGAAGTCTACCGCGTCTTGCTCGGGCTGCCGGAAGGCGCAGTGGGCTGGATCACCGAGGAAGGCCTGTTCAACATCCAGGATACCTTCGTCTCCATCACGGCCCTGCCTACCCCGGAACCGACCTCGGTCATCCTGATGGGCCTTGGCCTGATCGGCCTTGCCGGCCTGGCCCGGCGCCGCGCCAGACTGTAGCCACTTCATCTCCAGCATGCGGGAGCAGGGCCGAAACAGGCCCTGCTCCTTTCATTGCGGCTCCCGGCATTCCAGCACTCCCCATCCGCCGTCCGGATAACCGTGCGCACGGCCACCGTGGGGACCGCCCCTGCTGGTCCGCGCGGACATACAAACGAAGCAGGGCAGGGGTGCATGCATCCCTGCCCTGCTTCGACATTACTTCCACCCCTGCCGGAAAAACCGGAACTCCCGGGCGTCCCGGCACCACACTACATGAACGTCCATGCTCCGGTCAGCAGCACCCACAGCCCCAGCAACGAGTTGGTCACGGCATGCGACAGCACGCACTGCGCCACGCTGCCGGTGCGGTACAACACGACGTTGTAGGCAACCCCTGCCAGCATACCCGCCACCACAAGGTGATGCTCCAGGCCGAAAAGTACCGCCACGATCACGAACGACAACGCATGGAGCCGCCCAGGGCGGATATCACGAAAATCGCCACCCTGCAGGTAGCGGATAAGAAAGGAACGCCAGAACAGTTCCTCCGCCAGCGGCACCAGCACCCCACCGCCGAACAGACGCATGCCGATCATCGCCGTGCGCGCCTTCTCTCCCAACGCATCGGGGTCGAACGGTTCCGGCGTGCCCAGGCGTGCCCACGGAACGTCGAGGTACCTCCATGCCACGAACACGATAACGCCGACCGCCACGGCGAACACCGTGTCCGGCAGGCGTGCAAGGTCCGCCACGCGCAACTCGCCGCACCGGGGCAGGCATACCCACAGGGCCACGGCAACGCAGACGGCCTTCACCGGGTACAGCAGGCTTGACGCACCTGCCACCGGCAGGCCCAGCAGCCCGGCGACCTCCGTCACGAAGACAAAACCCATGTACGCGAGATACGGAACTATCCTGGGCAGCATGGCAGAAAGCGGCGCGGAAGGCACACGATGTGTCATGGCGCGGGTTTCCTTTCCGCATGCCGAATCCGGGCAGATAAGCGGGAAATCATTCGGGCAGGGGCACGGCGCTGGCGTCGATGTGGGCGTCCATGCGTAACCCGCTCAACAGGGGGCCGGGGGCGTCCAGCGTCACCAGCACTTCAAGCACGCTGCGGTCCACCGGCTCTGCCGGATTGCCGGTACGAAGGCGTTTGGGGGTAAGGCTGAGCACGATACGCGTCACCTTGCCCTGGAAACGCGACGAACCGAAGGCATCGGCCATGACATAGGCGGACTGGCCGAGCAGCACGCGCCCGATGTCCCGTTCATCCACCTCAACGCGCACGTTGAGCGATGATACGTCGCCGATGCTGATGACGGGGGCGGGCGCGAAGATGGAAAACACCTCGCCCGGCTCGCCATGCACACGCAACACCCTGCCCGCCACCGGGGCGCGCAGCACGGTCTTGCGCAACACGGCCTCTGCCACGCGCACGTTCGCATTGGCCGCCGCCAATTGCTGCTCGGCCTTGATGATGTCTTCGCGGCGGAACATATCCGCCACAAGGGAATACTGCTGCAAGGCCTCTTCATGCTGCTCCTGCGCCACGCGCAGGTCGAGCCAGGCGCGCTCCCCCTCTTCTGCGGAAATGGTTCGCTGGCGGACCAGACGCCTGCGTCGTTCCGCCTCGTGCTGCATCTGCTCCATGACCGCGCGCGTGCGCCGCACCCGGGCCAGCGCCTCGCTCTTTTCGGAAGGCCGCGCACCTGTGGTCACCTTCTCGTACTCGGCAAGCGCCACCAGTGCCTGTGCCCGTGCCGCGTCCAACTGGCCCAGTTCCGCTTCATGGCGCAGCCGCGCAAGGGGTTGCCCCTTGTCGACAACGGCGCCTTCGGCAACCATCACCTCTTCCACCACGCCGCTCATTTCAAAGCCGAGCACCAACTCCTTGGTCACCGGCTCCACCACGCCCGACGCAACGATCCAGCCTGCCGGGCGCCCTTCCACGCTGATCGCCGCTGCCGTGCCGGGCAGTGATTCCACCTGCGGCCCCTCCGCCGTCCGGGCGAAGGCGAACAGGATTCCCGCGGCGGCAATCACCAACACGATCAGCAGGGGGCGCTTCATGCGGTTACCTCTCCCACGGGCGAAATCCGCCCGTCTTCGATATGGACCACCCTGTCTGCATAGGGCGTGATGCGATCGTCGTGGGTAACGACGATGACGGCTCGGCCCCGTGCGTGGGCAAGATCGCGCAGAAGTGCCATGATCATGAGGCCGTTCACCGAATCCAGTGCTGCCGTGGGTTCGTCGGCCAGTAACACCAGCGGGTCGCCCGCCAGCGCACGGGCCACGGCAAGGCGCTGCTTCTGCCCGCCGCTGAGCCGGGCAGGGCTTTCGTGCAGCTTTGCGCCAAGCCCCACCTCGCGCAGGGTATCGGCAGCCAGCTTTCGCGCCTGTTCACGGGGCACACCGCGCAGGTCGAGCGCCACCTGCACGTTCTGCACGCATGAAAGGGTGGTAAAAAGGTTGTATTCCTGAAAGATGAAGCCGAAGTAACGCAATCGCAAGCGGGAACGTTCACGCGGGGAGAGACCCGTCATCGGGTGGCCGTCGATGTACAGTTCGCCTTGCGTGGGTGAAAGGATGCCACCCATGATGGAAAGCAGCGTGGTTTTGCCGCTGCCAGACGGCCCGCGCAGCATCAGCACCTCGCCCGCGCTCACCGAAAGGCAGACGCCGCGCAGTGCGTGCTGCACGCTGTCGCCACTGCCGAACACCATGCCGATGTCGCGGGCCTCGAGAATGGACGCCGCCATCAACGCCCCCTGAAGACCACGGCAGGGTCGATATGCAGCACCTTGCGGATGGAAATGAACGAAGCGCCGACACACATGGCCAGCGTCAGCGCGAACATGCCCGCAGCCGTCTGCCACGGCAGCACGATGGCTGTTTCGCCGTAACGGCGCAGGTAGGCGACCGCGTAACACACGCACATGCCCGTGCCGTACCCGAGCACGGCGCTGATCAGCGCCTGCGCCAACAGGATGCGCAGAATATACCCGTCCGGCGCCCCCATGGCCTTCAACGTGGCAAATTCCGGCAGGTGATCCATGGTGGTGGCGTACAGCGTCTGGGCGACGACGACCATGCCCACCACAAGCCCCAGCACCGCCGCCAACACAAGCGCCCCCCCGGCACCCGTGCTCAGCATCCAGTATTCTCTGGTCTTGCGGCTGAATTCGCTGGTGGTGAACACGTCCACGTCAGGCACCTGCGCAGCGATACGGTCACGCAACGCCTGAGCGGCAAGGCCGGGTACCGCAGTGGCCAGCACGTAGGTGACCTGCCCCTGGGCGAAGCGTGAATACAAATGGCTGTTTCGGTAATCCGTGAACACATACGGCGACGTTGTGAACGAACGTATACCAAGCGTAAATCCCATCACCCGCGCACGGCTCGATACAATCTCTACCTCTTCTCCAAAATTCCGCACTCCCAATTTATCCATGTAAAGGGCGTCCATGATCACAGCGCCGTCCGCGTCAAGCATGTCCACCCCACCTCGGACCATGTTCCATGGACCACCAAGGCCTTTCCTGCTGTCGAAGGCCACAATTTCTATGGATTCCTGCCCCCCACCAAACTTTTTCCAAAACGAAAAATCTACAACCATGCGGCCAGCATCCGCAACACCCGGTACGGACAGCACCTGCTGCACACGGCTTTCCGGCATGGGCATGGCGATATCGAACGTCTTCACGCCGCGAGATGTCACCCACACGTCGGCCCTGCTGTTGTCCACAACACCGGATATGGTAGTGATGAATCCGAGAAACAGCCCGCTCTGAATGGCGACAAGCACCACCGCGAACACGATGCCGGTCAGCGTCACCGCCAGTCGTACGCGATCGTGAAACAGGTTGCGGCAGGCGATTTCGATGATCATCGGATGGGTTCCGTTTCGCGCCCCCGCACTGGTCGGCACGCACACCTGCGGCCAGGTGGACAGCTGACGGCTATCGGGCGTCAACGCGCGATGTTGTACTTGCGGTAAAGCTCGTAAACCCGTGCCCGTGACAGGTTGGACAACGCGCCGGCCTGGCGGATGTCTGCCTTGGCCACTGCGTGCAGATTGGCGAGATAGGTCTGCTCGAAGGCCTCCAGCGCCTCGCGGCGACCTTCACGAAACGACGGCAGCGGCAGCATCGCCGGGTTCTTTTCCATGGGCTGCGGTCGAGCTTTGGGCGAATCGGATACCCCACCCAGATCCTGCGGCGATGGCAGAGAAGCTTCGGGTGTCACCCTGCGTCCGTCTCCGCGTTTGGGGCCACGCCGGGGCCCGCGTTCGGCGACAGCAACTGGCGGCTCCGCGTGCTGGAAAGCGCCTTCAGCGCTTGCTGCCCCGTTCGAAGACGGGCTGTGTTCCGCCTCGGGCATGGGGTCGGTGCCGTCCTGACTCCAGCGGATGCAGCTCGACTGAATCATCCGCGCATGTATGCCCGACGGCAATTGCTCGACAAACAACGTTTCCCCGTCTTGCGCCACCGCAAGCGTGCTTTCGATGACATTGACGAGTTCTCGGACATTACCGGGCCAGTCATAGGCAAGCAGGCGCGCCTTGAATTCCGCCGACATTTGCCTGGGCGCGGTACCTGCCGCCTGGGCACGGTCACGAAGCAACTGTTCGGCAATTTCAATGACGTCGTGCCCCCTCTCGCGCAGAAGCGGCAGTTCGATCTTCAGCGTCCGCAACCGATACAGCAGATCGTCACGAAACAGCTTCTGGCGGATCATTTCATGCAGGTCCCTGTTCGTTGCGGCAATGAGACGGAAATCGCTATGGACTTCCTGCCCGCCCCCAACGGGGCGAAAGCGCCGCTCCTGCAATACCCGCAAGAACTTCTTCTGTAGCGACAAGGGCAATTCACCCACTTCGTCCAGAAAAAGGGTGCCGCCATCCGCCTGTTTGATAAGCCCTTCGCGCGAACGGGCCGCACCGGTAAACGCACCTTGGGAATAGCCGAACAGCAGGCTTTCAACGAGTTGTTCTGGCAACGATGCGCAATCCACGGTCACCAACGGCCCATCGCGCCGCAGGCTCAGCTTGTGGATGGCCTTGGCGAACAACTCCTTGCCGGTGCCCGTTTCGCCTTGAATAAGCACGCTTATATCCGAGGCGCGAGAACGGTAGATAAGGTCGAACACGCTCCGAAGCCGGGGGGAACTGCCATAGATGCCGAAATCGGAAGTGGGCGGCGCGTCATCGATGTCGGAACCGACTGTCTTGACGGCCATCCTGTCGAGCAGAGTGCTGATGGCGCGGGGAGCCGCCCCTTTGCGCATGTAATTGAGCGCGCCTTCGAGCAGGGCGTTTTCCCCAAGCTTCGGGTCGGCCTTTTCGGTAACGACAACGACCTGGGGCGAGGCCCCGGTGGCCCGAAAAGATGCAACCCCCGTTGGCACCTGTGCCGCGAGGTCATCCTCGATGACCACAAGATCACACGCGCCCTTGCCGCAGTAATGAATACCCTCGGAGACCGACGACACCGCCGTCAGCGAATGCCCGTTTGGCACAAGCATGCGGACCAGATGCGTGTGCAGGTCCGTTTGATTGCCAATAACCAGAACATTTGCCATACATTACCTCCGCAGCGGGTGCTAGCTTACTCTATAAAATCAAATGGCACACATGCGGACACTTTAAACCACCATCAACTGACAAACAAAAATATACAACAAGTATTTATGGCACTACACCTTATTATACTATAAAGAAACTCGAACACCAAAAAAACTCATAAAAACTCCCATAAGAAATACGTAAATATTTACAAATCAAATAGATAATCAAAAACAGGAGAAATAATGACTCTTAATGACCACAATTGTGACAATATATTGTCAAAAAGTCATATTGAAAAACGAAATACACAACGACTCGAACTCATGAGTCCGATTGTATGTTCCATAAAATTCAAGGATTATCCTGATGTAGTTGCTATTGTTCGAAATATCGGGACAGGAGGCATGCTTGTGGAATTTCAAACGGAGTTCGGACTGGACGATGTGGATGAAGGAACTTGCTGCACAGTCACCGACATGCTGCCACCCTGCTATCACACACTCAACCGGATACCCGGCAGTGTCGAGTGGATATACCACAAATTCGTGGGGATAGCCTTTACCGAACGTCTGTTTCGCGATGATGACGCGCTGCGGGACTGGTGCAGACGCCTCAAGATTTCCCACCGGAACGTGGCAACAGACAACGTCTGAGACACTCACGCTGCAAACCTGCACGATGGTCGGCTTGGCGTGCATGACAATGCCCCACCTGTTCATCAGAGCCTTCCCTGCACCGCGCAACGACTCTTGCATTGGTGCCTAAGACGCAGACGACAGCACGAGAGCAAAGGGGATTCCCTTTCTCGCAGATTGATTGACCACTGTCCGATTGTCTGTTCGCCATCCCACATACCCCCAGGCTTGCCGCTCGGCGCTCTTCACCGCCGCCAGAATCTCAGCTGATCTCGGCAAGCAGTAGTCGCCCCTTCGGCCAAGCCTGATGCCCCCCCTGCTCCCGGACCCCCAGCCAAGTCCGCCCTGCGGGCGGCCACTGCGCGCTATCCGAAGCTTCGACTCTTTTTTTGCGCGCCACCTGGCAAAAAAACCAGACAAAAACCCGACGCCAGGGTTCTGCCGATCGCGCTCGTGATTCATCGCCCCTCTCCCGGCGCATTCTGATGCGTCATCACGCCACCAGGACAGCATGGCGCATCCTTGGATGCAATATGTGTGAGAGCGCACCGACACCCCGAAACGACACTGCCAATGTCATACTGGAACGCATAGCAACCGCACGGAGGCACCATGCATTTGTGCGCATGCTCCACATGCTTGCAGACAACAGGCCCATCTCTTTCGCGTTATCTGCGTGAAAAATCTCACTCGACACAATTGCCGCCAATGCCTCTCCGCATCTCGCAAGGCTGCCGCACGAGAAATTGGCAGCCATCCCTGACCATGGCGCCTGTGGTCAACCCGAAAGGATGGCAACCGACCACAAGGGCTGAACGCCACAGCCGGATTCCGCCATCGAAACTGCACGCTCGCCGCAGACAGGGTTGCCACGGCAGGCATCATTTTCAGGTTCTGGCTGTTGCAAGCGCTCCCCTTCCCTGCCCAGGCCAACCGACTTTCCACAGTAACACCACGCCGGCAAAGCACCGGCAAAGGGGACGACCATGAGTACGTTCACCACCAAGGACGGCACGCAAATCTACTTCAAGGATTGGGGATCGGGACCACCCGTGGTCTTCAGCCACGGGTGGCCGCTCAATGGGGATGCCTGGGAATCCCAGATGGTCTTCCTGGCCGCTCACGGCTATCGCTGCATCGCCCACGACCGTCGCGGTCACGGGCGCTCCAGTCAGCCGGATCAAGGCAACACCATGGATACCTACGCAGACGACCTGGCAGAACTGCTCGACACTCTGTCGCTTGACGACGTTACCCTGATCGGTCACTCCGCTGGCGGCGGCGAAATCGCCCGTTACGTCGGTCGCCACGGAACATCACGTATCGCCAAAACCGTCCTGCTGAGCGCGGTACCGCCACTGATGCTAAAGACCAAAGCCAACCCCGACGGCCTGCCGATGGAGGCCTTCGACAAGATCCGCGCCGGTGTCACCGAAGACAGGGCGCAATTCTTCATGGATCTGGCCAGTGCGTTCTACAGCGCGACGCGCATGGGGCACAGGGTTACGCAGGGCATGTTGGACACCTTTCGGTGGCGGGGAATGCAGGGCGGCCTCAAAAATGAACTCGAATGCATCAAGGCCTTCTCCGAGACGGATTTTACCGAAGATCTGGCAAAGTTCGACGTTCCGACGCTTGTCATCCATGGCGATGACGACCAGATAGTTCCCCTTGCCACCTCGGCCATGCTTTCGTCGAAACTCATCAGAAACGCTACGTTGAAAATCTATCCGGGCGGATCCCATGGCCTTGCCGATACGCACAAGGTTCAACTCAACACCGACCTGCTGACCTTCCTCAAGGCCTGACACGACCTGGTGCACGAGGCCAGCCCTCTTGCGGCCCCCCCGGATCGCCCCACGAAAAGGTGTCATGATGGACTCCGTTTCGTGGGGTCACAGTCTGATGCTCTCGCGACGGAAACGGGGACGTCACGACGCTGCCCTGCCGCCGGGGCACAGGGCCCCATGCCCGGAACCCCCCGAAGCCATCCTGTCGCGTGCACGCCGTGCGCATGCGACGTGTCATGCCGGGAAGGACACGCAATTTCCATGGGGGAGCATGGTGAAGCAAAAGCGAAGGTGACCAGACAAAAGAAAACCTTCCTGACTTGGCCCGAAAGCTGGCAACTGCCAGTGAATGCATGGCGAAAACGGGGCCAGCATCACAACCAGCCCCGCGATTTCAAGTGTCGCTCACGGCATATGATCTTGATATCGCGGCCAGTCCCGAAGGCTCACACAGCGCGCCTGCTCGTGGCAGCCACGAGGCCAGCCCACCAACCTGAGAAATCGCCGTTCTCAACTCAGGTGGCGAAATTTCTCGACTATGGCGACAACTCACACGAAAAGCACAAGTCAAATGCCACCGTCTAACAAACCTGGGATAGGAATAGGGTAGGAAAAAGAAAAAGCCCTTATGGAAGATTTCCATAAGGGCTTGTCTTTCTGGTTGCGGGGGCCGGATTTGAACCGACGACCTTCGGGTTATGAGCCCGACGAGCTACCGAGCTGCTCCACCCCGCGACACGATGTGGGGACTGCCTCCCCAGCGAAGAAGGTGTGTATACGCGGGGGTGGTCGGGCTGTCAACAGCGCATTTACATCGCCGGGCAAATTCCTTATGTAGTGCGGGCCATGCAGAACATTACCTCTCTTTCCGTCGTGCTGCCCGTGTACAACGAACAGGACAACCTGCCCGCCCTGTTCGAGGAAATCCGCCGCTCCATCGCCAACCTTGGCAAGGAGTGGGAAGTGCTGTTCGTGGACGACGGCAGCAAGGACCGCAGCCTCGAGGTCATCAAGGCCCTTGCGGCGGAACATCCCCAGATTCGCTACCTGTCGTTCCGCAAGAACTGCGGGCAGTCCGCCGCCTTTGCCGCCGGGTTCCAGGCCGCGCGCCACGAGGTCATCGTGACCATGGACGCCGACCTGCAGAACGACCCCGCCGACATCCCCGCCATGCTCATCGAATTCGAACGCGGGTACGACATGGTCATCGGCTGGCGCGCCAAGCGCAAGGACACCTTTGCCAAGCGCATCGCCTCCAGGTGGGCCAACGCCATCCGCAACCGCCTGACCGGCGAGACGGTGAAGGACACCGGCTGCTCGCTGAAGGTGCTGCGCACCACCATGGCCCGGCGCATCCCCATGTTCACCGGCATGCACCGCTTTCTGCCCACCCTGATGAAGATGCAGGGCGCCACCGTGGCCGAACTGAAGGTGAACCACCGCCCGCGCCTGCACGGCGTTTCCAAGTACGGGGCCTTCAGCCGCGCCAAGACCGCCGCCTTCGACCTGCTGGCCGTGGCGTGGATGAAGCGCCGCTACATCAATTACGACATCGCCGAGCGCAACTGATTTCAGGGCGGGGCACACCGCCGCCATGTTCTTGGCCGGACTGGCCTCATCTTTCCAAGGGCTTGCGGGAATGGACACGCTGGAATGGATGCTCTGGCCCGCCCGCTGGGCCATCCTTGCGGCGGGCCTGCTGGTGCAGGTCGCCGCGCTGGCGCTGGCCGTGCGCCGGGAGGCCGCGCGGGCCTGCCCCGCACCGGCATCCCGGCCCGCTCGCCAGCCCGAAAGCGCTCCCCCGCCCGACCCCGGACCTGCCCATGCTTCCGCACCCGTTGCGACCACAGCCACCGGTCCATCGGCAAGTCCGCATAGGGCAAAGCCCGACGCATATCCCGGTGAAACTCCGGCCCCCAGCGTCAGCGTTTTCCGCATCGCTCGCGGGCTGTTGCTGGCCGGGAGCTGCCTTGTCACCCTTTTTGCCCTGCTGGAACGCGACATGCTGCTGCTGACCGGGCAACTGCTGGCCTTGCCTTTGCTCTGGCCGCGCCTGCGCTGACGCCCCGGCGCCTTGACGTCGCGACACCTTGACGTCGCGACACCTTGACGTTGCGGCCCGTTGCCGCTACTGCCCACATGCGGCGCATGCCGCCGCCCCGCACGACGGCTGTGGCCGCAGGCATGCCGCGCCGCCCCATCCATCCACCCTCACCCGGCCCCTGCCACCGCCCCGCATGACCCACAGCCCCGCCCGACTGCTCAAACGCGTGCTCAAGGGTGCGTTCGTCTTTCTCGGCCTTGCCGCCGCCATCGCGCTGCTGCGCCTTTCCGGCCTGCACGACGCCCTCGACACTGCCTGGGTAGACGCCAACATCCGCGACCACGGCGTGTCCGGGCTGGCCCTGTACCTTGGCGTGAGCTGCCTGCTCACCGCCGTAGGCATGCCTCGGCAAGTTGTCAGCTTTCTGGGCGGCTACGCCTTCGGCGCGGTGCTGGGCACGGTGTGGGGCACGCTGGCCACGGTTCTGGGTTGCGTGGTCACCTTCTACTACGCGCGCCTCGGCGGACAATCGTTCGTGGCGCGCCGCTTCAGCCGCAGGGTGGCCAAGATCAACGCCTTTCTCGGGCGCGACCCGTTCGCCATGTCGTTCATCATCCGCTGCCTGCCCGTGGGCAACAACATGCTGACCAACCTGCTGGCCGGAGTCAGCGCCATTCCCGCGCTGCCCTTCTTTGCCGGGTCCTCCGCCGGATACGTGCCGCAAACCTTCATCTTTGCCCTGCTGGGCAGCGGCGTGCGCGTTTCGCCAGAGTTGCGCACCACCGCCAGCGCCGTGCTGTTCGTGGTATCCAGCCTGCTTGGCTACCTGCTGTACCGCCGCTACCGGGTGGACGACACCCTGGAGGCACCGGAGGACGAACCGGAGGACGGCAAGGCCAACACCGACGGCGGCAGCATCCCCGCTGATCGCAACGACGCATAGCCGCAAGGCCCCGGCCCCCCCGCCCCCCCCCGGCTGGTGGCGTGTGCGGGGCATCCCCCCCCTTTTCCACGCTGCCCGGCGACCACGCCTCGCGCACCTTCGCTCGGCCCTGCCCACCCTGTTTCCCGCCCGAAAAAAACCGCCCGCCGACATGCATCGGCGGGCGGTTTGCGTTTCAAAAACCCAGAGCGGTTACCCGATCACGGCTACGACACCTTGGCCCCGTTGGCCACCGGGCCGGAGGCAGCCACCAGTTGCATGCCGCTTTCGGTACGCACCGCAAGGATCATCCCCTGCGATTCCAGCCCGCGCAACTTGCGCGGGGCAAGGTTGGCCACCACGGCCACCTGGCGCCCCAGCAGAAAATCCGGCTCGAAGTATTCGGCAAGCCCGGCCACGATCTGGCGCGGGGCCGCTTCACCAAGGTCCACCTCCACACGCAGCAGCTTGTCGGCGTTGGGATGGCGTTCCACCACAACCACCGTGCCGAAGCGGATGTCCAGTTTCTGGAAATCGGCGAAATCTATGGTGGCGGGCACGTCGCCAGTTGCAGGAGCGGCGGCAGGCGTGGCGGATTGGGCCGCAGCCTGCGCGGGCGCGGCCGCCTTGTCCTTCTTCTTGCCTTCCGCCTTGGCAGGCCTGGCCTCTTCCGTCTTTTCCAGTTCCACGCGGGGGAACAGGTTGGACGATGCCGCCACCGTGGTACCGGCGGCCAGCCCGCCCCAGCGGTCGGCCTCTTCAGCCAACTGCACGGTGGCCGGGTCCAGCGTCTGGCCCAGCTGCCCCAGCAGCACGGCGGACGCCTCGGGCATCACCGGCCACAGGTGCACGGCAACCTTGCGCATGCATTCCAGCATCACGTACATGACGGTGCCAAGGCGCTCCGTGTCGCCCTGCTTGAACAGGGCCCACGGCGCGGCATGGTCCACGTAGCGGTTCAGGGCACGCACCAGTTCCCACAACGATTCAAGGGCATTGGAAAAACGCACCCGCTCGAACAGCCGCACGTAGTTGCGCTGGGCCTCTTCCGCCAGGGTGCGGATGGCCTCGTCTTCCTCGGTCAGCGCCCCCTGCGCGGGCACCACGCCGCCGAAGTACTTGGCGGTCATGGACAGCACGCGGCTGAACAGGTTGCCGAGGTCGTTGGCCAGGTCCGCGTTCAGGCGGGCCACCAGCGCGTCTTCCGAGAAGCTGGCATCGCTGCCGAAGTGCATTTCGCGCAGCAGGAAGTAGCGGAAGGCGCTCAGGCCGTACTTGTCGATCATGGACAGCGGGTCCACCACGTTGCCCAGCGATTTGGACATCTTGGTGTCGCGCACCAGCCAGTAGCCGTGCACGTTCAGGTTGTTGTAGGGCTCAAGCCCTGCCGCCTTCAGCATGGTGGGCCAGAACACCGCGTGGGGCTTCAGGATGTCCTTGGCCACCAGGTGCTGCACGCCGGGCCAGAAGCGGCCGAACTTCTCGCCTTCGGGCCAACCCAGCGCGGAAATGTAGTTGATCAGCGCGTCGAACCACACGTAGCACACGTAGTCCTTGTCGAACGGCAGTTCGATGCCCCAGGTCAGGCGGGACTTGGGCCGCGAGATGCACAGGTCTTCCAGCGCGCCGCTGTCCAGAATGCCCAGCACTTCGCTGCGGTAGCGTTCGGGCCGGATGAAGTCGGGGTTGTCCAGGATGTACTGGCGCAGCCAGCCCTGGTACTTGGACATGCGGAAGAAGTAGTTCTTTTCGCTGATGTATTCCGGCTTCACCTGATGCTGGGGGCACAGGCCGTTTTCCAGTTCCTTCTCGGTGTAGAACCGCTCGCACCCGTAACAGTAGTGCCCGCCGTATTCGCCGAAGTAGATGTCGCCGCTGTCGTAGACCTTCTGCAGCACGTCCTGCACGCACTTCTTGTGCTCCGCGTCGGTGGTGCGGATGAACTGGTCGTACTCCACGCCAAGATGCGGCCACAGGTCGCGAAACTGCGTGCTCACGCCGTCCACGAATTCCTGCGGCGAACACCCGGCCTTTTCGGCGGCCTGCACGATCTTGTCGCCGTGCTCGTCGGTGCCGGTAAGAAAATAGGTGTCCTTGCCCAGCAGGCGGTGGAAGCGGCGCAGCGAATCGGCCACGATGGTGGTGTAGGCATGGCCGAGATGCGGCTTGGCGTTGACGTAGTAGATGGGTGTGGTGATGTAGAAACGGTCCACGTGAGTCTCCCGATTCGGGCGCTGCGGGCGGCGCGGGCCTGCCGCGCCGCTGTTCCGATATGATGGCCGCCCCCGGCACGCGCCGGGGGCGGAAACTGTTGCCTGTAAGGTCGTCGGCCCCTGCCCCTGACGGGTGGAGGCCGGAATCTGCGGGTGCCGTCAGTTATTCGCTGCCGGAGCCGCCGACAGGACCGCCCCCGGAGCCGCCCCCGCCGCCCCCGTCACCCTCATTGCGAGGTCCGGAAGGACGCCGCTTGCGCTTGCGCCGCCCCCGGCTGGAACGCAAGGTGGCCGGATCGGTGTTTTTCAGCGGGCCGCGCGCGCGCGGCATCGCGATGGCCGCCGGTGCTCCCGCCACGGGGGGGGCCACTTCCGCAGCCGGTGCGGAAGGCGCCGACGCGGCAGGAGGCGCGGGCTCAACCGCGTCGGACGCCGCCGCCCCCACGCCGGGGGCCTGCGGCGCAACGCCGCTGACGGTACCGGCTGAGGCATCTGGCATCGCTGCCGCAGGGGCAACCTCTTCGCCACCCGAGGCCGAAGCCACCGGGCCAGCCGCGTCCGCCGGAACAGGCGCCACGCCGTCACCCGCAAGGGGCACGGGGGGCTCCGCGACGGTCTGCGGGGCATCCGCCCCTTGAGCCTGTGGGGCGGGGCCGCCGCTCATGAATGTATCGAAGGTTGCGGAAAACTCGGCCTGGGCGATGCTGCCCGCCGGGGCGGCCTCGCCCATGGGGCGCAGGGCGCCATGGGCAACAGGCAGGTCGGATGGAGCCTGCGGGGCACGGCCATCGCGCCGGTCGGGCCGGTCTGGCCGGTCTGGGCGATCTGGGCGATCTGGGCGATCCGCTCGCTCCTGACGGTCACCCCGGTCAGGACGGTCAGGACGATCAGAGCGCTCGGGGCGGTCCCCACGCTCGGGCCTGCGCCCATCACGACCTTCACGCGGCTGGCCTTCCGGCCCGTCCACGCGGCGCTCGGGGTGTCCCTCGGGGCGCGTCATGTTGCCACCGGGGCCGCCGCCCCCCTGATCGGGCCGACGCGGCTCCATCTGCTGCCATTCTTCCAGCGTGACCTCGACCTCTTCGTTGGACTCGGTCAGCAGGGCCAGGCTGCTCCGGAACATGTTGGCCCGCAGCACCTTCACCGCGCCGCGCGAGGTCAGGTACTTCTTGCCAAGGCGCGGGCAACGCCGGTGGAATTCCTCGTAGTTTTCCTGCTCGTAGCTCAGGCAGCACAGCAGGCGCCCGCAAATGCCCGAAATCTTGGCCGGGTTCAGGAACAGGTTCTGCTCCTTGGCCATCTTGATGGTTACCGGGGCAAACTTGCGCAAGAACCGGCGGCAGCAGCAGACCATGCCGCAGTTGCCCACCGCGCCGATCATCTGCGTTTCGTGGCGCACGCCGATCTGGCGCAGCTCTATGCGGGTGCGGTAGTTCTTGACCAGGTCCTTGACCAGTTCGCGGAAGTCGATGCGGGTCGGCGCGGTGAAATAGAAGATGATCTTGCTGCGGTCGAAGAACACCTCCACGTCCACCAGCTTCATCTCCAGGTCGCGGCCCCGGATGCATTCGTTGCAGAAGGCGCGGGCCTCGTCGCCCAGCTTCTCGTTCTCCGCCGCCTGCTCCAGGTCCTCGCCGCTCGCCACGCGCATGATGGGGCGAAGGTCGCCCTCGGTCTCGCCCGCGTCTTCGGGCAGGTCGTCGCGCAGGGCAACAACCTCGCCGATGCCCTGGCCCTGGTCGGTTTCCACGATCACCCTGTCGCTCACGGCAACGGGCTGACCACCACAAAGAAAATAGTATATCTGTCCGTATTCACGGAACTTGATGCCGAGTATTCGTTCCATCGTGCTCGCCGGTTTCAGCCGGTTGACGCCCGTCCGGAAACATTCCGGCGGAAGGGGGTGCGAACGGATTACGCCGCATGGCCGCGTGGCGGCCATCTCCGCCTTCCTTGGCGAAATAACCTCCTCTTTTCCGCTTTTATGGGGCACGTGTCAACAAAGCCGCGCCCCGCGCGGCCCCGGCGGCGGCGCCCCCCTTCGGCCTGTGCGAGTTCCCGGCTGTTGCAACGCCCGTGCTCGTACCGTACAAGGTCCACAGACCATGTGACCCGTTTCACGAAGCCTGTTTTCCGGAGGCCGCCATGCTCCCTCGCGCCGAAGCCATCGACCTGCTGCGTTCGCACAACCCGGAACCCCACCTTGTCCAGCATGCCCTGGCCACCGAAGCCGTCATGCGCGGCCTGGCCGCCCGTTTCGGGCAGGACGCCGACCTGTGGGGCCTGGCCGGGCTGCTGCACGACATCGACTACCCGCTCACCAAGGATACCCCCGAACGACACGGCCTTGTGGCCGTGGACCTCATTGGCGACGGACTGCCGCCAGAGGCCGTGCAGGCCATCGTGGCCCACAACAGCGAATGCACCGGGCGCGAACCGGCCAGCCTGTTTGACCGTGCCCTGCGCTGCGGCGAAAGCGTGACCGGCCTGGTCAGCGCCGCCGCGCTGGTGCGCCCCACCGGCATGGACGGCATGCAGGCCTCCAGCCTGAAGAAGAAGATGAAGGACAAGGCGTTCGCCGCCAGCGTCAGCCGCGAAAGGATCCGCGAGTGCGAGGCCATCGGCCTTGAGCTTGGCGAGTTCCTGACCATCGCCATCGAGGCCATGACGCAGCGCGCAGCCGAGTTGGGCCTGGCCCGCTAGTCGGCCAGCCTCCGCCCGCACGGGCCAAGCCGACCAGCCCGACCGGCCAGATCGGCCAGACCGGCCAGTCGGGCCACGCCCGACGCGCGCCCTTGCGGCAACGACGACACCGCTCCAACGCACAACAGCCCCGAAGGAACCCCGCATGAAGCTCTCGTTCGTCATCGTCGCCGCCAACGCGGCGAAGTACATCGGCGACTGTCTTGCCTCGGTCCGCGCCGCTGCGGCCGAAATGACGGGCCTTGCCGAATCCGCCGACATCATCGTGGTGGACCGCGCCTCCACCGACGCCACCATTCGCAACGCGCGCGACATCGCGCCCGAAGCCGTCATCGTCGAAGCCCCGGCGGGCACCGGTTTCGCCGCCGCCGCCAACCTGGGCGTGGCCCGCGCCAGCGGCGACGTGATCATTTTCGTGGACCCCGCCGTCACCCTGTGCCCCGGCGCGGCCCGCCGCCTGGCGGAGCATATGGATACCACCCCCGCCTGCATGGTGGCGGGCGGCATGGTCACCGGCCCCAAGGACGCCGTGTTGCGCGGCGCCGCCCGCCTGCCCGGCCTGATCGTGAAGCTGGCCCGCCTCAGCGGGCTGCCGGGCCGCCTGCCGCGCACCTGGTTCAACTGGCCCGCCTACGGCGAAAAGCACTTCCAGCAGCCCACCCGCGTGCAGGCCGTCTCGCTGGCCTTCGCCGCCGTGAAGACCGCTGCCCTGCGCAAGCTGGGTCCGCTGGATGAACGCTTTCACGGCGACGCCTTCACCGGGCACGACCTGTGCCGCCGCATCCGCCGCGCGGTGATGTTCGACTGGAACGTAGCCGTGGTGCCGCAGGCCCGCGCCTGCGCGCAGGACGCCTTTGTCCTGCGGCCCGAAATCGAGGACTTCGACCTGAACGGCGACGGCGTGGTGCGCACCCGCGTGCGCGACGAAATGCTGTACGTGTGGAAGAACTACTGCGTGCTCACCTCTCTGGGCAACAGCCTGCTGGAACTGGCCGGAAGCTGCGTGCGCTACGCGGTGTCCGCGCTGCCCGGCATCGGCTGCGACAAGTGCGCCCGGCACAACGCGGTCGTGCTGCGCGAAACATCGCGGGCCATGCTGGATACCCAGCTTGGCATGCAGTACCCCACGACCCCCTGGTAATCACGGCGACAGTTCGGCAAACGCGGCCTTTCCCGCACGGAAGGGCTGGCTGACCGAAGCATGCAACGGGGCGGACGGCACTGGCTGGCCGCCCCTGCCTGTCTGGCCCTGCCTGCCTGTCCCTGCCTGTCTGGCCCTCCCCGTTTGCTCCGTCCGCCGGAGCGGGGACGGCCACGCCCTGTCGCGTCCCCGTTGCGCGCCCGTGACGGTCGGATGCGCCGATCGCGCGGACTGGCCTTATGTTCCCCGCCGTGCTACCTTGTAGGGGTATACCCGGTGCATGGCGCACGAAAACGCGCCCCCACGCGGCCCACGCCGTCACATCGCGCGGTTTCGGCCACACCCGCCAAACCGCCCAGGCCGCTCCCATCCGCCTCGATCGTTCCAAACGCGCCAATCTTCCCAATTGCCCTCATTGCCCTCACTGGAGGACAGACCGCATGCCCTCGACCCTTTACGACAACGGCACCCTGCAACTGGATACCTCCATCCCCGTCCTGGGGCAGGCCAAGATTCCCACGCCGCTCTGCTACGGCAATTACGCCGACGAACAGGGCATCCCCCTGTTTCTCGACCGCGAGCACATCGCCGAACTGGGCGCGGAATCGGTGCCCCTGCTGTTCGAATCCGCCGGGCCGCGCAGCCACCTGTATTTCGACTCTTCCAAGACCAAGTGCGCCATCGTCACCTGCGGCGGCCTGTGCCCCGGCATCAACGACGTGATCCGGGCCATCGTCATGGAGGCGTACCACGCCTACAACGTGCCCGCCGTCATCGGCATCCGCTACGGGCTTGAAGGGTTCATCCCCAAGTACCGCCACGAATTCATGGAACTGACCCCGGACAAGGTGTCGGACATCCACCAGTTCGGCGGCACCATCCTGGCCTCGTCGCGCGGGCCGCAGTCGCCCGAAGAAGTGGTGGACGCGCTGGAACGCATGAACGTCAGCGCCCTGTTCATGATCGGCGGCGACGGCACCATGCGCGCGGCATCGGGCATCGTGGCCGAAATCGCGCGGCGCAACCTGCGCATCTCGGTCATCGGCATCCCCAAGACCATCGACAACGACATCAATTTCATCAGCCAGTCGTTCGGCTTCGAAACCGCCGTGTACAAGGCCACGGAAGCCATCCAGTGCGCCCACGTCGAGGCGCTGGGGGCCATGAACGGCGTGGGCCTGGTCAAGCTGATGGGGCGCGAGTCGGGCTTCATCGCCGCGCACGCCACCCTTTCGCTGAAGGAAGTGAACTTCGTGCTCATTCCCGAGGTGCGCTTTTCGCTGCACGGCGAAGGGGGGCTTTTGCCCGCGCTGGAAAAGCGGCTGCGCTCGCGCGCCCATGCCGTCATCGTGGTGGCCGAAGGCGCGGGCCAGCACCTGCTGGAAGGCACCGGAGAAACCGACGCCTCGGGCAACCCCATCCTCGGGGACATTGCCACCCTGCTGCGCACCGAAATCAAGCGCTACTGCGATGAACGGGCGCTGCCCTACTCGCTGAAGTACATCGACCCCAGCTACATCATCCGTTCCGTGCCCGCCAATGCCAACGACCGCGTATACTGCGGCTTTCTGGGCCAGCACGCCGTGCATGCCGCCATGGCCGGGCGCACCGGCATGGTGGTGTCCAAGCTGATGGACCGGTACGTGCACCTGCCGCTGGATCTGGTGACGCGCACCCGGCGCAAGCTGAACGTGGCGTCCGACTACTGGCGGGCGGTGCTGGAGTCCACCGGTCAGGTGGATCTGGCGGGGATGGTGCCGGATACCACCCGAGCCTGCCCCATTTGACCGCGCCCGTACTCCGTCCTTCGGACCTCCGGCGGCGTCAGATTTCGCCTTCCGCTCCGGTCACGTACGGGAAGAGTACGCTCCCGTCGCGGAAGGCTCATCTTCCTTGCCGGAGGCCCGAAATCCTGTCGTCCGGGCACGGTCAGAAAGGCAGCGGTGTGACCTATTGCCGCGGAACACGGGGCTTCCTTGCCAGACGACGAAATCCCCGCCCGGAAACGGTGGCGCGCTCATACACAATAACCTTGTCTGCCTTTTCCAAATCGCTAATTCCCAATAGTCAAGAATCCCACCCATGCCCACGCCAACGCTGACGCAGATCAAGGCCTCCGCCGGATCGGGAAAAACCTACACCCTGACCCGGCGATTCCTGTCGTTGCTGGCGGACGCCCGCGACGAGGACGGACGGGCCTGTGCGCTGGCCGTGGAGGGCGGGCACTGCTGGCCGGACATCCTGGCAGTGACCTTCACCAACAAGGCCGCGTCGGAGATGAAGGAGCGGGTCATCCGCCTGCTCAAGGAACATGCCCTGGCCGATCCGGCCCAGGCCCGGAAAGACGGAAACGACGGGGCGTGGCCCCCGGCCCGCGCGGCCCGCTGGGTGGACATCATCCTGCGGCGCTACGGCGCGCTGAACATCCGCACCATCGACAGCCTGCTGACCATGCTGGTGCGTCTGGCTGCGCTGGAACTGTCCCTGCCGCCCGACTTCGAGCCCGCCTTCTCGCCCGACGAATACTTCGAGCCGCTGTACGACCTGATTCTGGACCGCGCCCGCCGGGGCGATGTGCAGTTGCGCGACGACGTGCGCGACGCCTGCCGCCTGCTGCTGTTCCACACCGACCTCAAGGGCTTCACCGTTGGGGCGGGGCTGCGGGTGCGCCTTTCGCAGCTCTTGCAGTTGCATCTGGCGGAGGGTGGCATGTCTGGCCCAGCCCTCTTAACTGCCGGCCCAGACCCCTTCGATGAAAGCCCCGGCATCCCTCACCGGGGCGGCCTACCCGATGTGGACACCGAGGCTCTGGCGGCCAAGCTGGTTGCCATCCACGCGGACATGCAGGACGCCACCGCAACCCTGTCGCGCATCCTGGCCGATGAACAACTTTCCGCCGCCGCCAACCTGCACAAATTTCTGGACAAGTGCGTGGAAAACAGCGCCTTTTCCCCACTGTCCAAGTCTGCCTATCTGGACAAGGGCGGGCTGGACGACTGCCTGCTGAAGGCGTCAAAAGGCAAGGGCAGCGACGAGGCCCGCGCGGCCTTCGACGCCTGGCGCGACGCCTGCAACGACTTTGCCGTGCGCGGGCGGCTCATCCAGCGCGCCTTGCAGGTGGCCCCGCTGGCCGGTCTGGCCCGGGCCATGGCCGCGCACCTGCCCGACTTCCAGCGGCGCGAGGGCAAGCTGCCCCAACCGCTCATCCCCCTGCACGCCCGCGACGTGCTGAACGGCGAGTTCGGCGTGTCGGAAGCCTTCTGCCGCATGGGCACGCGCCTTGCGCACATCCTTGTCGACGAATTTCAGGACACCAGCCGCGACCAGTGGGCCGCCATCGAGCCGCTGGCCGTGGAATGCCTGTCGCGCGGCGGCGGGCTGACCTGGGTGGGCGACGTGAAGCAGGCCATCTACGGCTGGCGCGGCGGCGATTCCGACCTGTTCGACGACATTCTGGCATCGCCCGCGCTCACCGCCATCGTGCCCGATCCCCGGCAGGAAACCCTGCCCCGCAACTGGCGCAGCCGCGTGGCCATCGTGCAGCACAACAACACCGTGTTCGCGCAACTGGACGACCCGCTGCGCGCACGGGGGGTGCTGTCGGCCATGCTGGGCGACAAGACGCCAGCCCACGTGCTGGACGAGGCCGCCGCGTCGGTGGCGCGGGCCTTTGCCGGGGCGGCGCAGGGGGTTCCGGACAGGGCATCGGCCCAGGGCGGGCTGGTGCGCATCGTCCCCGTGCACGGCGAGGACAACGGAGACCTACGCGACAAGGTGCGCCAGCAACTGCGGGCGCTGTTCATGGACGATCTGGCCGCCCGCCGCCCGTGGCGCGACGTGGCCGTGCTGGTGCGCAAGAACGACGAATCCGCGCTGGTGGCCTCGTGGCTCATGGACTGGGGCGTACCGGTGGTGACCGAAAACAGCCTGCGTCTGGCCGACCATCCGCTGGTGACGCAGACCGTGGCCCTGCTGACATTCCTGGACTACCCGCCCAACGCGCTGGCCCTGTGGGAAGTGCTGACCGGCTGCGAGTTGTTCGGCGGCATCAGCGGCCTTTCCGACCGTGCGCTGCGCGACTGGCTGGCCGACCGCTGCGCCCGTCCCGCCGACGACCCGCGCGGCGGCAAGGGGCTGCTGGCCGATTTTCGCGCCACCTTCCCCGTGGCATGGGAAACGTGGCTGGCCCCGTTCTACGCCCGTGCCGGACTGATGGGCCCCTATGACACGGTACGCGAAATCTTCGAGCGCTTCCGCGTGGCGCAACGCCACCCGGAGGACATCGGCTACGTGCGCCGCTTTCTGGAGGTGGTGCACAATGCGGAGTCGCGCGGGCTCACCTCGCTGGCCACCTTTCTGGAGTTCTGGGTCGAAAGCGGCGGCGAGGAAAAGGTGCCCATGCCGGAAGCCATGGACGCCGTGCGGGTGATGACCATGCACAAGTCCAAAGGGCTGGAATTTCCGGTGGTGGTCATCCCCTTCCATCATCAGCCGGACCGCACCGACCCGCCGCTGGTGGTGGCGGAACTGGACGGCCAGCCGCTGCTGGCCCCGCTGTGCCCGGAAATGGGCGACCGCTATCACCACGCGCAGGCGGCAGCAGCAGCCGAAAAGCTGCACCTGCTCTACGTGGGCTGGACGCGGCCCGTGGACGAACTGCATGCCTACGTTACCTCCACCCCGTTCGCGGAACGGAACTCTTCGCTGCTGGCCGGAGTGCGCGCCCTGCTGACCGGGTGCGACATCGACACGGAGCAGGCGTACGTGGCAGGCGCGGTGCCCCCGGCGCGGGAAGCATCGCAGGAGGAAACGGCTCGGCCGGTGGCGCAGCAGGAAGAAAATGGGCAGGACGTACCGCCCGCATCGTCCGAGGCAACGCCGACACCTCTGCCGGACGCCGCCCCGTGGCGGCCCATGCAATGGCTGCCGCGCCTGAAGATTTTCCGCAACCAGCTGGAGGAATTCACCTTCACCGAGCGACGGCGCGGCATGCTGGTACACGCCTGCCTGGAACAGCTGCGCCTTACCGGCGCCCCGGACCAGGACGCCGCCCGCGCCGTGGCCCACGGCATGCGCGCCTTCCCCCTGCCGGTGCCGGAACCGGAGGCCACCGCGGGCGAACTCACCGCCATGCTGGCGTGGCTGGCGGCGCTGCCGCAGGCCGGGCACTGGTTCACCCATGGCGTGCCGGAACAGTCCATCATGGACGCGCAGGGCAGCATCCACCGCACCGACCTCATGGTGGACGACGGGGAAACCTGCACCGTGGTGGAATGGAAGACGGGCCGCCCCTCCGACGACCACGTGGCCCAGGTGCGCCGCTACCTCGGCCTGCTGGCCGAGGGCACCGGACGCGGCCCCGGCGGTGTGCGCGGCGTGCTGGTGTACCTTGACGGGCGCACGGTGCGGCCCGTGGAACTGCGCACCACCGACGCCACCCGGAACGACGCCACCCGGAACGATCCCAATGAAGGACACCGCCCGTGACCGGTCCAGACGATATCCTCATGCCCGGCGTACCGTCCGCCTCCCGGCCCAAGCGCACCACCGCCCGGCGCACCGCGCCGCGCGCACCCCATGCTCCGCATGCTGCCCATGCTAGCAGGGGCCCGCGCCCGTTCCTGATCTTTCCGTGGGATACGGACTTCCTGGCCGGGCTTACCGATACGCTCATCGAGGTCACCGGCGGTCGCCCCGGCGATGCCGTGTTCGTCTTTCCGCATGGTCGCCCGGGCCGCTACCTTGTGGACCGCATCCGCCGCGCCCCCGGCATTGCCCGGCCCTGCCTGCTGCCCCGCGTGTTCACGGTGCGCCAGATGTTCACCCTGCTGCGCGCCCACGCAGAAGACCCCACGGCGCGCCCGGCCCGGCCCATCCCCCTGCTGGACCGGGTGGGCCTGCTCATGGACTGCGTGCGCGGCCTGGCCCGCCCCGGCGATGAACTGTACGAGCACCTGGCCGCCACGGACCAGCGCCGGTTCTTTCCGTGGGGCGTGCGCCTTGCCGCGCTGATGGAGGAATTCTTCGTTCAGGACCGCGTGCCGGAAGACTACCAGTACATGGAAGGCCAGGTGGCCCCCTTTGCCGCCGCCCTGCTGGGCGCGCTGGGCCGCATCCACGAGGCATACGCAACGGCACTGACCGAGCGCGGCTGGACCACGCCGGGCTTCGACGCCTTTCGCTCCGTGCGCCTGCTGCCCGGCCCCGCCGAAACGGGCCGCGCCGCCGAACGCCCCGACGGCTTCACCCTGCCCCCGCTGCTGGCGGGCAAACGGCTGTTCGTGGCCGGGTTCTCCACCCTCACCGGCACGGAAGAAGCGCTGTTCCTGCACCTGTGGCGGCACGAAGAGGCCACGGTGTGCCTGCACACCGACGCAGCCGTTGCGGAACTGGGCGCGCGCCCGGTGCACTGGACCTGCGAGGATCACGTGCGCTGGCTGACCGCGTGGCGGGCCGGGGCCGCACTGGCCTGCCCGTCGTCCGGGCACACCCCGTCGATCACCTTTCATGAAGGTTACGACCTGCATTCGCAATTGCTGGTCATGGAAAAGGAACTGCGCGCCGAAAAGCAAGGGACGCGCGGCCCCGGCAACGATGGCGGGGGCACTTCTTCCGACAACGCGGCCCGATCCGGCAATTTGAAGGAATCGAGTCTAACGCCAGCAATCGAAAGCACCGAAGGTTCTGCCCTTCCCGCGCCGGACGCCGACGAACTGGCGGGCACGGCGGTGGTGCTGCCCGACACCGGGCTGCTCATGCCCGTGCTGCACCACCTGCCGGACAAGGACGTGAACATCTCCATGGGGTACCCGCTGGTGCGCTCCACGCTGGTGCGGCTGGTGGAAACCCTGATGCGCCTGCAGGAGACCGCCCGGCCCGCCACCTCACTGTCCTTGCCGGAAGAAGGGCTGGAAGAAGGGCCGGAGGCAGGATCGGATGAAATGTTCGTCCCCACCTTGGGCGGTGCGGGCACCGCGCCGTCCGTCCTGTGCTACCACTGGCGCACGGTCATCGAGTGCATCCGCCACCCGTACCTGAAGATGCTGGAACTGGACGGCGAACGCCCCCTGCGCGACCTGTTCCACCTCATGGAAAACGTGGTGCGCGGCGGGGCCAGCTTCGTGGACCCGCGCGCGCTGGCCCGCCAGGTGGCCCAGAAGGCCCCCGGCGGCGAACACGGCCCGGCAGCCGACCTGCTGCACCGCGTGCTGGACCTGTGCCTGACCCGCTGGGAAACGGCGGACACCCCGGCCCGCGTGGCCGATGTGGTGGGTGCGCTGTGCGACCTGCTGCTGGCCCACGGCGGCACCCTGTGGGAGCGCTTTCCCATCGACGCGGAATGCCTGTTCCGGCTCATGCAGCGGGTCATTCCCGCCCTGCGCGACTGCGAACTGGCGGACACGCCCTTCCCGCGCGAGGTGCTGCACACCATCCTGCGCGAAACCCTGCGCGAGGAGCGCGTACCCTTCGAGGCCACGCCGCTGGCCGGGTTGCAGGTGCTGGGCATGCTGGAAACCCGCCTGCTGCGCTTTCGCCGGGTCATCGTGCTGGACGCCACCGAAGACCGCCTGCCCGGCGCGCCGGGGCACGACCCGCTGCTGCCCGACAGCCTGCGCGCCATGGCCGGGCTGCCCGATTCGCGCCGCCGCGAGCGGGTGGCCGCGCACAACTTCCACCGCCTGCTGGCCGGGGCGGAACAGGCAGTGCTGTGCTACCAGACCGGCGTGGACCGCAGCGGCCTGCTGGACGAAAAGAAGATCCGCAGCCGCTTCGTGGAAGAACTGCTGTGGCGCGAGGAACGCGCGCGAGGCGGACTGCTTTCACCAGGCCAGCCCCCGCTGCATGCCGTGGCGTGCACGGTGCGCCCGTTCCGTTCCGCGCCGCGCCCCATGGAACGCACCCCCGCCATCAACGATGCGCTGGAGCGGCTGCTGGACGCGCCCGTATCGCCTTCCACCCTCGACGCCTGGCTGACCTGCCCGGTGCGCTTCTTTCACGAGCGGCTGGCCGGGCTGGCCCCGCCGGACGAGGTGAACGAAGGCGACGACCCCATTGCCGTGGGCGACCTGCTGCACAAGGTGCTGCTGGACTTCCACCTGTCCCACAAGGGGCGCGAGGTGCGCCGCAACGAACTTTCCGCCGAACACCTCACCCGCCTGTTCCTGCAACGGCTGGGGGCCTCGGGCCTTTCCGCCCAGTTGCCGCCCGACGCCCTGCTGATGCTGGAAGTGGCCGGGCCGGAACGCCTTGGCCGCTACCTGTCCCGCCAGCCGGAACGGTTCACCGTGCTGGAACTGGAGGAATCGGTGGAGGCCACCATCGACGTGCCGGGCAGCGCGGGGCGTCGCGTGCGCCGCCTGCATGGCCGGGTGGACCGGGTGGACCTGCGCGGATTCGAGGACGGTGAAGGCGCGGTGATCCTGGACTACAAGACCGGCAAGGTGGAATGGAAGCCCTCCGCATGGTCCGACGAGGCGCTGTGGGAACGCATGGAGATATGGACCCCCGACCGCGACCCCGACCTGCTGGCCGACGTGGCCGCCGCCCTGCACGGCGTGCAGCTTCCGGCATATGTCCACATGTACGGCCAGCAGTCCGGGCGTGACGTGCACGACGCCGCCTGGGTCATCCTGCGGGATGCCGGGCAGGAACTGCCCCTGTTCGGCGACGGCGTGGACGACGAAACCCGCGATGCGGCCATCACCACCCGCATTCCCGCCCTGCTCGCCTTTCTGTTGCGGCACATGGCCGAAGCGCCGTTGCTGCTGCCGCGCGACGGCAAACATTGCGACTGGTGCTCTTGCACGAAACTGTGTAAAATGCGTGCCTGAGGGAACGGGCCGCATCGGCCCTTCCGCGCCGCCAGCGCGGCGTCCGCCCGGTCACGGCCCGGCGGCGCATGCGCCCGTGCAGTGGGGACTGCACGGGAAAAAACGCACCGCCGCCACCGTACCGCACGACGCCACCCAGCGTTTGCTGCCCGAAAGCCTCCGATGCAGCCCACGGAGACCGCGTGAAATCCGGCCATGCCGCCGGATCGTGCGTCTTCCGCGCGCCGCCCGCGCATGGCGGCACACCGGAGCGCCCACTCCCATGCCACCGGCATGCACGCGGGCCCGGTTCATACCGCGTGCCTTCACCGGCACGCACGCACCGCACCGGAGGACTGAATCATGCCTTTTCCGACCCTGAACATCGGCGACCTGGTCGCCCGCATACCTATCGTGCAAGGCGGCATGGGCGTCGGCATCTCGCTGTCGCGCCTGGCGTCCGCAGTGGCCAACGAAGGCGGCATCGGCGTCATCGCCGCCGCCATGATCGGGATGAAAGAGCCCGACGTTGCCAAGAACCCCATCGAAGCCAATGTCCGCGCCCTGCGCCGCGAGTTGCAGAAAGCCCGCGAACTGACCCAGGGCATCGTGGGCGTGAACATCATGGTGGCCCTGACCACCTTTGGCGAAATGGTCCGCACCTCCATCGAGGAGAGGGCCGACATCATCTTCTCCGGCGCTGGCCTGCCGCTGGACCTGCCCAGACACCTGCGCGAGGCCTGCGACCAGAAGAAGGAAGAATTCCGCACCAAGCTCGTGCCCATCGTGTCGTCCGCCCGTGCGGCCTCGGTCATCGCCAAGAAGTGGATATCCCGCTTCGACTACATGCCCGACGCCTTCGTGGTGGAAGGCCCCAAGGCGGGCGGGCACCTCGGCTTCAAGGCCGAGGAGATTGACGACCCCGGCCATTCGCTGGAAGCGGTCATCCCGCAGGTGGTGGAGGCGGTGAAACCCTTCGAGGACCAGAAGGGCCGCCGCATTCCGGTCATCGCCGCAGGCGGCGTGTACACCGGTGAAGACATCACCCGGTTCATGGAACTGGGCGCCGCCGGCGTGCAGATGGGCACCCGCTTCGTGGCCACCCACGAATGCGATGCCGACGACCGCTTCAAGCAGGCCTACGTGGACGCCACCGAACAGGACGTGACCATCATCAAGAGCCCCGTGGGCATGCCTGGCCGCGCCATCGGCAACTCGTTCATCGACGCCATGCGCGAAGGCGCGAAAAAGCCCTTCAAGTGCGTGTTCAAGTGCATCAGCACCTGCGAGCAGGAACAGACCCCGTACTGCATCGCCGCCGCGCTGATCAACGCCATGAGGGGCAACCTGGAGAAGGGGTTTGCCTTCTCCGGCGCCAACGTGTTCCGCGTGGACCGCATCCTGTCGGTGCACGAACTGGTGTCCTCGCTCCAGCAGGAGTTCGAGGAAGCCATCTCCAAGCGCCTGGGCATGCTGCGCGCGTAGGCGTTGCGGCCTTCGCTCCCGGAGGGCGCCAGGCGGCACCGCCTGCCCCGGTCACGCACCATGCGTGCGTCCCGACGCAACCGGCTCGGCAACCTTGCCGGTGGGCGGAATTTCCGCAACGCCCACAATGTGCCCCTGCCCAAATACATCGGGCCGGAACCCCGCAAGGTTCCGGCCCTTTTTCGTTGGCGAACGGAAAAGGGGAAAAAACCCCTACCGCTTGGGCGTGGCCTTTTCGCCCTTGCGGGGCGTGGCGGCGCGGGCCGGTTTTTCCGGCGCAGCGGCGGACTTTGGTTGCGACGTCTTGCCCGCTGGCGACGCAAGGTCGGAACGGGGGTGCGCCCGGTCGTACACGTCCACCAGGCGCGAAAGGGTCAGGTGGGTGTAGCGCTGGGTGGTGGAAAGCCGGGCATGGCCCAGCAGTTCCTGCACGCTGCGCAGGTCTGCCCCGGCCTCCAGCAGATGGGTGGCGAAAGAGTGGCGCAGCCCGTGCGGGGATATGGCCTGCGGCAGCCCGGCCCGCAGGCACAACGCCTCGATGATCCGTGCGGCCTGCCGCCGGTTCAGGCGGCCACCCCGCGCACCCAGGAACAGGGCGGGTTCTCCCCGGCTCTCGTCCACCAAGTGGCGCACCGCCAGCCAGGCCGCCAGCGCGTTGCGGGCGGTATCGCTGAGCGGGCTCATGCGTTCGCGCCCGCCCTTGCCCATCACCCGCACCACGCCCGATGCCGGGTCCGCATCCAGCACATTCAGGTCCAGCGCCTCGGACACGCGCAAGCCGGAGCCGTACAACAGTTCGGCCAGCGCCAGGTCGCGCGTCAGCAAGGCCGCGTCGGCGGGGCCGAAATCACCGGCCTGTCCGGCGCGATCCGTGGCATGGGCAGCGGTCAGGGCCTTGCGCTGCCGCCGCTCGTCCAGCAGGGCAAAGGCCTGGTCCACGTTCAGGGCGTGGGGGTGGCGCTGTTCCTGTTTGGGATTGTGCACCCCCGCCGTGGGGTCCGCCGTGAGCCGCCGCAGCCGCAGCAGAAAGCGGAAGAACGCCCGCAATGCCGACAGCTTGCGCGACACGCTGGACTTGGCGATGCGCTGGCGGTGCAGTTCGGCCAAAAACCGCTGCACGTGCCGCTTGGTGATGTGTTCCGGGGTATCCAGCGAGAGAGAGGCAGCGGACGACGCGGGAATCGGCAAGGGCGGCCTGCCGGGTATGGCCGGGCCGTCGCCCATGCCCTCCAGAAACGCCGCGAACTGGTCCATGTCCGTACCGTAGGCGGTCACGGTGGCATCGGCGTAGCCCTTTTCCATGCCCAGATGGGCCAGGAACATCTCCAGCAGTTCCGCGCGGGCGGCAGAAAGCGGACCGTCGCCCGGAGAAACGGTGCCGGGAGAAGCGGCGTCGGAAAAGTGGGCGGACCGGGCGGCAACGGGGGACAATTCGCGGGAAGCCGCCTTGCCTCCCCGCGTCAACGGGTCGGCGGCGCCCCGAACACGCCCGCTGCCGTCACGCCTGTCGCCGGTCGAAGACATAGCAACTGCCCGTCCTGTCCTTGGCCAGCTTCTTGACCTGGCTGGCCCGGTACGAGGCCTCGCCGTAGTGGGCCAGCGAAAGCCCCGCACTGGGCCGGTTGCACACCACGGCGATGGACACGGCCATCAACGGAAAGGTGCGCACCTGCCCCTGCCTGTCGTGGGCCACGATGGCCCCGCGCTCGCGATCATCCGCATCGTAGAAGCCGGGCACGATGGCGTCAAAGGCCCCCACCACCCGGCGGCAGGCGTCTTCCGCCTCGTCCACGGGCGTCACGAACACATAGTCGTCGCCGCCCACGTGGCCCACAAAGGCGGGTTGGCCCCGCACCTCGCGCACCGTGGTGGCCAGCAGCCGTGCGGTGAGCATGAGCACCTCGTCGCCGCGCGAAAAACCGTACTTGTCGTTGAAGGCCTTGAAGTTGTCGAGGTCGGCGTAGGCCAGCGCGAAATCCATGCGCCGGTCGATGAGCCCCTGAATGAACTTGATGATCGAGGTGTTGCCCGGCAGCCTGGTCAGCGGACTGGCATCCAGGGCGCGGCCCGCGCGGGTCAGGGCCAATTCGATGCGCGCCGAGAGTTCCGTGGCCAGCGGGGGCGGCAGGGGCGTGCACCCCGCGCCCTCCGGCGCACCGGCAACCGGCACCGGGGCGGCGGGCAGCACCATGAAATCGTCGGCCTCCACGCCCGGCCAGTCCACCCCGGCCACGTCGTGCGCGTTCAGGGCCAGCAGCGTGGCCACCTGGCGGTACACGTTCTCGCCCTTCACCAACTGGATCAGGGACACGCCGGACATGTCCGGCAGCGCGGCGGAAACCAGCAGCAGGTCTGGCGGATCGAGAAAGAACTGCTCCAGCACGGCCCGCCCGTTGTCGAACACCCGCCAGTCCATCGAACGGGACGGTGCCGGGTGCAGCCCCGCCGGGCCGCCTCCAACTGACCACAGGCTGCGCACCGTGGCGGCCAGACAGACATCCGCCGTGACCAGCCAGCAGCGCGGCACGCCCGACGATGCGGTATCGCCGAACCCCAGTGGACGCGTGCTCACGATGCGCTCCCCGTTACGCGGGCCAGGCGCGGGCACGAAGCCGACGACTGGTGCAACGCCTGGCCAGGAGCCTGCACGGGCGCCTGGTCAGGTGATTGCTCGGGCGCCTGGTCAGGTGATTGCTCGGGCGCCTGGTCAGGTGATTGCTCGGGCGCCTGGTCAGGTGATTGCTTGGGCGCCTGCCCGGGTGACTGGTCAGGTGACGGGGCAGGCGACGGGGCGGCGTCACGGGTCATGCAAACCCCAACTCACCGGCGTCGGCGAACTTCTCGCACAGGGTGTCCAGCAGCGCTTCCAGCGAACTCTGGTTCATGCCCAGCAGCTTCAGCGCGTGGGGCGAAAGCTGCGGCACGTTGTCGTCGCCGCCGGAGCCGTATTCGAACAGCCGGGCCATGAAATTGCCCACATGCACCACGCAGGCCATCTGCGGGTATATCCGCGCGCCCATGGGCTTGTGGTGGAAGGCCATGCCCTCCCGGATGGCCGGGGGCAGGTTCCAGTGTTCCGCCAGCCAGGCGTTGATACGGTCGTGCCCGAAGCCGAGCACCTGCGTTTCCGCATCGATGTAGGGCAGGTCCTGTTCCTGCACCAGCGCGTCCACCCTGGCCTTGGCCTCGGGCAATTGCAGGGCCGACACCACCTTGCCGAGGTCGTGCAGCAGCCCGGCCACGGCGTATTCCTCGGGGTCCTTCATGCCCAGCGCGCGGGCCAGTTCGCCGCAGGCCAGCGAGCACCCCACGCTGTGGTCCCACAGGCCGCGCATGGCGCGGTTCATGTCGTCGTAGACCGAGGTAGAGATGATCAACCCCCGGATGACGTTGAACCCCAGCAGCACCAGGGCGTGCTTTACCGTGCCGATGCGCCCCGGAAAACCGTAGATGGGCGAGTTGACCATCTTCAGCACCTTGGCCGCCAACACCTGATCGAAGGAAATGACCTTGGCCACCTGATCGGTGGTGGTGTTGGGCAACTCCAGCAGGCGCGAGACTTCCTGCAACGCCGTGGGGAGCGTGGGCAGGTCCTTCACCGCCAGCAGCCGCCCCTTGTAGGTGGTGCGCAAATCGTCGCTCATCGCCCGTTCTCCCTCGGCGCGCCGTTGCCGTCCGAAAGCTCCGGCCTGGCGGGCACGCCTTCCGGCTCGTCATCAACCAGCGGCACCAGCGAAATGCGGTTCTGCGCGGCCAGGGCCTCCGCCTCTTCGCGCGCGGCCTCTGCGGCGGCGGCGAGGGCGGCGGCCTCGGCCTCTTCCGCCGCCCTGGCGGCGGCGATGCGTTCGGCAAAGAAGCGGCGCAGCATGTTGCGCAGGGTAACCATGAACCGGTCCTGCCCGTGCTTGCGGAACAGGTGGTCCAGCCGACCGGCGATGCGTTCCAGATCGTTGCCGCCATCGTCGCCAAGGTCCACGGGGCGGCCCTGTACGGTAAGCGCCTGCACTCCGCTGGCGCGGAAGCGCGAGAGGATGGTGGTGGTCAGTTCAACGCCGGCGCCCACCAGCACCAGCCCGTCGGACTTGGTGACGGGCTTGGCCAGTTTCATGCCGGGCGTGGCAAGGTCGAGCGGTATCTTCTGCATATTCTTCCCCGGTCGGGCGCCTGCCCGCCGTTTGGATACATGGTGCGCGTTTCCCTACATACGCTCGTAGCGCATGCCGGGCAACCGGCGCACCCCGCCCTTTACCTCCAGCAACACGAGACGGCAGCTGACGTCCGCCGCGCCCATGGACAGCGCACGGCAGATGTCGTCCACGTGGGCACCGGGGCGACCGTGCAGAAAGGCCAGGATGGCGTCATCCGGACCGTCGCCGATGCTGCCGCTGATGCCGCCGCCGATACAGGCCGGGCACGGAGCGGGTGCGCTTGCCCTGCGGGGGCGCGCGGGGCGCGGTGCCGGGCGGACCACAGGCGCGGGCACGGCGGCGGGCTCCAAAGGTGCCCGCACGTCCTGCCCTGCGGAAACATCGGCGCTGTCGCCGGAAATCTCCAGCGGAGGGCGGACAACATCCCTGCCAGCCATACCGTCCAGGACGACGGGAGGGCTCTGGGCTTCCGGACCGCCCGGCGTGTATGGCGTACCGGGCATGTCTGGCGTGCCCGGCCTATCAGGCATGACTGGGATGACAGGGATGACTGGGGTGACCGGGCTGACTGGGATGACTGGCACATCCGACGCATTCGGGCCGGTCATGACAGATGGTGCAGACGGGGCAGATGGAGGAACTGGATCATCGGACGCAGCCGGGGGAAATATCTCGTCCAGCGGATCGTCGTCCCAACCGTTCCAACCCGGAGGCGGGCACGGTGCGGCCAACGCGGCCAGTTCCATGCCCAGCACCGGGGCCAGGTCCACCAGCATGTCTTCCGCCGTGGCAACGGGCCGCGCGCCCTGCTCGATGAGCCCCCGGCAGCCGCAGGTATACTGGGCCGTGGCCGGGCCGGGCACGGCGTATACCTCGCGGCCCTGCTCCAGGGCCAGGCGCGCCGTGATCAGGCTGCCGCTGCGGGCCGCCGCCTCCACCACCAGCACCCCCACGGAAAACCCGCTGATGATCCGATTGCGCACGGGAAAATGCGCGGGCAGGGGCAGCGTGCCGGGGGCGTATTCCGACACCAGCAGCCCCGTGGCCTCCATGCGCTCGAAGAGTTCCGCGTGCTCCGGCGGGTAGACCACGTCGATGCCCGTGCCCAGCACGCCGATGGTGGAGCCCACCTCTTCCAGCGCGGCCACGTGGGCCTCGCGGTCGATGCCCCGTGCAAGGCCGGAAACCACGGTGACGCCCGCCGCCGAAAGGCTGTAGGCGATGTCGGCGGCCACACCGCGCCCGGCACGAGAAGACAGGCGCGAACCCACCACCGCCACGGCGTGGTTGGCCAGCAAAGAGGCATCGCCCCGGCAGTACAGCACGGCGGGGGCATCGGAAATTTCGCGCAGGCGGGCGGGGTAGCGCGGGTCGGTCCACAGCAGGACACCGCAGCGGCAGGCGCGTACCGCATCCCATTCCTGCCGGGCCGTGTCGCGCCATGCGCCGCGTGCCACTGGCGCGGCCATGTGTGGCCGCACGCCCGCACCGGCCCAGTCGTGCCCGCCCCGGTCTGCCGCCTGCACGGCGGCCAGCGCGGACCCCAGCCCCGCCAGCAGGCGACGCACCGTGCGCGGCCCGATGCCGGGGCTGTGGCGCAAAGCCAGGGCGGCCCACAATTCGGCGCGGCCCGCCGCATCCAGATCGGCAAAGGCGGGCAGCCTGACGGGGCCGGGCGTCATGGTATTAAAGCCCACGCTATCCGGGCGTTCGGGGGCGGGCGGCTGGGAAGCCATGGCGGGTCGTGGGCAGGCTACCCGTTGGGGAAGCGCTGCCGGGCCAGCTTGGCGGCCGTGGAATCCGGGTGGTCTTCGCGCAGCGCCTTCAGGTGGAAGCGCACGTTCTCGTCGTCGCCCAGCTGTTTGTAGGCCAGCGCCGTCTTGAGCAACGAATCCGCCGCCTTGTGATGCTTGGGAAAGCGCGCCGTGACCTCCTTGAAGGCCACGATGGCGTCGGCGTAGCGGCGCTGGGCGTACAGGGCCTCGCCCTTCCAGTACAGGGCGTTGGGCACCAGCGAACTGTTGGGATAGTCGCCCAGAAACCCTTCGAAGCGGACGCGGGCCTCGTCGGTCTTGCCGCGTTGCAGCAGGTTCAGGGCGGACTCGTAGGCGGCCTTGTCCGAGACGCCCTTGGCGGGCTTTGGCTCCGGCTTTTGCGCGGCTTTGGCGGCGGGTGCAGGCGATGCGGCCTTGGCGGGTTCCGGCTGGATGCGGCGTCCGCCTGCGCCAAGGTCGTCGGCATCGACAGTCGGTACCGCCGTGGCATCGCCTGACGATGCCACGGATGAAGCCTGGGCCGATGCCGCAGTGGATGCAGGAGAAGTCCCCCGTCCGCTCACCAGTGCGCCTTCCAGCGCGTCCAGCCTGCGGCCGTCGGATTCGCGGTCGCCGTCCACGCGGGCGGACAGCGCGGCCTGCTTTTCCTCCAGCGCCCGCAGGCGCTCGTCCACCGCGCCGTCGCGGGCCTTCCGGGCCTCTTCGTAGGAGAGGTACTTTTCCTCCAGCATGCGCAGCCGCCATTCGGTACTGCCCTGCGCCGCGCCCTGTCCGGCGCAGCCGGAGCAAAGGACCATGGCGAAAAGAAGGGCCGGAACAAGCAATGCCGCCGATGCGCGAAGCCGCCGATGCTGCATGAGGAATCTCCGAACTGGCCGTGTACGTTGACGGAACTGTACCTTCCATAGGCGATGGCCGCCATTTTTTCAAGGAAATCCACGCGCCGCCGCGCTCCGGACGGGCAGCGCGCGGTATCGCCCGCGCCAGCGGCACCGGCCCGCCCCGTTCGTGGCCACACGGGGCGGCCATACCGGACGCGCACACGGGGCACAAGGCCCGGACCGACGGCCCGCCTGGCCCGCTGCCCCCCGACCAACTGCCCCACACACGCAAACGGCTGCACGCAGCGGGTGCGCCCGGCCCGCGCCTTGCGCCCCAAGCGGTTTTGGGGCAAAAGACCGGTGCGGCAACGCCCTTGCGCGCCGCCGCATCACCCCAACGGAGCGTTCGCGAATGATCCTGTTTCCCGATGCCGCCGTCTGGTCGCTGGCACTGCCGGGCGGCATTCTGGCCTGCCTGCTGCTGGCCGTCACCGGCATGCCGTTCCTGTGCCTGGCCTGGCAGCGCATGTCCGTGGCCAAGCGCACCGCATTCCCCGACAAGCTGGCCCGTCAGGGCGCCCTGCTGGCCGTCCTTGCCGTCGCCGTGTTGCTGGCGGTGTCCGGGGCCATCATGGTCCGCATGGTCCAGATGCAGCCCGAGTTGATGGAAGGACCGTTCCGGGTGCCCCTGCTGGCCCCGCCCGCCCTGCTGGCGGGTACCCTGGCCTGCGCGGGCATCTACCTGTTCGGGTGGCGGCACATCCGGGGATCGGTCATGCACCGCTTCGTGGGTCTTGCTGCGGGCATCGGCGGCCTGGAGGCCACGGTGACCAGCTTCGCCCTGACCCGCGCCCTGCTGCTGCCGGGGCATCCCCTGCCTTCCGCCGCGCCCCCCGCAGACACCATGAACGCCCTGCTCGCCGCCCCCGTCAATTCGCTGCTGTGGCCGGTGCTGGGGCAGTCGGCCTTCGTGGCCGCGGGTGCCGCCGGGGCGCTGTGCCTGGCCTGGCTGCTGACCCGCCGCGACAAGGACGACTTTGGCCGCGACTATTACAACTACGCCCTTGGCGTATGCGCCCGCTGGGCCCTGGGCGGCACCCTGTGCGCCCTGCCGGTGGGCGTGTACGTGCTGTACCGCGCCGCCACATTGACCAGCCCGGACCTGACCGTCCTGCCCCCGTTGCTGCCCCTGATCGGCACCCTGGTACTGCCGCTGGCCGCCTGCGGCCTGTGGGGCACGGTGATCCGCTCCGCCACGCCGCTGCGCCACAAGGTGGGCATCGTTACCGCCCTGGTGCTGCTGATGGTGGCCTGCGGCTGCGAGGCCAGCACCCTGGCCCATGTGGTGCGTTTGCACGCGCCCATGTGACGCATCCTCCCGATCCCGAAGACAAACGCCCCCGCCCGGTGCTTCCGGACGGGGGCGTTCTTATTTCGCGGCAACGGCTGGGCGGGAACTAGATGGCCTTGGAAGTGGCCATCATGTACACCTCGTGCGGGTCCAGGATCAGGATGACGCTGCCGTCGCCCATGATGGTCGCGCCCGAGATGCCCTTGAGGTCGCCAAGGTAGGCGCCCAGGGGCTTGATGACGATTTCCTGCCGTTCCAGCAGGCGGTCCACCACCAGGCCCAGGCGACGGTCGTTGTCGTGAATGACCACCACGGACAGCACTTCCTGCTTGTCGCCCTTGGGCAGGCCCAGCAGTTCGGACAGCGAGGCGATGCCCAGCACTTCGCCGCGCAGGGTCACGGCCTTGCGGCCCTTGACGTCCGTCAGGCGGCGCGCCTCGATCTTGGTGGTTTCCGACACGGCGTCCAGCGGGATGGCGTACATCTCGCCCGCCACGTTGACCATCAGCGCGTCGATGATGGCCAGCGTCAGCGGCAGGGACAGGGTGAAACGGGTGCCCTTGCCGATCTCCGAATGGATGCTGACGCTGCCCTTCAGGTTCTTGATGTTGGTGCGCACCACGTCCATGCCCACGCCGCGCCCGGAGATGTCGGTGATCTTTTCCGCAGAGGAAAAACCGGGGGCGAAAATGAGTTCCATGGCTTCGCGGTCGTCCATGGCCTTTGCTTCGTCGGGGGTGATGATGCCCTTGCGCACGGCCACTTCGCGCATCTTTTCCGGGTCGATGCCCTTGCCGTCGTCCTCGATCTCGATGGCGACGGAGTTGCCCTTGTGGTAGGCGCGCAGGACCACCTTGCCCTTGGCCTTCTTGCCCTTGGCCACGCGCTCGTCCTCGGACTCCACGCCGTGGTCCACCGCGTTACGGATGAGGTGCACCAGCGGGTCGCCGATGACTTCAACCACGCTCTTGTCGAGTTCCGTTTCCTCGCCTTCCAGGATCAGGTCCACTTCCTTGCCACTCTTGCGCGACAGGTCGCGCACCAGGCGCGGAAAGCGCGAGAACACCGACGACACCGGCACCATGCGCACCTTCATGATGGTGTCCTGCAGGTCGTCCGAAATGCGCGCCATGGCGTAGGTGGTTTCGGACAGGTCCTGGGCCACTTCCGCGATGACGACGTTGGTGTCGTCCTCCAGCCTGCGGGCCAGCATGGTGTAGCGGTTGCGGTTGATGATCAGTTCGCCGATGAGGTTCATCAGGTGGTCCAGCTTCTCGTGGTCCACGCGGATGGTGGACGAGGCCTTGGCCGTGCCGGCCGGCTGGGCCTGCGCCGCCGCGGCTGCACCCTGACCACCCGAGGGGGCGGACGGGGCAGGCGGGGTTGCCGGAGCCGAAGGCGCGGACGGGGCGGACGGGGCGGCGGGCTTCGCCGGAGCGGCGGGCTTGGGCGGCGTGGCCGGGGCGGCGGGTGCGGCCCCGGCGGACGCGGCGGGCTTCACCGCCGTGGCGGGCGCGGGGGTTCCGGTCACCGAGGAAATGGTGACCACCGCCGTATCTTCGTCCTCTGCGTCCTCGTCTTCGGAATCGGCGCTGGAATCGGCGCTGGAATCGACCTTGGGATCAGCCTTGGCTTGCGGTGCAGGGGCGGACTCGGCCTTGGCCTCGGGTGCCGGTACCGGAGCGGGGGCCGGGGCGGCTGCGGGTGCCGAACCCGGGGGGGGCGTGCTGATGCGGGCAATCTGCTTTTCCAGCATGTCGCCGATGATGGAGGCTTCCTGCTCCATCAGGTCCACCATCAGGCTGAAATCCATGCCCGAAAAGCGCGCCTGGTCCACCAGTCCCGCCGTGCGTTCGGCGTAGACGCGGATATCGTCGAGCCCCATGTAGCCGGATGAATTCTGGATGGTGACCAGGCACCGGTACAGGGCGTCGACGTACTCGCGCTGGGTACCGTCGGCGGCAAGGGTCTTCAGGGCCACGCCCACGTTGTCCATCTGCTGGCGCACCGTGTTGACGAACAGGGCCACGTCGTCGGGGTCGTAGCCGGGGGCCACGGGAGGCGACGGGGCGTCTTCATCGTCATCTGCACCGGTCGCACCGGGCGCGCTGTCCGCGCTGGCCGCCAAGGCGGCTTCCGGCGCGGGTCCGCCGTTGCGGCGACCGCCAAGGCCTTCGGGCAGGGTGATATCACCGCCAGCCACGGCCTTGCGCAGGCAGTCGAGGATGACTGAAATGTCGAACGGAGTGACGTTGCCGGACGCGGGGTCGATGCGCGCCACCAGGGCCTCCAGCAGGTCCACCACCAGCAACAGCAGGTCCACCAGTTCGTGCGAGCCGGTCATTTCGCCCCGGCGCACGTTGTTGAGCAGGGTTTCCGCCTCGTGGGTCAGGCTGTTCAGTTCGGCAAAGCCGATGATGCCACTGTTTCCCTTGAGGTTGTGAAAGAAGCGGAACAGGTCGTTGACCAGCTCGCCCTGCTCGGTGGGGTTGCGCTCCAGTTCAAGCAGCCCGGAGCTGAGATTTTCCGCCATCTCGCGGGCCTCGTCGATGAAGTCCTTGAGGTGCCCTTCGCCGAAGGCGGTGAGCGCGTAGGACTCCTGGGGCTCCAGCGTGGCGATCCACTCTGCTGCACTGCCTGCCACCGAGGTTTCGCGTTCCGGCTGGGACGGCGGCACTGCAGCTGCGGGTTCTGGCGCAGGGGCCGGGGCCGGTGCTGGCGTGGGCGCAGGCTCCGGGGCCGACACGGTGACGGGTTCGGGCACCGGATCGGGCGCCGGGGCGGGCACCGGGGCGGGCGCTGCGCGCGGGGCCACGGGCGGAGCGCCGCCAGCCATGATGGCATCGATGGTGACGATGATGGATTCCGTCTCCACGTCGCCCTCGCCGCCGGTGGAATCAAGGTTGTCCACCATCTGGCGCAACGCATCGGTGGCCGAGAGGATGACGTCCATGATCTCGGAGGTGACGGTCATGTCCCCCTTGCGCAACTCGTCCATGATGTTTTCGGCACGGTGCGCAAGGCCGTTGATCCGGTTCAGCCCCAGAAAGCCGGACGCGCCCTTCAGCGAATGCATGGGGCGAAATATCTCGTTCAACAGCGCGAGATTGTCCGGTGCCTTCTCGAGTTCGAGCAGGTTCGGCTCGATGGTCTCGAGGTGCTCTTTGGCTTCGACGATGAAATCGGCGAATATTTCCGGATCCATGAAATCCTGACTCATACCCTCACCTCAGGTAGGCCGGGGCGTGGCCGTGCTCGATAGCCGTGAAGCCGTCCGGCGCGGCGCCCTGGCCGCATCCATCGGTTTCCCCGGGCCCCCAGTAAGCCTTGTCGCGGCGCCGTGCCGCGCGTTCAGAACCACTACATTGCAACGTATCGGTCAACCGAGCAGCATCTTTATGTTCTTGACCATCTTTTCCGGCTGGGCGGGCTTGACCATGTACAGGTTGGCGCCAAGGCTCATGCCCAGTTGGATGTCCTTTTCCTGGCCTTCGGTGGACAACACCACGATGGGCAGGTCGCGATAGGCATCCTGCTCGCGCACCGTCTTGATGAAGGTGAACCCGTCCATGCGCGGCATGTTCACGTCGGAGATGATCAGATCGACCTTTTCGGAGGAGTACAGTTTCTCCAGACCGTCGAGTCCGTCCTCTGCCGTGGTAACCTTGAAGCCTTCTTTTTTCATTATGAAGGCAACCAGGTTGCGAACGGTCTTGGAGTCGTCCACGATCAATATATGCTTGCTCATGCGTGCCTCCTCAGCGTTTCAGAACACAGTCGAGTATCTTGTCCACCGAAACGATGCTCACCAGGCGCTCGTCCGCCTTGAGCAGGCCGGACACGAAATCAACGCTGATACCGAGATGCGATTCGATGGCCCAGTCAATATCCTGTTGCGGCACCCGGTACATGGTGTGCACGCGCTCGATCATCATGCCCATTTGCAGGCCGCGCCTGCGGCAGACGATGATGAACTTGTCCTCGCTCTCGCCGCCATCGCCGCCTTCGTACACGCCCAGCAGTTCGCGCAGCCGCACCAGCGGCGTGACGCGCCCGCGAAGGTTGACGATGCCCGCCACGAACGACGGGGCGGCAGGCAGGCGCGTGGGAGCTGCATACTTGATCACTTCCTGCACGGCTTCCGTGGGCACGGCGAATTCCTGGGCACCCAGGAAAAAGCCTACCATCTGCAACACCGGCTCGTTGCGCAGACGGGCGTCCAGAGATTCCGGCTCGTCCTCAAACCCGGCGGCAACGCCCGCCCCGCCCGCGCGGGCAGGATCAATGCCGATGCGGCGCAGGATGTCGCCTTCCTCTACACCAAGATACTTCTGCATGAAGGCCCGTTCGGCGGCGGTGAACTCGCCCCCGCCGCCCGTGCCCGTTTCCGAGCCGAAATCATGCTGGCGGAAGTACTCCTCGGGTGAACGCTGGGTCATGATTGCAGCATCTCTTCGGCCAGCGCGTCGTAGGCACGCGCCCCCCGGCTGTCGGGGTCGAGATCGTAGATCACCCTGCCCTGCGCGCTGGCCTCGCGAAAGCGGGTATCCATGCCGACCACCGTGTTGAACATCTTCGGCCCCATCTTCTGTGCCAGCAGTTCGAGCACCCTGTTGCACGCCTTGGCACGCCTGTCGAACATGGTGGCCAGGGCCCTGTACCGTATGGGCTGCGGCAGCACCTTGTTGAGCACCCGGATGGTGTCGAACAACAGCTTCAGGCCATGCAGCGCCAGAAAATCCGTCTGGATGGGAATGACAAGCAAATCGCAGGCCACCAGCGCGTTCACCAGCAGGATGCCCACATGCGGCGGGCAGTCGATGATGATGAAGTCGTAGTCGTCGCGCACGTGCACGATGGCCTGTTGCAGTATCGCTCCCTTGCCCTTGCGGCCCTTCAGGTCCACATCCAGTTCGGCAAGCTGGATGCTTGCCGGGGCCACGTCCCAGGCCTGCCCTTCGTTGCGGCGCACCAGGCGCTTCCACAGGCCGGGCCAGGCCGTTTCCTCGACCATGAACAGATCGTACATGGTCACGTCCAGGTCCTCCGGATAGAACCGAAGGTGCACCGAGGCGTTGGCGTGCGGATCAAGGTCCATGATCAACACACGCTTGCCCCGACGCGCAAGCGCCGCGCCAAGCGTCAGGGTGGAGGTGGTCTTGCCCACTCCTCCCTTCTGGTTGGCGATGGCCACTACCCGCGCGCCCATCGACCATCCCTTGCGCCCATGTCATCCATGTCATCCATGTCGTCCATGTCGTCCATGTCGTCCATGTCGCTCGTGTCGCTCGTGTCGCCCATGTCCGCCGGGGGCTTTCCGGCCATGCCCACCGCTCTGGGCATGGATAGGTTCCGTTCCGTCACGTTGCCGTCTCCCTTGCCGCCGCCGTCACTCAAGCTTGCGGTAAATGATGGCGCCGGTGTGATGTTCCGGCTTGAAGGCGCGGGTGATGTTGTGCAGCGATTCCGAATGCCCGATGAGCAGAAAGCCGCCCTGCAACAGGTTGTCGTAGAACGAACCGATGACCTGCTTCTTCATCTCGTCGTCGAAATAGATGATCACGTTGCGGCAGAACACGATGTGCGAGCGCTCCACCCGCTTCAGCCCCATGCGGTCGCTGAGGTTGATCTGCCCGAAGTTCACCATCTGCTTCAGCTTGGGGTCCACCTTGAACTGGGTGCCCTCCTTGATGAAGTAGCGGTCGACGATCTCCTTGGGGGTGGTGCGCAGGGCGTAGTCGGAATAGACGCCGCGCCGGGCAGAGGCCAGCACCGCCTCCGACAGGTCGTTCGCGGTGATCTTGATGTCCCAGCTGGCAAGCTCGTTCTTCAGCACCTCGTGCAGGATGATGGCCATGGTGTAAGGCTCTTCACCCGTGGAGCACCCGGCCGACCAGATGCGCAACCGCTTCTGCCCCTTGGCGCGCAGCTCGTTCAGGGTGGTCTTCAGCACGTGTTCCTGAAAAATCTGCAACTGCGGGGGATTTCTGTAGAAGCTGGTTTCGTTGGTGGTCACCACCTCGAACAGCCGGTTGAGCTCCGTCCGCTTGTTGGCGTCGTAGCGCAGGTAGTAATAGTATTCGCCGAAATTCTTGAGGTTCAGTTCCTTGAGGCGGTTCGACAGGCGGTTCTCTACCAGGTACTTGCGGTTTTCCGCGATGTAGATGCCGCATTGCTGGTAGATGAAGTCGCGCAGTTGCACGAACTCCTCGTCGGAGATCTTCTGTTCCTTGCGCAGCGTGATGGAGTTGGAGAACAGCGAGGACATCAGTCATCCACTCCTTGTTCGTCGTGGATGCGGGCAGCCGCCGACTCGGCGGCCTGCTGGACTTCGGGGTCATCCGATTCCATCAGGTGCAGCAGCGCCCGGAACGCGACATTGCCCCCTATGGCGCCCAGCGCCTCCACCACCTTCAGCAGCACCAGGTGCCCGGCGCTATCCGTCAGGGCCACCAGTTGCGGCACGGCGTCGGCATCCTTCAGCGAACCCAGCGCCTCGATGGCCCGCACCCGCACCCAATCGTCGGGGTCGTCCAGGGCCTGGATCAGGTAGGGAAAGACGTTGCCTTCGCCGCAGTTGCCCAGCAGTTCGATGAGGGCCAGGCGCACCTCGCGGTTTTCGTCGTGCAGCCGGGGCACCACCAGTTCCAGCCGCGCGCTGGTGAAGGGGCAGACGTTGGCCACCGCCTCCAGCGCCACCTTGCGCACGTCGGGCACTTCGTCCTCCAGCGCTTCGGTGAGTTCGGCCAGGTTCTCATCCACGTCAAAGCGCCCCATGGCGTACACGGCCATCATGCGATGCAGCGGGTCGGGGCTGCGAAACGATTCGCGGAAGCGGGCGTTCATGGCGGGGTTGTTCAGGGCGATGCACGCGTCGAGCGCGGCTTCCTTCACGTCGTCGTAGGGGTGTTCCAGCAGGGCCAGCATGCGCTCGCCCGCCTCCACCGCCTTGGCCCGGCGGCCCAGGTAGTGCAGCGCCGCCTTCAGCACGTGGGCATCGTTGTGCCGGTCCAGCACGTCGATGAAGAAGTCGCGGTCGCTGGGGTCGCAACGTTCGGCCAGCACCGTGGACATGGACCGCTGCGCGTCGCGCGGCTTGTCCCAGAACACCCCGCGCAGCACGTCTATGCCGTGGCGGCTGGGCATGCTCCGGATGGCCTCGACGAGGATGAGCAGGGTGTGCTCGTCGTCGCTGCGCACGTGGCGGTCCACCGCGCTGTTGAAGCCGATGTCGGCCAGGCTGCGCACGCAGGCCACCAGGCGCTCGTGGTCGCGGTCGGGGTCCAGCGCCACGGCCACCTTCAGCACGGCCTCCGTCGCCTCTGCCCCGCCGATGCTGGCAAGGCCGCGCATGGCGGCGTTCTGCACGTCCTCGTCCTCGTCGTCCATGGCGGCCAGCAGGTAGTCGCGCAGGCGCAACCGCTCCTTCTCGCCCAGCAGGGACAGCGACTTGCCGCCCAGCACGTTGACGATGGCCTTGGCGATCTTGTTGCGCAGCGGCCCGGGCGACTTGTCCAGGCGTTTGAGCAGCAGCGGCACGGCCTTGATGTTGCCCATCTCGCCAAGGGCGTCCACGATCATGGAGGCCACCAGGTCCGAGGCCGCGTCCAGCGCCTTGACCAGCGCATTGACCGACGATTCGGCCCGGATCTTTGTCAGCGCCTCGATGACCGAGAATTGCACCCATTCCTCGTCCATCATGGCCTTGTTCAGGCATTCCGCCGCCTCTGGAAAGGCCAGGGTGCCAAGGCTGACGGCGGCCTGATAGCGCACGTTGACCTCTGGGTCGCGCAGCAGGGCGTCGCACAGCGAAGGCACCGCGAGGATGCTTTCCGAGGTGCCGAGGATGTCGGATGCGAAGATGCGCATGTCGGGGTCGTCGTCATGCAACAGCTGCTTCAGCGAGTCGAAGTCGTCGGCCCCGATCTCGCGCAGCACGTCCATGGCGATGTTGCGGATTGGCGCGTCGTCCGACCGCAACAGGGGCAGCACCCCGCGCACGGCGGCTACCCCGCCGATCTTGCGCAGGGCCCGGTCGGCCGCTTCCTGCACCCCGATGTTGTGGCTTTGGATGTGCGCCACCAGATGCGGTACGGCGCTTTCCAGCCGAAGGTTCCCGGCGGCATAGGCCGCCTCGCGGATTGCCTCGACGTCGTCGCCCTGGAGTTGCTCGATGATCTGCTGTTCGGACATACTCCCGTCCTTCCGTGGAATGGCTGGCCCTATTGCCTGACCCGGTGCCGCCCTGCGGCCTTTCCGCCCTGTTCCGGCACCCGAACGCATCGGTCTTGGTCCGGTCGCGTTCGGCGCCGTGCCCACCGGGCACCCTGCAGCACCGCGCCAGCGCGGTGTCCTGCCTGGGCTACTTGTACAGTCCCGCCATTATGGCAGAGGCCATGTCATCTATGTCTATGATTTCATCGGCCAGTCCGGCATCCACGATGGCCTTGGGCATGCCGTAGACCACGCAGGTGGCGTCACTCTGGGCCAATGCCCGGCCACCCTTCTGCTTCAGCACGCGCACGCCTTCCAGGCCATCGCTGCCCATGCCGGTAAGGATGACCCCCAGAGTACGGCGGCCCATGGCCTGCGCCACCGACTCGATGAGCACGTTGGCCGAGGGCTTGTACAGCGCCTCCGTCGGTTCGGGGGTAACCACCACCTCTACCATGCTGATCTTCTGGTCCACCCGCAAATGCTTGCCGCCCGGCGCGATGTAGGCGGTGCCGGGGCGCAGGCGCTCTCCGTTTTCCGCTTCCTTCACCGCTATGCTGCACACGCCGTCCAGCCGCTTGGCGAAGGGGCCGGTGAACGCGGCGGGCATGTGCTGGGCAATGAGGATGCTGGCGGGAAAGTCCGCCGGAAGCCGCGACAGCACCTTCTGCACGGCGGGCGGTCCGCCGGTGGAAACGCCGATGGCCACGATGTCTCGCACCGGGCGCCCCGTACGCGGGGTAAGCACCGGGCGCGAACCGTCGCCACCCGTGGCCGTGGAACCCGTGGAAGAAGACGCGAAAGCGCCCCCATCGCCCACGGGGCGGGGGGCGCGAAACGAGCGGGGGGTACGCAGAAACTTGCGGCGCGAAATTTCCTTCACCTTCTCTCGCAGCTCATCCTCTATGCGCACGATGTCCAGGGAAACCTTGGACAACTGCTTGGGGATGAAATCCACGGCGCCCAGTTCAAGGGCCTTCAGGGTGGACTCCGCCCCTTCCGTGGTCAGCGAGCTGACCATCAGCACCGGACGGGGCATTTCCATCATGATGCGGCGCAACGCGGTAAGCCCGTCCATGCGCGGCATTTCGATGTCCAGGGTCACCACGTCCGGGTTGTGCTTGCGCACCAGTTCAAGCCCTTCCTCACCGTCGCGGCCCACGGCCACCACGCTGATTTCGGGGTCTTTTTCGAGCATGCTGGAAAGCGCCTTGCGCATGAAGGCGGAATCATCGACAACGACAACCGTGATCACTCGGGTCTCCTAGGGAACGTCCGGGCGTCGGGTTCCTCCCTCTACCGGAACGACATGTTCCGGCCCCGGAACTTGCGTGCGATTCGCAGTGGCTATCCGTATCGTGGGCCAAGCATCCCGGTGCTGCCGCCCAGGCACGATGCGTTCGGGGCGATGCGCCCGCGCTGCGCGCCTCTGGGCCACGAAGCCGCCAGTAAACTTGGCCGTATGTACAATAGGTGAACGCACTCTTTTTGACAACCGCCCATAAAAACGCTTGCCATTACCTTCCGCCCGCGCTAAACACCACTTCCTCGACGGGATGTGGCTCAGCTTGGCTAGAGCGCAGCGTTCGGGACGCTGAGGCCGGAGGTTCGAATCCTCTCATCCCGACCAGAATGGTCGAAGGGCTTGTGGTTACCGCCACAAGCCCTTTTTCCGTTGGTGCGCGTGCACGCCGGACAGGATTGACAGGCCGGGCCACACAGCCTAGTTTACCGTTAAACGGTAAACGCCGGGCGGATAATGATCTCGTCATTCAAGTGCAAGGAAACACGGGCTCTCTTTGAGGGGGCACCAATCCGCAGATTCACCGCCTTCGCCAGCGTCGCCCTGCGCAAGCTCGACATGCTCGACGCCGCTGCCTGCCTTGACGACCTGCGCATTCCGCCCGCCAACCGCCTCGAAACACTCAAAGGCGACCGGCAAGGGCAGCACAGCATACGGATCAACGACCAGTGGCGCATCTGCTTCGTCTGGCGAGACGGAACAGCCCACGCTGTAGAAATCGTGGATTACCATTAAGGAGGCCGCCATGCGCACCCGTACCCACCCCGGCGAAATCCTGCGCGAAGAATTCCTGACTCCTCTGGGCATCACGCCACATGCCCTTGCCGTTGCCCTTGGCGTGCCCGCCACGCGCATCTCGGATATCGTCCACCTGCGGCGTGGCGTCACCGCCGACACGGCGGCACGGCTCTCGCGCTTCTTCGGCACCAGCGCCGCGTTCTGGATGAACCTTCAGGCGGCGTACGATCTGTCCATAGTGGAACGCGACAAGGGCGACGACCTGCTGCACATACGCCCCCACCCTTCCGCAGGCGCGTCCCCGGCGTGCTGCCCTCCCCAATAACACCCCCCTGTTTTTCTTCAGAATTCACCCGCGCGTTGGCAGACACCTTGCGCCCCCCGTCACGAGCGGGTTGCCAAAACGTCGTTTTCTTGGCACCAAGAAGGCGACGGCATGAAACACCCGTGTTCCGCTGCCGCGTAGGTACGCCTGACCTTGTCCGACTCCACAGAACGCCGGTTGGCCGCAGGCCCCAGCAATGCAGGGCGTGCCGCCGCACACGGCGAATTCGACCTGCAAGCCACCACCACCGCCAACACCACCGAGCCGCCATGCACATGACGACAAAGCACGGACCGTCGCCGCTATTCCGCGCCTGCGCCCGCATTTTGCCGCTGCTGCTTGCCCTGGCCCTGGCCGGTCCTGCTTGTGTCCGTCAGCTCGGGCAGCCCAGGCAGCCCGTTCAGGCCGATCGGGCCGCGCAAGACGCAGGCCAGTCCGCCGCCACGGCAGAATCCGCCCTCTCCAACGAGGGGGCCGGGGCATCCTGCGAAATCACATCCCGCGCCGAGGCTTCCGCCCATCTCGACGACACCGATTCCCGGTTTTCCGAGGACGAGGAGGACGGCGACGACACCCTGGCCGACGGCGTGCTCAGCGACATCGCCGAACTGGACGAAGCCCTGGCCGCCATGGACGAAGCCGACGGACTTCACCCCAAGGCGGAAGAAGCCGACGACGACATGAGCGCCATCGATGCCCGCATGCGGCTGGTCAACGTGGCCATGTCCAAGCTGGGCACCCGCTACCGCAGGGGTGGCGTTGGCGAAACCGGCTTCGACTGCTCCGGCTTCACCGGCTGGGTGTACGAGAACGTGGGCGTTGATCTGCCGCGCAGTTCGCAATCACAGTTTCTGGAAGGGCGCTCCATCCGCCGCGAGCAACTGCAAACCGGAGATCTGGTGTTCTTCAAGCGCAACAAGAAGCGGCGCATTCACCACGTGGGCATCTATCTGGAAGACGGCAAGTTCATCCACAGCAGTTCGTCCGACGGCGTGGTCATCTCGAAACTGAACGCCAAGCCGTGGTGCAACCAGTGGGCCGGGGCCAAGCGGGTGTTCTAGGCGAGCCGCCTTTCATATCGCACCCCTGCGCGCCGGGCCTGCCCGGCGCGTTCGTTTTTGGTAACGCCGCAACGGCCCCCGCATCCGTTGCCGGGCGGCCCCCGCACCACGCCCGCGCGCATCCGCAACCTGCCCGCCTTCATCGTGTTGTTGCGGGCCGGGCCGCGCTCTGATACGCCGAAACCGCGCGGCATCCGCCGCCCGCAACCCAAACCCTCCCCCCCATGCACCCCACACACGCCAGTTGCGTAACCCACCTGACCGTCGAACCCGCTGCCGACCCGGAAATCCATCCCTATACCATTGATGCGCTGCACGACGGGCGCGTGGTGGGACGGCTGCGGGGCTTTGTCCTTGAATACCACAACCTCGAAGGCGTGGCCGCGCTGGCCGGACTGAACCACGACGACCTGCGCGAGGCCGTGAACGCCGTACGCTTCGCCATGGCCGCCACCCACGATGCCCCCATCTCGTACGTGGACGTGCTGCTGGTGGCCCCCGCCTACCGGGGCTACGGCCTGGCCCGCCAGATGCTGGAGCGCTCGTGGCTGCATGCCGACTGCGGCGCATCGCTGCTGCGCCCATGCCCCTTGCAATTCTGCCTGGACTGGCTGTGCCCGGAAGACCTGGCCCTCATCGGCCCGCAGTGCATAGGGGTGGACCCCAAGCGCTCGCTGGTCAGCCTGACCAGGTTCTACCAGCGCATCGGCTATGCGGCCCTGCCGGGCACCGACTTCTGGTGGCGCCCCCTGCCGCTGCAACGCTGACGCATTCCGCGCCGCTCCCCCTCGATCTTCCGCGCCGTTCTTTCCCGCACGACGGTGCTTGCCATTTTCACGCGGCCCTGCAAGGGTGACGCATACGGACCGGTCCCCCGCACGGGGCCGCGCCGCGTATCGCGCGCCCGGTGCCGGGTGCCGCCCGCCGATCACGTCCACGCACAGCACCCGTCACCCCGCAGGGAGGCCGCATGCGCACCGTGACCGCCCCATCCGCCCCTTTCCCATGCATCCGCCCACCGGGCCAGGCTCACCCCGCAACTCCGGCGTGGCCCACCGGACACGCCATCCCGCATCGACGCCCCGTGCCGTCCGTGCCGGTCCGGCTGCTCCGCCCGATCGGGCTGCTCCGACTGATGAGGCTGCTCGGGCTGATCCGACTGACGAGGCTGATCGGGCTGCTCGGGCGGCTCCGTCCGAACAGGCTGGCCGTCTGCATCATGCCGGCCATGGCCATCTGGCTGGTGGCGGTGTTCTGGCTGATGACGCCGCCCGGCAGCGCATGGGCCACCACTTCCGACCCGGTCCGGACCGGGTTGCCCCTTGCCGCCCCGCGCCCCCTGGTGGCCCTTTCCGTGGCGCCCCCGGCCCCGGCCGCGCTGGCCGTGCCCGACGACCTGCCCCTGGGGGAACTGCGCCTGCCGCCGGGCTTCACGGTGGAACTGTACGCCCGGGTGCCCAACGGCCGGCAGATGGCCCTTGGCACGCGCACCCTGTTCGTTGGCTCCATGCGCGCGGGGCAGGTGCACGCCCTTCCCCTGGATGACACGCTGCGCCCCATGCGCGTGTTGCGCCTTGCGGAGGGGCTGGCGCTGCCCGCCGGGGTGGCCTTTCACAAGGGGGCGCTGTACGTGTCCGCCGTGTCGCGCCTGCTGCGCTACGACCGGGTGGAGGAATGGGCGCATGCCCAGACCGGCTCCCCGTCGACCGTCCTTGCCGCCCCGGCATCCGACCGGACCTCCCCGCCGCCGTCACCGACCGTCGTGCGCGCCGACCTGCCGTCGGAAACGCACCACGGCGCCAAGGTGCTGGGCTTCGGGCCGGACGGCCTGCTCTACGTACCCGTGGGCGCGCCCTGCAACATCTGCCGCACCGGCCCGCGCCACGGCGTCATCCTGCGCATGCGGCCCGACGGCACCGACGAAGAGGTGTTCGCGCGCGGGGTGCGCAACACCGTGGGGTTCGACTGGCACCCGGAAACCCGCGAACTGTGGTTCACCGACAATGGTCGCGACTGGCTGGGTGACGATCTGCCCCCCGACGAACTGAACCACGCCCCCGCGGCGGGGCTGGACTTCGGCTTTCCGTACTGCCACGGCGGCACCATTGCCGATCCGGAATATGGCAGCCTCGGCAGCTGCGCCGCCGCCACGCCCCCCGCGCGCAACCTTGGGCCGCACGTGGCCTCGCTGGGCATGGTCTTCTACACCGGGCGGCAGTTTCCCGCCGAATATCGGGGGCAGGTGTTCATCGCGGAACATGGTTCCTGGAACCGTTCCGCGCGCATCGGCTATCGGGTGACGCTGGTGCGGCTGGAAGGGGGGCGGGCCGTGTCCTACGAACCCTTCGCGGAAGGCTGGCTGCGCGGCGGCTCCCCGTGGGGAAGGCCCGCAGCCCTGCTGATGCTGCCGGACGGCTCGCTGCTGGTGGCCGACGACTATGCCGGGGCCATCTACCGCATCCGCTACGCCGGGCGCTGAATCCCCCTGAATGCATCCTGATTGCCGGGTCACCGGATACCAGCCGGTATCGCCCCGGTGGCGTTATGACTCCGGACAGGCTCCGGACCGAATCCGGCCCGACACGAAAAGGCATGGCGCGGAGCGCATAAGGGATGAGGAGTGCCGCCGCCACCGACAGCGCGTGGGGTTGCCATTTTCCCGGCGCGCGCTACTATCCAAGGGTCGCAAACGTCACCGCAACGACCAGAGGTTTTGCATGGCTACCCTGCCCGCATCCGCCTGTTCGGCAGACCCCGCGCCCAGAGCGGCGTCCGGCATGGCCTCGGGCACAGCCCGTGGTTCGGCTTGCGGCCCGCGCCACGGGGCCGGGGCGTCCGAAGGGCCTGCGCGCCGGTTCCGGTTGGTGCTGGTCTGCGCGTTGGCGCTGGCCCTCGCGCTCGCGCCGGGCTGCGTCGTGCGCTCACGCGGCCAGTATGACGTAAGCGTGGGCAAGACTTCCCGCTCCTGACCGCGCCCACACCACCGGACAAGCACCCTTTCACACGCCACGCCTGCACCCGCCGGACGCACCATGACCAAGCCCGCACACCCCGCCCAATCCGAACAATCCGGACGTAGCGGCGAACACGCCGCAGCGCCCATCCCTGCCGCAGGCCAGCCCGCCACCCCGACCAGACAGCCCGCCCCCATGGACTTTCAGGCCGTTGCCCCGGCCCCGCCCGCAGGGCATGACGAGCCTGCCTGCCCGCCGCCCCCCGCGCCCATCATCATCAACGAGGCGCAACTTATCCTGGCGGAAAAGCGCACGTCGCTGGCCGCGTTGCGCACCGGCATCGCCATCGTGGCCCTGCCCATGTCGCTGACCACCTTTCTCATCGCCACCTCGCGCTACTACGACACCGCAGATGTGCTGCACTTCCTGCTGCCCGTGGGCGGACTGAACCTGGCCCTGCTGGTGCTGGGCACGTGGCTGTCGCTGCGGGCCGTGCGCCGCCTGCGCCAGCAGGAACAGATGCTGCGCCTGCTCAAGGAACGCAACGGCGCCCTGGCCGAATTCCTGAAATAGCGCACCCGGCTCCCGCCAGCAGCCACATCGTCCGTATTCCCCTGCCTGCCCGTCCGTACCCGGCCCGTTCGGCATCCGCCGTGCGGGCCTTCCTGCATCTGCCAGGGCATGCCGGTAAGCGCGCGCCCCCCCTGCCCCGGCGCAGGATGCTACGCCCATGCCTGCGCGCCGCGCCCGTGGCTTCTGGGGAAGCGAGGGGAGCGGCCTACAACCTTTCCCGCACGCTGGCACCCCCTTTTTTCAGAAAATAACGCGGCAAATAATATGTGCAATCACAGCATGATACGCAAAAACCACAGGATAAAACAAAAAAAGTTACCGCCCAGCCCTAAAGGGGTTTTTATAGCCGCCGATACGACATGCGAGTGGGGAGGGGAGAATCTACGGCCATCCGGAGGTGATTTCCGCGCCACAGGCGCAAGGCCGCGTCCCCCTAGTTGGCAATGGAAGTCGTGACGACACATTCAAGGAGGAATGGTCATGTCACTGGTTATCAATCACAACTTGATGGCGATGAACGCCACAAACAACCTGAGCCTGTCGTACGGCAAGCTCGCCACCTCCGTGCGTCGGCTCTCTTCGGGCCTGCGCGTGGGCACGGCTGCCGACGACGCCGCCGGTCTCGCCATCCGCGAATTGATGCGTGCCGACATCGCGTCGCTCAACCAGGGCGCGCGCAACGCCAACGACGCCATCTCGCTGATCCAGACCGCCGACGGCGCCCTGGGCGTCATCGACGAAAAGCTGATCCGCATGAAGGAACTGGCCGAACAGGCTGCCACCGGCACCTACACCTCGGACCAGCGCCTGATCATCGATTCGGAATACCAGGCCATGGCCTCGGAAATCACCCGAATCGCCAACTCCACCGACTTCAACGGTGTGCACCTGCTGAACGGGCACCTTTCGGGCGCCCACGACGGCTCGGGCATCGAAGCCTCCGGCAAGCTCAAGGTGCACTTCGGCTCGGCCAACGACTGCGCGGAAGACTACTACTACATCAAGATCGGCAACGCGACCGCGTCCGCCCTTGGTGTGGGTGCCCAGGCCGCCGACGGCAAGGGCAAGTCCATCTCCACCCAGTCGGCGGCGCAGGCCGCCCTGGAGGGCCTGACCAACGCCATCATCTCCAAGGACAAGATCCGCGCCTCGCTCGGCGCCCTCCAGAACCGTCTGGAAAACACCATCAGCAACCTGCAGATCCAGGCCGAAAACCTTCAGGCCGCCGAGTCGCGCATATCGGACGTGGACGTGTCGATGGAAATGACGGAATTTGTGCGCCAGCAGATTCTGTCCCAGTCGGCCGTGGCCATGCTTTCGCAGGCCAACTCGCTGCCCCGTCTCGCGTTGAACCTGTTGGGCACGTAATAGGAGGGCGGGACGGCAAACCAGGATTTTTCATCCGCTGGCAAGGAAAGCGAACCGGGCATGAGGGAGTATACTCTTTCCGTATTCGACCGAAATGGACGGTGAAGCCTGACGCAGCCAGCGGGGAAAAGGACGGTTTGCAGCACGCCCGATGCAGGGGAAAGACAAGGACCCCGTCAATCCCGACGAGACTTCCTGACCATGCCGGGGCCGCGGGCATACACACCCAAGGGAAACGGCCAGCCTCTCCACTCACAAGCGCCAGCAAAAGGGGCCTCCGCAAGGAGGCCCCTCTTTTGTCGCACGCGGTGCGAAAAGCCCGGCGTGGAACGCACGGAACCATGCCTTCCGTGCCCGCCCCGTTTCTATTCCATGGTCGAGGTGGAACGCAGCACCTCCACCACCTCGGGCAGCTTGCGCAGCTTGTCCAGCGCCCGGTACAGGTGCGCCACGTCGCGCACCTCCACGGTAAAGTCCACTTCCGACTTGCCGTCCACCATGGAACGCATGTTGCCGGAATCAATGTTGACGTTCTCTTCGGCCAGCAGTGCGGTAATCTGGGCCAGCACACCCTTTTCGTTACGGCACACTAAGTGGATGCGCGCCGGATAGGGCTTGTCCTCCTGCCCGTCCCAGAACACCGAGATGAGCCGTTCCGGCTCCATGGTCTGCACGTTGGCACAGTCCGAGGTGTGTACCGTCACCCCGCGCCCCCGGCTGATGAAGCCGATGATGGGATCGCCCGGCAGCGGGTTGCAGCAGCGGGCAAAGCGCACCAGGATGTCGTCCACCCCCTTGATGCTCACGCTGTCCGCCCGGCGGTTGGCCTCGCGCGTGGCGGCGCTGGCGGCGCTGGCCTCGGCTGCCTTGGCGGCTTCTTCCGCCGCGGCTTCCTCGTCCTTGGGCAACAGGCGCTTCAGCACCTTCTTGGGGGTGTAGCGGGCATAGCCCACGTTGGACAGCAGGTCCTCCACGCTGCCCAGCGAAAGTTCCTTGATAATGGGCAGCAGGTCGCCGTCGCGCAGGGCCTTCATGATGTTGATGCCCATGCGCCGCCCTTCCTTTTCCAGCATCTCGCGCCCCAGCGCGATGGACCGTTCGCGCTCCTCGGTGCGGATGTAGTGCTGGATGCGGCTGCGGGCCTTGGCCGTCTTGACGAACTTCAGCCAGTCGCGGCTGGGCCGCCGACCATTGTCGGTGATGACCTCTATGGTGTCGCCGCTCTTCAGGGCGGTGCCCAGCGGCACCAGCTTGCCGTTGACCTTGGCGCCGGCACAGTGGTTGCCCACCTCGGTATGGATCAGGTAGGCGAAATCTATGGGGGTTGCCCCTTCCGGCAGTTCCTTCACGTCGCCGCGCGGGGTGAACACGTACACCTCGTCCTTGAACAGGTCGAGGCGCAGCGACTGCATGAACTCCTTGGAATCCGTCTCCAGCTTCTGGCGGTCCAGGATCTCGTGCAGCCAGGTGAACTGCTCGAGGTCGCGCGGGTTCACCCGGCCGCCTTCCTTGTACAGCCAGTGCGAGGCCACGCCGTGTTCCGCCAGGCGGTGCATTTCCTCGGTGCGGATCTGGATTTCCATGCGCTCGCCTTCCGGCCCGATGACCGTGGTGTGCAGGCTGCGGTACCCGTTGGCCTTGGGCATGGAGATGTAGTCCTTGAACCGCCCGTGCACCGGCTTCCACTGGGCGTGCATCAGGCCGAGCACGGCATAGCAGTCGCGCAGGTCGTCCACGATCACCCGAAAGGCGATGATGTCGTGCATGTCGTCCAGCGTCAGGTCCTGCTGCACCATCTTCTTGTAGATGCTGTACTTGTGCTTGATGCGCCCGCGCACCTCGCCCTTGATCTCGTTCTTCTCCAGTATCTCGCGGATGCGGGTGATGACCCGCTCGATGTAGTGGCTTTCCACCACCTGGTTGGTGTCCAGCCATTCGTCGATCTGGGCGTAGACATCGGGCTTCAGGTAGCGGAAGCTCAGGTCCTCGAGTTCCAGCTTGATGCGGTGCAGCCCCAGCCGGTTGGCCAGCGGGGCATAGATGTCCATGGTTTCCTGGGCGATCAGCTTCTGCTTGTGCGACTTCTGGAAGCCCAGGGTGCGCATGTTGTGCAGGCGGTCGGCCAGCTTGACGATGAGCACCCGGATGTCATGCGCCATGGCCAGGATCATCTTGCGGATGTTCTCGGCCTGGGCCTCTTCCTTGCTCTCGAAGGTCATCTGGCTGATCTTGGTGACGCCATCCACCACGTCGGCCACTTCTTCGCCGAACAGGGTGTCGATGTCCTCGATGTTCACGGTGGTGTCTTCCACCGTGTCGTGCAGCAGCCCGGCAGCAATGGCCGCCTCGTCGAAGCGCATTTCCGCCAGGGTGTAAGCCACCGCCAGCGGGTGCGAAAGGTACGGCTCGCCCGAAAGGCGCGTCTGACCCGCGTGCGCGGCGGCCGCGTACACGTAGGCCTTCTGTATGAGGGCAAGATCGGCGTTCTTGTTGACCGACGCCACCTTGTCGAGAACGTCCTGGATGCGGATCATGCGATTCTGGCCCGTGTGCGTCGGCCAGGGCGGGATGACGCCATGGCCGGAGTTGGCTGTGTGTTCCCGCCGGTCACTACCGCGAAATCGCGCGCACCCGGCGGCGGGGCCGGGTGCGGTGGAAGAAGCTGAATGTACGCTCTTAAGGGGCTGTTTCCGAAAAAGGCCCCGGAATCACGCCATTACTGTTGCATGCGATACCGCTGCTGCTCGCGCGGCGTCCACCAGCGGGTGAAGTTGTGGGTCAGCCCCGCCGGGGCGGGTTCCAGCCCCTGAAAGCGCGCACTGACGATGGGCAGCGAATACGGCGTGTACAGGAAGCAGTACGGCTGGTCGCGATGCAGGATTTGCTGGAACCGGTCGTACAGCTTCTTGCGCTCGGCTTGGTCGAAGGTGGAGCGGGCGCGCTCCAGCAGGTCGTCCACCTCGGGGTTCTTGTAGCCCACGAAGTTCAGCCCGCCGGGCACTGCCTTGGACGAATGCCACACGTCGTACAGGTCGGGGTCTTGCAGGATGTTCCAGCCCAGCAGCACGGCGTCGAAGCGCCCCTTGTCCACGAATTCCTTAATGAACGCCGCCCATTCCACCGTACGTATCTTCACGTCGATACCCACGGACTTCAGCTGGCTCTGGATGATGGTGGCGGCCTTGATGCGCTGGTCGTTGCCCTGGTTGGTCAGGATGGTGAACGCGAAGGGGGCGCCGTCCCGGTCGATGACCCCGTCGCCGTTGGTGTCGGCCCAGCCTGCCTGGGCCAGCAGTTCCCGGGCCTTGGCAGGATCATATGGATAATCATCAATTTTGTCATTGTATACCCAGGTGCCCGGCTTGTACGGCCCCACGGTGGGCATGCCCTGCCCCAACAGCACCCCGGCCACCAGCGCCTTGCGGTCGATGGCGCAGGTAAGCGCCTGGCGCACCGCCACATCCTTGAACATGGGCAGCGCCAGGTTGTAGCCAAGGTAGCTGTAGCCAAAGGACAGGTACTGGAACTTGCGCCAGGCCAGGTCCCACTCGGCCCCGTTGGTCTGGTGCAGATACTGCTGCGGGCTCAGGCTCATCATGTCCAGGCGCTGGGCCTTCAGTTCCAGGAACATGGTGGAAAGGTCGGGGATGACCCGGTAGACCACCTCGTCGATGTACGGGCGGCCCAGGAAATAGGTGGGGCTGGCCTCCAGCGTCAGGCGGGTGCCCGCCTCCCATTCCTTCAGCCGGTATGGCCCGGCGCCTACGGGCTTGCGCGAGAAGGGCGTGCTCATCAGGTCCTGCCCTTCCAGCAGGTGCCTGGGCATGATGCCGTGCATCCAGGTGATCAGCGAGCGGGCAAAGGGCTTGGCGTAGCGCACCTCGAACGACAGCGGCCCCGTCTTGCGGAATGCCTGTATGGCCAGGTAGTCCTCGGCGTAGGGGGTGGGGGTTTTGGGGTCCACCATCAGCTTGTAGGTGAACTCCACATCGTCGGCGGTCAGGGGCTTGCCGTCTTCCCAGCGGATGTCGTCGCGCAGGGTGAAGCGCAACAGGGTGCCGTTCTCCAGCACTTCGTACGAGGCGGCGGCCCACTTCTCGATGTTCAGGTCCTTGTCGTAGCGCAACGGGGCCACGAACAACTGCTCGCTGACCTCGTGCGACGAGGCGTCGGAGGCGATGAACGGCAAGAGGTTGGACGGTTCGCCGATGGTGCCGAGGATGATGCGGTCGCCGGTTACCGGCTCTCCGGGCGAGGCTTGCGGGAGGGGCGCGTTGCCCCCGGCGGCGGTGGCGTTGGCGCCCGTGGTGCCGTTCTTGTCGCCGCCCTTGCCGCCGCCAGTGGGGGCGGAATCGCCGCAGGCGGACAACAGCAGGCACAGCAGAAGCGCCAGAAGGTACAGGCCGGTACGCGCGGCGCGCGGCGCGGACGGAGCGGTGCGGTTCATGCGATTGCCTCCGGCTATTGCCTATTCCCGTGGATGGGGTATGATTTCAAGATGGCATGGGCACATCCCAGCGCGTGGCGCGCCGGATTTTCCCCGAGCGCGTTGGATATCATTGTCCCGCGCCGTGAGCAAACGCCCTTGCTATTGATAATGGCGCAATTTTGGACTAAACTAGTCAATTGCGCTTCGTACGGGGGGTCACATTCGAAGCGCGCCCCGGCCACATCCGGCATGCGCGCCCTCCCTCCGGTTGCGACTCCAGAGGAGCACACGAGCATATGGAACTGAACGAGGAGCAATCCGTCCGTTCGCTCCTGCAGGACTTCGTCCATGATTCCATCCCGGAATACATCCTGGACGGATCGCAGGACATTCTCGCCGAAGGCGGCGTGCAGAAATTGAGCCTCAAGAAGGCCGACGGCTATTGGGAAGTTGAAGGGAGCATCCAGGGGGAGGACTTCCAGATATATTCGCCAAAGCTGTCCATCAGCCTTGGCGAAGGCACCACCACCTGCCATTGCAACTGCCCGGATTCGTTTTCCGGCGTGTGCAGGCACGTGGGTGCCACCGCCCTCAAGCTGCTGGCGTCGCTGGAAACGCGCCCCGGCGGCGAGGAACCCGCCCGGCCCAAGACCGAATGGCGGCAGAACTTTCGCGCCTTCTTCTCCACCGCCATAGAGCCGGAGGCGGGCCAGCACTACCTGATCTTCCGCTTTCACCCCGAACCGGGGCGCCTCTTGGTTTCACTGTTCCGGGGCCGCCAGAACAAGTCGGGCCTGTCCACGGTACATAATGAAATCACGCTGGAACAGGTGCTGCGCAACCCCGACTGGTGCGAGCTTTCGCCCCAGCTCGCGCAGGTGGCGCAGCAGATCGGCCAGATCGTGGACTACTACGGCCACCGCATCGAGGTGCCGGACGGTCTGCTGACCTGGTTTTTGTGGGCCATCCGCAACGAATACTACCTGTTCTGGGGCGACACCGACCAGCCCTGCCGCATCGAGCGCACCTCCATGCGCCTGAAACTGAAGCCACAACTGGCCGACGAAGGGCTGTCGTTCGACGTGATGCTGCACCGCGAGGGCAAGCAGCCGTTCTCCATCATCGGCAGCGAGGTGACCTTTCACGGCCAGATGCCGCTGTGGGTGTGCTGGAACAAGGGGTTCTACCCCGTGCACACCAGCCTCAACTCGCAACTGGTGCAGGACCTCGTCCGCCAGCCCCCGGTCATCCCGCAGGAAGACATTTCCGAATTCCTCGACCGGGTGTGGACCAAGCTGCCCACCAGCGACCTGTACGGGCAGGAAGAGTTCCTGAAGCACATGGAACCCATCTTCCAGCCGGCCACGTACAACCCCAAGCTGTTCCTGGACGAGGAAGGCAGCCTGCTGACGCTGGAAATCCAGAACATCTACGAGACGGTGCACGGCGAATTCTACCTGCCCGGCCCCAACCCGGAATTCCAGACCGGCAGCTACACCATCGACGGCCACACCTGCCTCATCCGCCGCCATCAGGAAGAAGAGGCATCGCTTACCGCGCTGCTGGCCGAAATGCGCTTTCAGCCGCGCAGCAACCGCATGTGGTTCCTGGAGCCGGAAGAGGCCATCAACTTCCTGCTCGACGCCTACCCCAAGCTGGTGGAACTGTACCGCGTGTACGGCGAAAAGGCCCTGTCGCGCTACAAGGTGCGCCTGTCGCAGCCCATCATCACGGCAAAGGTGGAAACGAGCGAGGAAGACAAGTGGTTCTCGCTCGACATCACCGTGGAATACGATGGCCAGAAGGTACCCATCGACAAGATCTGGAAGGCGTGGAGCCAGGGCAAGCGCTACGTGCAGCTGAAGGACGGCTCGTACACCAGCCTGCCCGAGGCCTGGCTGAAGCGCATCGCCCACAAGTTGCAGGCCCTTGGCCTTGACCCGGAAAAGCCGCCGCAGAAGCAGTTCCAGCAGTTCGAGGCCCCGGTGCTGGACAGCCTGCTGGACGACCTGCCCGACGCCCAGACCGACCCGTTCTGGAACAGCCTGCGCGACAAGATCCGCAACTTCCGCGAGATCAGGTCCATCGATCCGCCCAGGGGGCTTACCGCCTCGTTGCGCGGCTACCAGCAGCAGGGCCTGTCGTACCTCAACTTTTTGCGCGAATACGGGTTCGGCGGCATCCTTGCCGACGAAATGGGCCTCGGCAAGACCATCCAGACCCTGTCGTTCATCCAGCACATGGTGGAGCGCGGGGCCGTGGGGCCAAACCTGATCGTGGTGCCCACCTCGGTGCTGCCCAACTGGGACCGCGAAGCCCAGAAGTTCGTGCCCGAGCTGCGCCGCCTGATCATCTACGGCACCCGGCGCGAGGGCATGTTCCGCCGCATCGACGAATCGGACCTTGTCGTCACCACCTACGCCCTGTTGCGGCGCGACCTGGAAGAATTGCAGGAGCACGAGTTCAACTCGATCATCCTGGACGAAGCGCAGAACATCAAGAACCCCAATACCATCACGGCCCGCTCCGTGCGGCGCATCAACGCCCGCATGCGGCTGTGCCTGTCGGGCACGCCCATAGAGAACAACCTGTTCGAGCTGTGGTCGCTGTTCGAGTTCCTGATGCCGGGCTTCCTGGGTTCGCAGCACGCCTTCCAGCGGGGCATCATCAAGCCCATCAAGGACGGCGACAGCGAAACGCTGGACTACCTGCGCACGCGCGTGCGCCCGTTCATCCTGCGGCGCACCAAGTCCGAGGTGGCCAAAGACCTGCCGCCCAAGATCGAGAACACCTACTACTGCGCCCTGGCCGAAGAGCAGGCGGAACTGTACACCGCCCTTGCCCGCAAGCTGAAGGAGCAGGTGATGGCCGACGTGGACGAGAAGGGCATTGCCAGAAGCCAGATGTCCATTCTGGACGCCCTGCTGAAGCTGCGCCAGATATGCTGCCACCCGCGCCTGCTGAAGCTGGACATGCCGGGGCTGACCACCAACCTGCCCTCGGGCAAGTTCGACGCCTTCAAGGACATGATCACCGACATCGTGGAGGAAGGCCACAAGGTGCTGGTGTTCTCGCAGTTCGTGCAGATGCTGCACATCATCCGCTCGTGGCTGCAAATCAACGCCATTCCCTTCTGCTATCTGGACGGCACCAGCAAGGACCGCTTCGAGCAGGTGGACCGCTTCAACAACACGCCCGAAATCCCCATCTTCCTCATTTCGCTGAAGGCGGGCGGCACGGGCCTTAACCTGACCTCGGCCGACTACGTCATCCACTACGACCCGTGGTGGAACCCCGCCGTGGAAAGCCAGGCCACCGACCGCACGCACCGCATCGGCCAGACCCGCCAGGTGTTCAGCTACAAGCTGATCTGCGAAAACACGGTGGAAGAAAAGATCCTGAAGTTGCAGGACATGAAGCGCGGCGTGGCCGAGGCCATCATACCCGGCCAGGAGGCCTGGAAGTCGCTGACCCGCGAAGACCTGGAAATGCTGTTCGACGTATAGCTGGCCGGGCAATTGCCCCCCCCCCTCTCGTTGCAGCACCGGTTTAGCGCCCGGCTCCGGCCAGTTCCGACCAGTTCCGCCCAGTTCCGACCAGCTCCGATTCGGTACCGCCATCCGCACGACCAAGACAACGGCGCGCCTCCCACGGGAAGCGCGCCGTTTTCATCCGCCCGAAAGTGGACGAAGGCGGGGGGCATGTCCTATGCCCCCACGCCTTCGTGGCCAGCCTGTCGCCCTTGGGGGGACCCGCCATGTCGGGGAAGGTGGCGGGGCGGCGACGGGCCGCCATGCAGCGTGGGCGTTGCCGCGCCTCCGGGCACGGCGGGGGATCGCTTGGCGCGCCGCAGCACGCGGCTTGCCCACGGAGCAGTTATTGATGCGGCTCCGCCAGCCGGGCCGCACTTGTGCCCTGCCCACTCGGGCTCAGGCCACGGTACGGAGTGCCCGGCGCGGGGCGCTTCGATCGCGAAGCCGCTTCCAGCCTACCTGATGCCGTCCAGCACCGCCTTTTCGGTTTCGCCCAGCAGCAGATCAAGGTCGAGCAGCAGCAACAGCCGCCCTTCCAGCTTGCCCACGCCGCGAATGAAGTCGGACCCGCCCCCCTCGATGACGGCGGGAGGCGCCTCTACCGTGGAGGCAGGCAGGCGCAGCACCTGCGACACCGAATCCACGATGAATCCGGCCACGCGGCCTTCCATCTCCACCACCATGATGCGGGTCTTTTCGTCCGCTGGCCCGGCCAGCAGGCCGAAGCGCGCCCGCATGTCGATGACGGGGATGACCTTGCCCCGCAGGTTGATGATGCCTTCGACGAACGTGGGCGCGGCGGGCACGCGGGTGACCGGCATCATGCGGATGATCTCCTGCACCCGCAGGATGTCCACGCCGAATTCCTCTTCGCCCAGGGTGAAGGTGACGAGTTGCAGCAACCCGCCGTCTTCCTGGCCCAGCCGGAACTGGCCCGACGCACCGGATACGGCGGACGCACCAGATACGGCGGACGCAATGGTCTCGTGGGTGGTTTCCATGGCGCGCCTATGCCTGCTTCAGCTCTTCAACCAGGCGACGCAGCACCTGGGCCTGATTGGACAGCTCGGACACCGCCTTGGCCGCCTCGCGCATGGCTTGCGCCGTCTCGGCAGAGATGGTGCTGACCTGCTCCACCGCACGGTTGATCTCTTCGCTGGCGGCGGACTGCTGCTCCGACGCGGTGGCGATGCCGCGCACCTGGTCGGTGGCCGAATCCACCAGCGCCACGATTTCCTTCAGCGATGCGCCCGATTCCTGGGCCAGGCGGGTGGTTTCCTCGATGGCGCGCACCGAACGGTCCACGTTGTCCATGTTCTTCTGGGCGCCCTGCTGAATGCCCCGGATGGCGCTGCCCACTTCGCTGGTGGCCTGCATGGTCTTTTCGGCCAGCTTGCGCACCTCGTCGGCCACCACGGCAAAGCCGCGCCCGGCATCACCGGCGCGGGCCGCCTCGATGGCGGCATTCAGCGCCAGCAGGTTGGTCTGGTCGGCAATGTCGGAAATGACGTTCATGATCTGGCCAATGGCCTCGGCCTGGCGGCCCAGGTCTTCCATGTCGCGCTTCAGGTCCATGGACTGCTGCTGCACCTGCGATATTTCGCGCACCACGTTGTTCACGATGTCCGCACCCGATTCGGCCTTGTTACGGGCGTTTTCGGACGAGGTGGCGGCGGTGCCCGCGTTGCGGGCCACTTCCAGCACCGAGGCGTTCATTTCTTCCATGGAGGTGGCGGTTTCGGCCACGCGCTTGGACTGTTCTTCCGCGCCCCGGTCGGACTGTTCGATCTGCGCGGAAAGCTCTTCGGAGGCGGATGACACCACTTCCACCACGCCTTCCAGCTTCTGGGCGGCCTGGATCATGCCTTCGCGCTTGGCGTTTTCCGCCTGCTTGCGGGCTTCTTCCGCCGCTGCGGTGGCGGCCATGGCCTCGCGCTCCTTGGCCTCGGCCAGAACGGTCTTTTCGTCTGCCTCGGCTATCTTGCCCTTGAGGGTGGCCACCATGGCCTGCATGGCCTGGTACACGCCGGACAAGGGTCTGTCGGCGCGGAAGCTCACGTTCAGGTTGCCGGCGGCGATCTCTGTCGAAACACCCTGCAGATAGCCAGGGTCTTCGCCAAGCTGGTTGAGGGTGGAGCGGATCAGGAACATGGCGGCCCCCACGCCGATCAACAAGGCCATGGCAACCAGCGTGATGTTGACCTGCTGGGTAGTGGCAACGCGCTCACTGGCCGCATCGCCGGAATCCTTGGACCCCTTGTCGTTCATCTCCACGCAGCGGCGCAAGGCGGCTGCGGCGGCCGCGAACGCTGGGCGCAACTCCTTCGCATCCAGAGCCACAACCTCGTCGGTGCGGTTCTGACGCGAAAGGACTATCATCTTATCCAGTCCTTCAAGATATTTATCGAAATTTGCCGTGTACTCCCTGAACGCCGCACGTTCCTCGGGTGAAGAAATCAACTTCTCGTACGTGGTGCTGTTGGCCAGTCGCCGACCGTTGATCGCCTTCAGATTGCGTTCAATCTCTTCCATTTCGGAAGCTTCATCCGAAATCACGTGCTGCAATTGCTGCCTGCGCACCTCGCTAAGGTTTTCGCGAATATCTCCAACAACCTTTATGCTGGGTATCCAGTTCTGTGTAAGATGCATGACATCGCCAAGGATCGCACGCAACTGAACAGACGAATACCCACCAACGCTTGCAAGAAGAACAATGAGAACCGCAAAACTTGAGATCAACTTTGCTTTCAACGTCATTTCAAACCCCACAGCAGCTTCATCACAACATATCACGCGCCCCTGACACAAACTTTTGACATCCACTCAGAAAACCAAGGTCATTTCAACTCATACAAAAAAAGCAAGCATCATCGTAAAGATATCAGCAAGACATCCGATTTCTATTGTCAAAACACGCAATGAAAACGCAAACATAACCCAATAAAAGCATTCAAAATCGACACGCCTGCATAAACAAGATCAACAAATATCATTCCGTCACATCATCATACCGCACACCACATAAAAAAAGCAGGACATCTTACCTGCACAGCATGCTGCAAAACGACCGCAACACCGCCAAAAGTAAGCATGCACTTACACTCGTGCCACGTCACCATACACCGTCACAGCAACACAAAAAATAGGACACTGGATACTCGGCGCATGGGATCAAAGATGGTGTGTGATACTTATAGTCTGTAGACTTATAGTCGTCAACGCAGAACCTGAATGGATTCCCGCAGCCACCGGAGGAAACCATGCCAGGATATTCTGCTCAAGAAAAACAGCACCTTGTCGCGCTAGGAACGGCCATTCGCCAGATTCGTGAAGCACTCGGCTGGTCACAGGAACAGTTGGCCGAAAGAGTGGAACTGCACCGCACCTACATCGGCGGTGTGGAGCGGGGAGAACGCAATCTCTGCCTGCTGAACATTCTTGCCATAGCCGAGGCCATGGGAATATCGCCGGGCAGGCTCATCGACAGGGCCTTTCCCGCCAGCACCGCTGCTACAACTTCCGGCTGCCCCGATGACACGGCACCCGATGGCGGAGCGGACCAGGGCTGAGCCCACCCGCCGCGCCCGCTCCCGCCATTCCATGGAGAGCCCCCTGCGGCCTCCGCCTTGGCCATGCCCATCCTTCCGGCTGCCCTCAGGCCTTCTGGCGGGGGTACTTCCAATCAGGCCACGCCCATTGCGCCCTGCGCGCGGGGTCGGCAAATAACGCCCCCGGTACGAAACTTGCCCCTTCCCACGCAGCCCGAAGACCGGGCAAAACCTTCCGCCGCCGTTCGTGTTGCGGCTTGATACCCGGGGCCATGCCCCGGGCAGACCTGGGAGGGCAGACGGAGGACGCATGAGCATCGAGAACTACGGAGGAATCTCCAGCACCGGGTGGGACCCGTGGCACGGCAGGGGCAGAAGGATGGGCAAGGCCACTGCCCGCCTGGCCAACGCCATGATGGAGGAACTGGATGCCGACGACGACGGCAGCCTTTCCGCCACCGAGTCGCAACTGTCCGAATCGGCGTTCGCCGCACTGGACAAGAACGGCGACGGCGCCGTTACCAACCGTGAACTGCGCGCCGGTTTGCGCAGCAAACGCGACGAACTGATTGACCTGATGAACTCCGAAACCAGCGCCGAACCCGGTACGGATGAAACGCCCGCTCCCGCTGGCCCCACGGCGGAACAGGCGGCGGCCATGGCCGGACTGCTTGTGGAAAAGGGCGATGCCGACGGCGACGGCGCGCTCTCCGCCACGGAAACCGGCCTTGCGGGCGACGTGTTCACCAGCCTGGACACCGACGGCGACGGGCTGCTCTCTTCCGGCGAGCTTTCCAGCGCCGCGTTGGCGGGCACCATCGCCGCCACCCTGGACGGCAAGCTGGCCGTGCGCCTGACGGTTCCCGCCGCCCAGCAGGATGCCGACACCACCGACGCAACCGACGGGGGCACCGACACCACCGCCGCCGGGGCTACAGCCACCGACACCGCGTCCACCCAGGCGGGCACGGTTGGGGCCATGGCCTCGCGCATTGCCCAGCGCATCGTGGAAACGCTGGACGCCGATGACAGCGGCGGCCTGTCGCAGTCGGAATCGGGCCTTGACCAGGACCGCTTCGCGCAGATCGACACGGACGGCGACGGCAGCGTCACCGCCAGCGAATTCGGCGGATCGTTGCAGCAGATGCTGGACGTCATGGGCGCCCTGCACGCGCTGAGTTCCGTGGCGCGCAACAACTACGGCCGCAGGGCCTACGGCATGGCAACACGCGATGCCATGGACCGGTACGAGGGCAACATGGGCGGCCTGATGACCGCCCTGTTCGAAACCGCGCCCACCGGCAGCACGGGCACCACCACCGACTCATCCGGTGCCGTTGCCGCCACCGGCGGCTCGGCGTCGGGTGACGCGGGCACCACCACCGATGCCTCTTCCGATGCCGTGGGTGACATTGCCGACGTGCTGGCGGACGCAGCCGCCGCCGAAGCTGGTCAGACAGGCATGGGGGCCGCCACCGGGGCTGCCGAAAGCGCTGCCTAGCACGGGGCCCTGGCCTCGCACACACATCGCCTGCCGGGCGGGCTCGTTGCGGCCCATCACGCCATGCCGCCCGGCGGGTCATGCGGACAAACGCATGCCCGCCCCGCATGCTTGTCGCCCGCGCCATCATGCACATCCCCCGCGCCCCCCTTCGCACCACCCGGCAAGCTTTGCCGCTGGTGCGATTCTTGCTTCTTCGCGACCGTGCCGCATGGTGCGGCACGCTTTTCCTGCCCTCGGGCTGCGGGCGAGCACGGCGCTGCGCACATGAGGTACGATAGGAGGTACTCATGAGCATATCAGGGATAAGTTCCAGCAGTTCCACGCTACAGGAACTGCTGGCGTCCTGGGGCAGCGACCAGACGTCGCAGATTACCCAGGGGGGCACGTCGTCGCTGACCAGCCTGTTCGGCGAGTCGGACGACAGCGAAAGCACCACCCAGGCCACCGGACTGTTCAGCAACCGCGACAAGCTCATCGCCATGCTGGGCGAGGGGGACGAGGGCTCGGCCTTCGCCCAGACCGCCTCGCTGCTGGGGCAGTTGGACACGGACATCAACGGCGGGCTTTCGCTGGAGGAATCGGGGCTGGAGCAGGAGTCGTTCGACGCGCTTGACGCAGACGGCGACGGCACGGTGACCGGCTTCGAACTGGAAGACGCCCTGAACTCGGGCGTTGCCAGCATCGGTGATGACGGCACCCTCTCGGTGGATGCCTCTGCCGCGTCCGACGCCGCCACGCAGGCCTATGCATCGCTCACTGCCATGATCATGGGCCTTGCGGATTCCGACCAGAGCGGCGACCTGACCCAGGAGGAATCCGGGCTGGATGAAGATACCTTCAACCAGTTCGACCTCGACGGCGACGGCGTGATCACCGGTGACGAATTGTCCACCGCCATCGAGAACGGCGTGGCCTCTTCGTCCGATTCCAGCCTGACCGCAGCGGCTTCCAGCTCGGCGGCCAGCAGTTCATCGAGCGAAGACGAGGAAGAGGAAGAATACGACGAGTTGGACACCAACAAGGACGGCACGGTTTCCACCGAGGAACTGGCCGCCGCCATTCCCGGCTATGCCGAGGCCCTGCGCCTGGCGCGCGGCGAGAGCGGGTCCGATTCTTCCACCTCCGAACTGCGGCGGGCCATGAACGCCTACGGCAGCTCGGGCGGCTTCGATTTCGCCAGCCTGTTCTCCTCTGGCGATTCGACGACCACGTCCGCTGGTGTCTCCGGCCTGCTGGAGGAAATCGCCTGACCGGCGGCACCCTGTCTGGCGAAGCCACCGCAACGTTGCCGCGTGCAATGAACAACGCGGCGCTGCCCTTTCGGGAGCGCCGCGTTTTTGCGTGCCACATGCAGAAGGACGGAGAAAGACGGGAACAGACGGAGGCCAGGGGGGACAGTCGTCGCGCGCACGCAGTTCAGGAGTTGGAACGGGTTACCCCCGCCCAGCCCGCATGGCCGCGCGCGCGTCCGCGAAGCAGGCGGCAACATCGTCCGCGCCCACGATTTCAGAGACCAGCGCGCAGCACCGCGCGCCGTGTGCGGCCACCTGCCCGATGTTGTGCAGCTTGATGCCGCCAATGGCCACGAACGGCAGCGCAATGTTGCCCACCACCCAGTCCAGGTATTCAAAGCCCACCGGCGCGCAGACGTCCTTCTTGGTCTTTGTGGCGAAGATCGGCCCCACCCCGATGTAGTCCGCCCCGCTCGCCACGGCGGCGCGGGCCTGCTCCGGCGAATGGGTGGACAACCCGATGATGCGCCCCGGCCCCACCAACTGCCGCACCGCCTGAACGGGCAGGTCCTCCTGCCCCACGTGCACGCCGTCGGCATCGCACAGCACGGCGATGTCCACATGGTCGTTGACGATGAAGCAGGCCCCGGCCTCGCGGGTCATGCGGCGCAACTCCATGCACTCGCGCAGCATGTCCCCGGCGTGCTTGTCCTTTTCGCGGTACTGCACGATGCGCGCGCCCCCGCGCAGCATGGCGCCCACCACGTCCACGGCGGACCGCCCCCGCGACAGCCCGTCGTCGGTCAGGCAGTAGATGTCGGCTTCCGGCGTGCTGCCGGGAAGGATGCGCGGCATGGGATGCTCCTTGGGTTTGGGGAAGCTGAATATTCCTGCTTCATTAAGCCGTTAATAGCATCAAAGCCAAAAGTGCATTTTGCCGAGCACTGTCCCCCCCTAGCTTCGGCACAACCGCGTAACGCGCGCGGCGGGGTCAGAGGCAAGGAAAGCCGCGTTTCCGCGAGGGGAGCGTACTCTTTGGTACGTGACCCGAGCGGAGACGCGGCTTGACGCAGCATATGGTCCCGCCCCGCGCGTTATGCCATGAAGCCGGGGCAAGGTCCGAGTATGTGGCTAAGGACGGCATCCGCCTGCATGGCCGCCGCCATGGTCACACGCGGGGCCAGCGGCGGCAGGTCGTGGCCCACCTCGCTGGTGAAGTCGCCCACCAGCACCATGCGGTCGCCCATGCGGCGCATCTGCATGGCCGGGCCGCCCCAGCCGCCCATGCCGGAGGCGGACACCACGAAGGCGCCCATTTCCAGCGCGGCTTCCACGAACATGCGCTTGGCCTCGGGTTCGTCCAGGGCTTCCACCAGAATGTCGCAGCCCACGAACACATCGGCCACGTTGGTGGGGGTCAGGTCCACGCGCCGGGCGGTGACCACAAGGCGGGGCTCGATGACGCGCAGGCTTTCGGCAAGCGCGTCCACCTTGGACTTGCCGAGGTGGAACGGCTGATACTGCTGGCGGTTGAGATTGGAGGGTTCGACCACGTCGCGGTCGGCCACCACAAGACGGCGCAGACCGCTGCGCACCAGCATGGCGGCGCAGTTGGAGCCAAGGCCCCCTGCCCCCGCGATGCCCACGCGGGCCGCGGCCATGCGTTCAAGGTGGTCATGTTCGAGATACCGGGCAAGACCATCGGAAAGAATGCTCACGAAAGCTCCTGAAGGAGGGAATTGCGACGGCGAATGCCCACCGTGCCTGTCCCGCGCGCAGGGGCCTGTTCCGAAGAATGCTGGCAGTTCCGGGGGGATGGTGCCGTTCCGAAAATCAGGCCGTGGCGTGGGGGGCTGCCGGGGTGGGTGCCCCGGCACGTTCACCGGACGGGGTGCGTCGCGCGGCGCACGCTATCCCACACCCGTACCCGCCGTCCAGCACCGATTCCCAGTCCTTGTACACCGGCTGGTAGCCGCGCGCGGCGATGGCGCTGGCCATGGCATCGGCACTGCGCGGGTCGGAGATTTCGAACTGCGGGGTGGCGCCGTCCCCATCCCCCTGCCCGTCCGCATCCGTATGCGTGGCGTGACCGCCAACTGCGGTGCTGACCCCTGCGGACATGCGGGTGACCCCAAGGGGGATCAGGTTGTCGCGCAGGTCTGCCCGTTCGCGGGTGGAAACGGTAATGCCCGCGCTGGGCATGAAGATGCGGTAGGCCAGGATGACCTGTACCAGTTCATGGTCGGACACCGTGTGCGCGGGCTGAAAGGCCCCGGCGTGGGGGCGCAGGCGCGGCACGGAAAAGCTTACGTCCACATGGGGATAATTGCGTTGCAGCCAGTGGCCGTGCAGGGCGGTGAAAAAGGCGTCGCGCCGCCAGTCGTCCAACCCCAGCAACGCGCCAAGGCCCACGGCACGCATGCCCGCGCGGGCGGCGCGCTCCGGCGCGCCCAGACGGAAATGATAGTCGCGCTTGGGGCCTGCGGGGTGCAGTTCCGGGTACAGGGCCTCGTTGTAGGTTTCCTGGAACATGGTCATGCCCTCGATGCCCGCCTCCACCAGCAGCGCGTATTCCGCGTCCGTCAGCGAATAGACCTCCACCGACAGCGAGGGAAACAGCGGCGCCAGCAACCGCGCGGCATGGGCGATGTACTCCGGCCCGGAAACCTGCCGCGCATCGCCGGTCAGCAGCAGCAGGTGGCGCAGCCCGGTGGCGGCAATGGCCCGGCCCTCGGCCACGATTTCCTGATCCGTCAGGCGCTGACGGGGAATGTGGTTGCGCGCGTTGAAGCCGCAGTACCGGCACTGGTTGGTACAGTGGTTGGAAAGGTACAGCGGGGTGAACAACTGGATGGTGCGCCCGAAGTGACGCACCGTCAGCTCGCGGGCGCGTCGGGCCATGGCCTCCAGCTGGGTGGCCGCCGCCGGAGAAAGCAGGGTCAGCAGGTCGTGCGGCGAAAGGCGCCCCTTGCGCAGCACGCGGGCAACATCGTCCGCCGTGGCCGATTCCATCACCGCGCGCAGGGGGGCGTCCGCCACGCGGGGGGTCCATTCACGGACCACGTCGTACATGCTCATGTCCTGCTCCTTGTGCGGGAAGACGCGGGGGACGGCGGACGCGGGTAAGCCAAATCGGCCAGACAGGCCCGCAGACAGGCCGGCATTCGGGCACGCCGGGCATGTCCCGACGCCCGCCCCGGTGCGCTATTCCCCCAGAAAACCCGTCAGCGGCGACGAGGCGCTGGCCTCGCCCGTGGCTACCGGCCCCGCGCCCGAAAGGTATGCCGCGCGCCCGGCGCGTACCGCCTCTCCAAAGGCGCGGGCCATGGTCACCGGGTTGCCCGCCGTGGCGATGGCCGTGTTCACGAGGCACGCGGCAGCGCCCATCTCCATGGCCTCGCAGGCTTGCGAGGGCTTGCCGATGCCCGCGTCCACGATGACCGGCAGGTCGATTTCCTCGATGAGCACGCCGATCATCTCTGCGGTGCGCAGCCCCCGGTTGGTGCCGATGGGCGCGCCCAGCGGCATGACGGCGGCGGCCCCGGCGTTGACCAGGTCGCGCGCCACGTACAGGTCGGGGTTCATGTACGGCAGCACCACAAAGCCTTCTTTCGCCAGCGTTTCCGTGGCGCGGGCCGTGGCGTAGCCGTCCGGCAGCAGGAAGCGGCTGTCGGAAATGACCTCGATCTTGATCCAGTTGCCGCACCCGGCGGCCTGCGCCAGCCGGGCGATGCGGACGGCCTCTTCGGCCGTCCGCGCGCCGGAGGTGTTCGGCAGCAGCCGCATGTGCGGCGGAATGTGGGCCAGCACGTTGGACCTGGGGTTGGCCAGGTCCACGCGCCGCAGCGCCACGGTGATGACCTGGGAGCCCGAGGCCCCGGCCACGTCAGGGATGAGGGAGTCGGTGCCGTACTTGCCGGTGCCGATGAAGAGTCGGCTCGTCAGGGCCGTCCCTCCGATCACCAGCGTGTCGTTGTCGTGTGTGTCGTGCGTCACTAGCCCCCTCCCACGAAGTGCAGTAGTTCGAGTTCGTCTCCCTGATCGAGCCGGGTGGCCCCGTACTCCCCGGACTTCACGATGGCGCCGTTGCGCTCGACCACCACGGCCTCGGGCCGCAGGGTCATCCGCTCCAGCAACTGGAGCAGCGTCGTGCCGGTTTCGCATTCCATCTGCTGTCCGTTCACGCGTATCGTCATTGCCGTAATCTCCGCTGCCGCGACGTTCGAGAAAGCGAAGGGAGCCTGCGAATGGCAAGCTCCCCTTTTGATGCCCGAAGGCGAGGAAGCTTCCCTACGGCAGGATGACCTGCATCAGGTTCTCGGGGTCGGAAGGCTGCCCTTCCCTCTCAGCCCGTACGGGCTCCCCCAGCTTCGCGTTATGGCGCACCCACCGTGCGGCCTGTCGGCATTCGCCTGCGGCGGGCGAACAAAAAACGCCCGTCGCAGGGTGGACGGGCGTTTCCGGCATTTCGGGCGCGGTACGCTCAGCTTCCCTACGGCAGTGTGAACTGCTTCAGGTTCAGAGGGTCTGGAGGCGTGCTCCACTCTCAGCCCTACGGGCTCCCCTAGCTGAATGAGCGATCAATACCCCCGGTGCGGGGGGATGTAAAGTCACAAGTGGCGACGGCGGCGCGCCTGTGGCGCCCCGCTGCGCCGTACTGGCAAATATTGCCAATGCATCCGGCATGGTGCGCGCGAAAAAAACGTTCGCCGTTCCCGGGGCGTGTAATCGAGGCGGGCGCGACAAGCGCGCCCGCCTCCTGCAAATCATGACCAGACAGGGCGGCAGGCCGAATGCACCCGAATGCTCCCGAATGCACCCGGGCGCGCGGAACGAACCTACCGCACCACCAGCACCGAGCAGGCGGCGTGCGACACCACCTTGGAGGCCACGCTGCCCAGCAGGAACTTTTCCAGCCCAGTGCGGCCACGGCTGCCGGTGACGATCAGGTCCGCGCCTTCCTTCTTCGCCAGTTCGATGATGTTGTCGGCGGGCGAACTGCCGCCTTCCAGCACCGGGCGCAGTGCAACGCCCTTGGACTTGGCGACTTCGGCGGCCTTTTCCAGCGCCTTGGCGGCCACGGCCTTGTAATGGGTGGAAAGATCGACGGGTACGGCGATCTCGCCCATGTCCAGGGGCTGTTCGGCCACGGCAAGGGCAATCAGTTCCGCGCCGCCCTTCTGGGCGAGTTCCACCGCCTTGGCCAGGGCCTTTTCGGAAAACTGCGACGAATCTACGGCAACGAGAATCTTCATGGCTCCTCCTTTCCGATGTTCCGGCGTTCCGGTCTAAGCGGACCGCACCCCAACGGGCGGCCCGCGTGGCAGCGGAGGAAGCGTCCGTGATGCGTCAGGCGGAGTGGGTGTCGGCGGGGCCTTGTCAGGGCGAACAGTGGCGGGGCGGACAGTGGCGGAGCGGGCAGGCCGATCTTGTGACAACAAGAACAAGCGCGGACGCAAGGAGAAAGTAAACACTCTCCCTCACTCTTCGTATATGACGTGATGCCGCCAGCGGCAATGGGTTTTCGCGCTGCGCCCGCATCTTTCCGCCAAAGACCGGCGACGCCAACGTCCAGCCAACAGCGGGCCGGCATCGGAACGGCGGCGGGCCGACATCGGAACAGCGGCGGGCCGCCATCGGAACAGCAGCGAGCCGACATCGGAACAGCAGCGAGAAGGACGCACCACCGTGGCATGCCATCATGGCAATGCGATGCGTAACAGAGGGATGCACGGCGAGGGATGGTACCCGGCACCGGGCGCCATTCTTCGCCGTGCGCCGCGTCAGCACAGCCTGGGGGGCGCGTCACCCACAGCATCGGCACGGCATCAGCGCCGCGTCACGCACCAGATGCCGCACAGCACGCAGGCCACCCCGGCCAGATGCGCCCAGCCCACCGGCTCGCCCAGCAGCAACGCGGAAAAGCCCAACGCGCTCACCGGCAGCACGGCGGTGAAGGCCCCCGCCGTCCCGGCGTTGACGCGGGCAACGCCCCTGAACCAGAAGATGTACGCGGCAACGGTGATCACCGCGCCATAGTAGCCCACCAACAGCCAGCCGGTGACGTCCAGTTCCGCCACGCGGTGCGCCTGTGGCAGGGCCAGGGGCAGAAACTGCACAGCGCCGAACAGGGTGCACGCCGTGGACGCGGCCAGCGGCGACACGGGCGTGCGCAGGGTGCGCCCCAGCAGCAGGAACAGGGTTTCGCAGCACACCGCGCCCAGCACCAGCAAAAGGCCCAGGCCGTCCACCCCGGACGTGCCCGCCCCACCGGGCGCATTCGCAGCCGCCGCGCCGGAAACGGGCGCCAGCCGCAATACCAGCACACCCGCCACGCAACAGGCAATGCCCGCCAGTGTGCGCGGGCCGGGGCGTTCGCGCAGCAGCACCAGCGAGGCCAGCGCCATCACCGCAGGGGTCGTGCTGGTAACCACCCCCGCCGCCGCCGCATCCAGCCGGGCCACCCCGGCCAGCAGCAGCACGTTGAACAGCAGCGAACCGGCGGCGGCCTGCAGGAACAGCACGCCCCAGTCGCGCGCGGGCAGGCGCGGCAGGCCGCCTTCGCGCCGGTACAGCAGCGGCACGGCGATGCACGCGGCCACCAGAAAGCGCAGTTCCTGCACCAGATGCGGCGGCAACGTCAGGGAGACGAAACGCGCCGCTGCCACCGACGAACCCACGATGACCATGGCGGCGGTAAGGTCGAGATAGGCGCGCCATGCGGGACCGTGTGAAGGCGCGGCAGCGGACTGCGGCAGGCACACGGTGACGCGGGGCGTGGGTGCGGAGGCGGGGGCCGATGACGTGGGGACCGATGGCGTGAGCGCCGGGGGGGACGTGGCTGGGCACGTGACAACGGCCACGGCATCAGGCGTCGAGCACAGCGTGGCGACGGCAGGGGCGGCATCGCCAGGCGCGGCGCCCGAAGTCCGGATATCAGCGGCGTGTGACGTTGCCCCCGCCGTCTCCGGCACCGGGGCGGCAGGCGTCTGCGCCTGCCCTGCCATTCGGCGCGGTGTTTGCGTGGTCATGGGAATCCTCCGTGGAAAGGCGATTTTCCACGAAGGCTACGGCCCATGTGCCGTGCGCGTCTTGAAGCATCTTGCGGAATCTGGCCGGGGTTACCCCCACCTGCGCCCGAAAGGCGCGGGTAAGGTGGCTCTGGTCGGCAAAGCCCGTCGCTGCCGCCGCATCGGCGGGCGTGGAGCCTGCGGACAACAGTTGCCGGGCCCGGCGCACCCGCGCCTGCACCAGATAGGCGTGCGGGGGCAGCCCCACGGCGGCGGCAAAGGCGCGGGCAAGGTGGAACGGGCTGAGACAGGCCACCCCGGCCAGGTCCGCCAGCCGCACGTCGTCGGCGCAATGGGCGTCCAGATAGTCGCGGGCGCGGCGTACCGCCGCCTGTTCTCCCCCTGTACGCAGCGGGCGGGCGGCGGGCACGCGCTGGGCCGCGTGGCGGGCTATCCAGCGGGCCAGCACGGCGGAAAGGCGCGTTTCCTGCGCCAGGGTGGGCATGCAGGGTCCGGCGCGTTCCATGTCGCGGTGCAGGGCATCGATGGCCGCCGCAAGTTCCGGGTCATCCAGCACGCCGCTGGCGAAATCGGGCAACGCGCCGTGCGGCAGGCCCGCCTCTTCTCCGGCCATGCGCACGATGTCCGGGTCGAGGTAGAACATCCGGTAGGCCCAGCCCGCATCGCCAACGCCATGCCCGTCGTGCGTCTCTCCGGGGGCCACCAGGTTCACCGCGCCGCGCACGGCCACATGGTCGCGCCCCAGATAGCGAAAGCGCAAGGCCCCGCCTTCGATGACGCCCAGTGCGTAGCCCTCGTGAAAGTGCCGGGCGAACACCTGCCGCGTGTAGCGCGCCCGCAGCAGGTCCAGCCCCGGCAGGCGCGAGGCGGCTGTCCAGGTCACATCGTCCCGTGGGGCACGGGGTGCGGGCAAAGCATCGGATATGGCGGTGCGGGTACGCATATCCCTCCTGTGCGGCAGACGGCGCGGAAACGCAAGCCCCTCCGCGTGCGGGCACGCAGAGGGGCTGCAAGGGGGATGAGGCGGAGGGAGAAGGCAGGGAACATCGGCCGTCGAGGCCGATGTGGTGGGGCGGGCCACGCCGCGCGGGGTAAGTATCGCGCGGTTCTCCCCGGGTCCGTGGTCCCGCCCCGTGCCGAGGCCTTGCGGCTCCGGCAGACATCTGTACGAACGCCTATGAACGGCTGGCGGCTTCCATGGCGGCGGCAACGGGAGCTGCGGCCACAGCGGTCCCTTCCGCCCGGCCCGCCGCAGCGTCGCGCCCCTCCCGTTCCAGTTGCAGCATGGTACGGGCGTAGCGTTCGGCCAGAATGGAGCACACGAACAACTGCAACTGGTGGTAGAACATGATGGGCAGCACGATGACCCCCAGCGCCGGATGCGCGCCGAACAGCAGCCGCGCCATGGGCACGCCGGAGGCCAGGGTCTTCTTGGAGCCGCAGAACACGGCGGCGATCTCGTCGGGCTTGTCGAAACCCAGCGCGCGGGCCACCACGGTGTTCAGCGCCAGCACCACCAGCAGGATCAGGGCCGCGCCGCCGATGGTCAGGGCCAGCAGGTCCATGCCGTGGTCGCGCCACAGGCCGCCCAGCACGGAATCGCAGAACGAGTTGTAGACCAGGATCAGGATGGCCACCTTGTCGAAGGTATTCACCTTCTTCTTGTGGCGGGCCATGAAGGTGCCCAGCCACGGGCGGGCCAACTGCCCCAGCACGAAGGGCAGGAACAGCAATCCGGCGATGTTGATCATGGCGTCGGTGAGCGACAGCGCCCCGCCCTGCGCCCCGGCAGCCAGGGCGATGATGACCGGCGTCAAAAAGATGCCCAGCAGGCTGGACAGGGTGGCGTTGAAGATGGCCCCCGGCACGTTGCCGTGGGCGATGGCCGTCATGGCCACCGACGAGGAAATGGTGGACGGCAGCCGCACAGGTACAGGAAGCCCAGCATCAGGTCTGCCGGAATCAGGTCGTCGAAGGCGAAGCGGAAGCCGAACCACAACAGCGGGAATACCACGAAGGTGGTCAACTGCACCATGGTGTGCAGCTTCCAGCGGGACATGCCGTGGCGCATGCTTTCGGGTGAAATGCCCGCCCCGTGGAACAGGAAGATCAGGAATATCCCCGCGTTGCCCAGCATGTCGGCGTGCAGGGTGCCGCCGCTGGCCCCCAGACCGGGCAGCAGCGTGGCCAGGGCCACGGCGCCCAGCATGCCAGCCAGAAACCAGTCCCTGGCCATTCGTCGTGCGTACTTCGCAAACATGGTCGTCTCTCCATGAAGTCTGTGGGTAGGTGGCGGCCATTGCGCCGCCCGCACCAGACATCTAGCCGCCCGTGCGTCTTCCTGCTATCGACACGGGGACAAGATATGTCGAAAATACGCCAACGCATGGTTTCTCCCTCTCCCCCCACCCCACGCAACGCATCGCAACCACCCCACGGACCGCTCATGACCATCCCCCGCGCCATACCCGACATCGCCGCATTGCCCCGCCCGGTGTTCGCCCGTGCGGAATCGCTGTCCGCCGGGTCGTGGACCCATCCGCACAGCCATGACTGGGTGCAGTTCAGCTATGCCGTGCACGGCGTGCTGGAGGTGCGCACCCGCCAGGGCAGCCACATGGCCCCGCCGCAGCGGGCCATCTGGATACCGGCCGGTCTGCCGCACGAGGTGATGACCAGCGGCCCGGCGGAGCAGCGCAGCCTGTACATCGACCCCGTCGCGCTGTCCCCGCTGTGGGGCACCGCCCCCGACCACTGCCGGGTGGTGGAGGTGACGCCGCTGGCCCGCGAACTGGTGCTGGCCTTCACCCGGCTGCGCGCGGACTATGACGAACGCAGCGCACCGGGGCGGCTGGTGCGGGTGCTGCTGGACGAACTGGTGGCCTTGCCGGAGGCCGGACTGTCGCTGCCGCTGCCCACCGATGCCCGGCTGGCCGCCCTGTGCGAGGCCATGCTGGACGCCCCCGGCGAAGACCATTCGCTGCCGCGCCTGGCCGCGCGGGCAGGCATGAGCGACCGCACCCTGACCCGGCTGTTCCGGGCAGAGACGGGACTATCGCTGCGCGAATGGCGCCAGCGGGCGCGCATGCTGGCCGCCCTGCCGGAACTGGAGCGCGGACGCGGGGTTACCGCCGTGGCCCTGGAGATGGGCTACGATTCCACCTCGGCGTTCATCGCCGCCTTCCGCCAGTTGATGGGCCGCACGCCGGGAGAATTCTTCAGCCCTACGGCACGGGAATAGTCGCGCCCGCCAAGACTGAATGCGAAGGTCGGCGGCCTCCAACAACAAGCCCTGCCAACAAATCGAAAACGCCGGGAAGGGTACCCTTCCCGGCGTCGTTCATACGTTGGCGCCTATGCAGCTTTGTCTTCAGGGGCTGTTTCTAAAGCAGGATTTTCGTTCGTTGGCGAGGAAAACTAGCCTGCCATGAGGGAGTATACTCTTATCGTATTCGACCGACATGGTAGGCGACGTTTGACGACGCCAACGGGCGAAAAGACAATTTAGAAACGGTCCCTATTCCTGCGCCCAGGCCTTGGCCCGCTCCACAGCCCGCTGCCAGTCGTACACCAGCTTTTCACGGGTCTCGGCGGACATGTTGGGTTCGAAGCGGCGGTCGAGCTGCCACATGGCTTCGATTTCCTCTTCGCTCTTCCAGAAGCCCACGGCCAGACCGGCCAGGTAGGCCGCGCCCAGCGCCGTGGTTTCCGTCACCTTGGGCCGTTCCACCGGCACGCCCAGCACGTCGGCCTGGAACTGCATCAGCAGGTTGTTGCGGGTGGCGCCGCCGTCGGCGCGCAGGGCCGCCAGCTTGATGCCCGCATCCTTCTGCATGCAATCCATGATGTCCAGGGTTTGCAGGGCGATGGATTCCAGCGCCGCGCGAGCGATGTGCGCCTTGGTGGAGCCACGGGTGATGCCCACCATGGTACCGCGCGCGTACTGGTCCCAATGCGGCGCGCCAAGGCCCGCAAAGGCGGGCACCAGGTACACGCCGCCGTTGTCCGGCACGCTCAGGGCCAGCTGTTCCACCTCGGGGGCGTCCTTGATGATGCCAAGGCCGTCGCGCAGCCACTGCACCACCGCACCGGCGATGAACACGCTGCCTTCAAGGGCGAAATAGCGCCCCGAAGGGGTGGCCCAGGCCACGGTGGTCAGCAGGTTGTTCTTGCTGGCGTGCACTTCCTTGCCGGTGTTCATGAGCATGAAGCAACCGGTGCCATAGGTGTTCTTGGCCATGCCGGGCTTCAGGCAGGCGTTGCCGTAGGTGGCGGCCTGCTGGTCGCCCGCGTTGCCGGCGATGGGGATGGCCTTGCCCAGGAATTCCGGATGAATCTCGCCCACCACTTCGGACGAGCGGGTCACCGTGGGCAGCATGGAGCGCGGCACACCGAGAATGCCGAGCAGTTCGTCGTCCCACTGGCCGGTGTTGATGTTGAACATCAGGGTCCGGCTGGCGTTGGATTCGTCGGTGGCGTGCACCTTGCCCTTGGTCAGGTTCCAGATGAGCCAGGTGTCGATGGTGCCGAACAGCAGCTCGCCCTTTTCGGCCTTGGCGCGGGCGCCGGGCACGTTTTCGAGAATCCAGCGCACCTTGGTGCCGGAGAAGTAGGCGTCGAGCACAAGGCCGGTCTTCTGGCGGAAGGTATCGGCCAGGCCGCGCGCCTTCAGTTCGTCGCAGAAGCCCGCCGTGCGGCGGTCCTGCCACACGATGGCGTTGTACACCGGCGCGCCGCTGGCCTTGTCCCAGACCACCGTGGTTTCACGCTGGTTGGTGATGCCTGCGGCCACCACCTGCGAACCGTCGATGCCCGCCTGCTTCAGGCAGTCGCGCATGACCCACGATTCGGTGTCGAAAATCTCGTTGGCGTTGTGTTCCACCCAGCCCGGCTGCGGGTATATCTGGGTGAATTCCTTCTGGGAAATCTGGATGATGTCGCCTTCGCGCGAGAAAAGGATGGCGCGAGAGCTGGTGGTGCCCTGGTCAAGTGCGAGAACGTACTTGGTCATGTCGTGCTACTCCCTGGGTTGGGGGATTGCGGCACGGGCGGCTCGGGGGTTGTACCCGGCCGCCCGCCGGAAACACTTTCAACGAATGCAAACCGGAATTTCTCTCCGCTGCCAGAACGAACCGGCCTGGCATGGCGGAAAAAGGGCGGTTTGCACCACCATCAGGCAGACTGGGCCTTGTGCACGGCACCCGTGGTCCAATCGTAGATGAACGCACCGAGCGGGCCGCCGATCAGCGGGCCGACGATGGGCACCAGCACGATGCCGGGTTCCATCAGGTTGGGCTGGGTGAAACCCGCCACCAGGGCGAAGAAGCGCGGACCGAAGTCGCGCGCGGGGTTGATGGCGTACCCGTGCATGGCGCCAAGGCTCATGCCGATGGCCACCACCAGCAGCGCCACCAGGATGCCGCCGATCCAGCCGATGTTGTTCTTGCCCGCGAAGTCGCCGATGGCGAGGATGCCGAACATCAGCACGGCAGTGCCGATGATCTGGTCGATGAAGCCCGGCAGGTAGGACGTGGTGATGGCCGGGAAGGTGCAGAAGATGCCCGCCGTGCTGGCCAGTTGCGGGTCGGCACCAATCCATTTGGCGTGGAAGTCGATGAACACGATGGCTGCGCCGACAAAGCCGCCCGCCACCTGCGCGATGGAGAAAGGCAGCACCTTCTTCCAGGGGAAGCGGCCGGTGGCCGCCAGCGCCAGGGTTACGGCGGGGTTGATGTGCGCGCCCGAGGGCAGGCCAGCCATGATGCCCAGCAGCACGGCGAGACCCCAGCCGAAGGTTATGTTGTCCCAGGTGATGTTCAGGCCCTTGCCGAAAAGCACGGTCATGGCCACGTTGCCTGCACCGAAGATGATCAGGACCATGGTGCCCATGAATTCGGACACCATTTCCCGTCCCAGCGAAAGCTCCTTCATAGAATCCTCCTGATGGTACACCCTCTCTTGGATACGCGGAGTACCCTGCGTTCTCCGCGCTGTGGTCGGCACCCTTGCGGGTGCGCATCCCGCCTCGTCCATCCGTGAAATCTGATGTCGAGGATGTCGGGCGGGTTAGGCGGCCTGGGAGTTGCGTCCCTCCTTGCGACACGCCGGGTCTGCACCAACCCGGTGAATCCGTTGACAGTTCGAACCTCGCCTGCGCGGCGGGGCGGGCCGCCTCGTGCCATGTTCCGGACAACCGCCCGGAATGTTCTGCCTGGCATGGCACGGTGACTGTCCCGTGGCGACCCTTGCGCCGCGCGCATCTTCCGTATCGCGGGGCGGGCAGGGCCCATCCCTTCCCCCGCCCCGCGTGGCAAACCTTAATCCCTGGGCGCGCGCCACCCCGAAAGATACGTTTCGAGGTATTGCAATTCCGCGTCGGTCCGGGCTGCATCCCAACCGAGTTCGGCGGCCATGATCCGGGCAACGCCCGGTGCGGCCTGAAGCGTGTGTTCCACGTCCAGCAGGCCCATGGGCAGGCGGCGCACCAGCACGTCCACCAGGCGCATGGCCAGTTCGTTGCGCACGATGAAGGCAACCTCGGCCATGATGTGCGGGTGGTCGGGGTGCACCCGGTCGCCAAGGTTCTCGTCGCGGGCAATGGCCAGCACCTGCCCGGTCTCGTCGCCGTAGGTACCGTGCAGCGCCTTGGCCAGTTCCACCGGCACGCCGTATTCGCGCGCGATTTCGGTGTGGCCGCCGGGGATGAACCCGCGCGCGCCGACAACCTTCAGGTGGCGGGTCACGCAGGGGCGCGTCAGGTTCAGGCCGAAGGCCACGTCGGCGCGGTCCACGGTGTCCTGGGCCATCATGCGATAGCTGGTCCACTTGCCGCCCGCTATGGTCAGCAGCCCGGCGGGCGAGACCTCGATGACGTGGGTGCGGGCCAGTTCCTGGGTGCTGCCCTTGCCGGGCGCAAACACCAGTGGCCGCAGCCCGCTCCACACCGCGCGCACATCGCCGCGCGTGACGGGCCGCGACAGGTACTTGCTGGCGTAGCGCAGCAGGTAGTCGATGTCGGCCACGTCGGGCACGGGGTCGTGCTCGGGGTTGGCGTGCTCGTCGGTGGTGCCGAACACCACGTGATTCTGCCATGGTATCATGAACAGCACGCGGCCGTCTTCGGTCTTGGGAATCATCAGCGACAGGTCCGGCGGGGTAAAGCCCGCCTCGAGCACGATGTGGATGCCCGAGCTGACCTTGAGGATTTCATCCGCGCCGGGGTCGTCCATGCGGCGCACGGTGTCGGCCATGGGACCGGTGGCGTTGATGATGCCCCTGGCGCGCAGGGTCCACGTTTCGCCGGTCAGCATGTCGCGCAGTTCCGCGCCGCGCAGCCGCCCGCCTTCCTTGATCAGGTGGGTGACTTCCACGTGGTTGCAGCAGGTGGCGCCGTGGGCGTTGGCGGTGCGGGCCAGGGCCACGGCCATGCGCGCGTCGTTGAACTGGCCATCCCAGTAGGTGACGGCGGCCTTGTAGTCGCCCATGCGCAAGGTGGGGAACATGCGTTCCGCCGCCCGCTTGCTCACGAACCTGCTGTGCCCAAGCCCAAGGCGCCCGGCCAGCAGGTCGTACAGGGTAAGCCCCGCGAACATGTAGCCCGCGTCCTTCCAGCTAGGCACGGGCGTCAGCAGGCGCACCGCGTGGGCCAGATGGGGGGCGTTGGCCAGCAGAAAGCCGCGTTCGCGCAGGCCTTCGCGCACCAGGCCGAACTGTTCGCGGTCGCATTGCAGCACCGCCTTTTCCAGGTAGCGCACCCCGCCGTGCACCAGTTTGGTGCTGCGGCTGCTGGTGCCCTGCGCGAAATCGGCCCGATCGACCAGCGCGACGTCCAGCCCGCGCGTTGCCGCATCCACGGCCACGCCGCAACCGGTAGCCCCGCCGCCGATCACCAGAAGATCGAATTCGCGACCGGACTTCAGTCGTTCCAGCAACCCTGACCTGTTCATGCATCTCCTCCGTGTTCCCGATCGAGCAGGCGCAGCGCGGTGCCCTCGTCCGTGACCAGCACGTTGACGAAACCACCGGTAAGCGCCGCCTTTATGATCGCAGTCTTGTTCTCGCCGCCCGCGGCGGCGATGGTCATCGGTATGGAGCGCACCTCGTCGAGGCTGGGCCCCATGAAGCAGGCGTTCATGGGGTGTTCGACGGGCACGCCGGAAGCGTCGACGAAGGTGCCGAACACCTCGCCGACGGCCGTGGTGCGCTGCAACGAGCGCACGTCATCCTGGGTTATGGCGCCGAGCACCACGTTGGTGGCGTCGGTGGCAAGCTGGCCAATGCCGATGAGCGCCACGTCCACCCGCACCGCCCGTGCGTACACGGAACGGAACAGCTCCTGCGACTTCAGCAGGCGGCACGATTCCGGGCTGGGGGCGAACATGGGCGCGGCAATGTAGTAGGTCTGCGAGGCGGACAGGCGCCGCGCGAAGGTGGCCACGATTTCATAGGGATTGATCACCACGCTGTAGGGCAGGCCGCCATACAGCGAAACCACGGTAAGGCCCTGGGCGGGCTTGCGCGGCACGGAGGTGGCGGCGGCGGCAACGGTGGTGCCCCAGCCGAGGCCCAACGACAGACCATCACGCAGCACCCCGGAAAGGTACTGGGCGGCGGCGTGGCCAAGATTGCGATTGAGCGATTTCTGCGAAGGCGGGGTGGGTATGACAACGGCGCGGCGCAGGCCGAAGGCGGCCTCCATGCTGCGCTCAAGCTCGTAGCAGACGGCCCGGTCGGCGTTGACCAGAATCTGCACGTAGCCTTCGTCGCGGCAGACCTGAAGCAGCCTGTTGACGCGCACCCGGCTGATGCCCAGCCAGTCGGCCACGTCGGACTGGGTCATGCCCTCGACGTAATAGGCCCAGGCTATGCGGCTGAGCAGCGCGCGTTCCATGGGGTCGTGCATCATCTGCGTCTCCTGCCGCGCACGGCGGCGGAAGGTGGTACCGCAGACCCTGCGCGCGTTCCCTGTTGCTGGTCCGGAAGCGGTGCGAAACACCGGCTTTCGTCATGGCGCGCGGCCTGCCCGGCACTTTTGTTCACGGAATGTACATATGTCACCTTTCTGTGTCATGGCAATAAAAAACTTGGAACGGCGCACAAGTTTTTTTTGACATAAAAGTTAAAACATCCTGTTTTTAGCATGTTGCAGCATCCATCCCACCAAACCGCAACGAGTGCACCTACTCTTATTCCTGAATGCGTCTACGGTGTTGGCGTGCAAATCACAAAAAAAATCCCGGAGGCTCCGGAAAGCCGCCGGGACTGGAAATGTGAAAGGGCCGCCTTGCGGCGGCCCCGGAAGCAAGCAATCTAGCTCAGCACAACAGCAGTCCGCTATAACTTAGGAACCACAGCCTCTGAACTAAAAAACAAATTAAAAACTATTCCACGCATGATATCGAACGGATCACCCCATCATTCCCCATCACATAATATTGCACATACGGCTTCCAATAGCGCCAACACTCATCCCTGCTAGGGAGATCATCCGGCAGCGCACGCCGGATTGACACACTCAGAACGAGAGAATCATCAGGATACGTTTCACGCAGCAGTCGCACAAATGCCAAATTTCCACTTAAGCGAGAACCTAAAACAGCACTTTTTTCACGGCCATATCCCACAACATCCGCCCACAGCTCCCTGCGAAGGAGTTCGCCTCCCCCTGCCTCCCAGACCTGCCCTGTCCCCGACTGAATGATTCCGAGTCGCTTTACAGCCTCAATACATGGTCGTGGTCCTGGATAGTGTAAGCCGACCGCCCAAGGATCATCTCGATCAACTCCACGCATTTCATCTTCATCGTCAACCCAGCCAACCATGGAAGAATAGCAACCTCTCGGACGCTCATGGGGAGCAGCGCTAGGTAACAGAATATCATCAACCTCCTGCCTTGCTTGGAGTTTGCGCAGCAGTCCAAGCGCTTTTGTTCGTGGAACTAACGAACTGCGAACACTAACCGATTCAGCATCACGCCCGTAGCCACTGCTCCAGTTACCCCAAAATACAAAGAGCCCGTCATCTGTAATCAATTGCTTGTCCAAATAATCCGCTGTAACGCCCCAGCACCAGGTTTTGTCGTTATAGTTATTTTTTTTAGGAGGGTCGCAAACAAATCGCGGGCCTCGCCAATCGGCCAGCCAACGCCCGCTAGGGCATGTGATCAAATATTCCCGGAGCCAAACTTGAAAATCATTAGCGGAACCCCCTACACGTTTACGAACTGGGCGATTAGCTAACAACCTAGCGGCCACTATCATCATCGCATGGTAAGCCTGATACGTGGCAAGATCATAGGTACGTGGCAAAGCTCCATGAGAATGCCATGCCTCACCAGCTTGAAATATACCCTTTTTATGCCGTGCATCATCCTGCCCCCCCCCGCGACCAGTATCAAACCTTTCTCGCAACACCCGACTAGCATACGCCTTTATACTGTCTCGACTAACTCCAAAAGCATCCCCCAATGGGGCAAACCAATAAGCCGCCACGTCTATCCCAAAATAAAAACACTCCTCACCCCTGCCATCAAATTCATCAGAAACATCTTTATCATACGTTGTTATAGCCCATTTTTTATATTTCTTATTCGGAAAAGGCGAAACATTAACAGCATCAACACACACCACATCTTTCGAGTCTACCACTTCAGATTCAAGAAAAGCACTCAAAATTCTCGATGCTATTTCTCTTATAACAACATGCTCCTCCGCAACCGCGTCCTTAAGAAATGGCAAGAATGGCAACAAAGCCACCTTCTGATCAAGCGCGCCCCTCGCAAGCCCAAGAAGCAGCCACTGACGGGCATCCCATTCATAAAACACAAACCCACTATCAACAAACGGAAATGCCTTTCTTTCTACAGCGCGTCGGGCCAAAGCAACTAAAAAGTCAGTCCACTCAAGCTCGACACCAATTCTCACTACATGTGCGTGCTCCCAACGCGTTGCAACTATCGGCGACCCGAGCCCTGCCCAAACAAAGCCAGCAAGCGCATCAACACACGAAGTCGGGGGTTGGAGCGCATCATGCCAAACACCGTCACCATCTTCGGGAAGAAGTGCGTCTTCCAGCAAATCAAGGCCAAAATTCAAAACTTCATTCGCGTCACAAGGCGAAAGGCATGCGGCCAATGGGTCAATAATTTGAAATATCTTCTCGGCGCCAAGAAACTCCACACACTCTGAAAACCCGTCAAGGCTGGCTTTTACAACATCACGCTCCGTAACGATGCCCTCATTATAAAGATCCTTGAAAGGCAAAAGAGCCCCCCACCCGTCTCTCACCGCAAGCCATGGTTCCTCCCGACACCCTGCCAACACAGCATTACGAATTGCATTGCGCATTGAGATCATCATGACTGAAGAATTCAAAACAGCATCAAGAAGATTACGCAGCGTGAAAACTCCAAAATCACACCAACCCGCAACTGCATTGACAAATGCTGGCGCTGCGCCAACCCCACAACGAGCTACCCCAACCTTGAAAAACTCTTCAAACTCATACGGTGGATCGTATTTCCTTAAACTGTCATAAGCCACCTTGAGCGCAACAGAATCTGTCATATCAACGCCATCAAAGAACCTCTCCCAATCTGGCTTATTCCGATCTACTGCCTTATTGCCACCGTAGGATTCCGCCTGATCCGACGACACCGTGGACTGGCTAAGGCAGGCCAATCGTTTAATCTCAGGAAAATCGACTTCCAAACTGTCGCCAATTTGACCTAGCCGCTCCCAGGTCGAGGGCTTGTGTGCCTGACAGCGCATATACCGATACGCAACCAGGGCGAGCAGGCGCTGCTTGAGCACCTGGCTCTCACCGGCCAAGGCATGTTCCAGATCAGCCAACCTAGCCCACTCAACATCAAGCCCGGACAACACGATCGGCACATGACTCGGCAGAAGACCATTTTCCCTGAGATGATACACTGCCACCGGCAGGAGGCGCTCAATTTGCCCAAACCGCCGGTCCCGCCAACGACTCAAGATTGCTAACGCGGAGGCACCACAGAGGCCTGTCAACGCGTCTACCGTTCCTATCCAGGCAAAGTGTTTATCACGAACCACATATTCATAGGTTAACTCCGCAGCCCTGGCCAAGCGATAGGCAGATTGTGGACGCGGGCATTCCTTTTGAGCGGCAGCCTCTGCTAGATTTAGCAGCGCATCCCATCGGGCTAAGTTTTCCTCACCAATCCGGCTAGATATTTCAACAGCGCGATTGAAATACACAGCAGCCTCGGCGTTGTTTACAGGAAAAATTGCCCGTGCCAGCTCCAGATACAAATTCGCCCTAGTTTCTGCATCCTCGCGTGACCTCTCCAGAGAGCCATAGACCGCCAGGGCAATATCCGTGGCAAGGCCCTCTAACCCCTTGGCTCTGGCAGCGCCCCGGCATATTGTTGTTAGGGTTGTTACTCCTAACGCTTGGTCTCGGTCTTTCAACCATGCGCGGTAAGCATCTATCGTGACACTGTCGGTCGCACCTACTCCCCGCAATATTTGGAGCCATTCTAACGCAGCATCCCTCTGGAAATTATAACGCTGATAGTAGTCAGCACGCTCAGCAGCGGCAGTCGCCTTTACAGCGGCGCTAATGCGCTCATGCAAGCCAGAGACGAGGTGACCACACATAATCTCAGCGGAGAGCACAAGCCACGGCAATAGGCCGCCCATCTCATTTGCAAAGGTGCTCGCATCACCACTCCGCAGAAATCCACTCTTATCCTCTAGTTCCTTACGTACTTCGGGCGGGGCAACGTCAAGCAAGACAAGTGACTTGCCGAGCAATACCGATTCCAAGGCATAAGCCCGTAACAATGGCATTCGATCAAACCCGAATCGCCCAGCTAGGGTTGCTGGCGGCGCGACAGGAAGATAGCGCTGCAAGACCTTGCACCAACGCTCCGCTTTATCTGGAAACACACGAACTGCGGATGCGACCACCGCACGCACCGAGCAAAGGATATCCCAGCCCTCTGTACAGCTCTTAAATTCTGCCAACCTTACGCGCCGGTCCGCAAGCAGCCGCAGGAGTCGCGCCAAGGACACAACAGGCAAGTGACGCCCGACACGTTCACCCTCAACCGCCAAACCAAGAAGGAGCCAAACATCGTTGCCCGCTGCAAGGGCAAGTTCATCAAACCGCTCATGTTCACCAATATCCATAAGGCGCCGGGCTAGAAGCTTTCCACATGTGAAGGCAATAGGCCGATACCTCCACCCTCTTAAAAAATTTGCTGCGGCCCTGGCCCCTCGCAAACGCAAAAGAGCCATCGCAAGCTCGACTCGATCACGATCATCAAACTTTTCATGTGTTCCTTGGTCATGAGGCTGCCCCGCCCATGCATATAGCCAATCAATGGCCATGCGCAGCCTACTCATTGCCTCAGCAGCAAACTCACCACGTCCCGAAAGCAAGCCTGCGTCATAGGTGTGATGAGACCCAATCCAACCTGTATCAAACGTACGCCTTGAAACCAGTTCATCGATACGATCAGGAGAAAGCAGTATGGCTGCGATATCGGTATTTTCCCGAATGAGCCCATTCTGACGCGACTGCCCAGCAGCTTCTCCACCGGCTTTAAGCGCCAACTTTGCGGCCGCCACGTAGCGACCTTGGTCAAGACAGGCCTTCAAGGCGAATAAGACCCGTTGTAACTCTACGTCTCTCTTCTCAAGGGGGCTATCTGTCGGCAATTCACCACCTGAAAGAGCCAACTCGACAAGCTCATCAATCTGACCTGCGGACAAAAGCAATTGTGGCAATGCCGAAGCCGCGTAAGCACTGCTTGCCGCTATCGTCCTGAGGTGTTTAGCAAAGGTTCGCAAGCCCTCGCGGTCAGATCCAAACTTTTCACGAAACCAAGTTTCTGCTGGTTCATCAAAAAAGTGGAGACTACTACCCTTCACAAGTAAAGGGCGCCCAAAATCAAGCGCGAAGCTGCGCACGGCACTCTCAGACACTCCAGAAATATGTGCTAACACCGCGATCGGAATTAATGGTCGCAATACAGCCAATCCACGACATATCATATCAATTTGTGCTGATTCAGCTTCACCAACCTGATCTTTAATATTATCCACTGCACGCTGAAGCAGTTCTCCTATCGCTCCATCTACAGTTGTTGGCTCAGGCCCTAATAATCTTAGCATGTTATCAAGCGGCAAATCACGCATAAGGGCCAAGGCTTGAACGCGCGGATTTGAGCTTGTGAGGAATGCAAACTCTTCTACATTTTTTTGACTAGCATCAGGATAGAATGAGCGCAGATGACTTGCCGTTTCACTTTCATTAAAAGGCAAAAGCTCAATTTCGCGCGTTCCTGGAGGCGCATTCAAGCTCTCACGTCTATGCGTCCTGCAGGTGAACGCTATTCGAACTCCTTTTGGGAGAGCCTCCCTTATCAAATCACGAACAAAGCTAGGCTCATGGCGTTCAGCAGCTGCCAAAACAGCGTTATCCGCAGCATCTATAAAAATACAAATACTTGCGTCAGAATTACTCGCACGCAAAAAGCCTACGGCCTGATTCAACCTACTAACAAAAGCACGCATATATTGTTTAACATCACACTTGCACGATGGAATCAGAGGGTAACAAAGCCCTAGCGACGCAAGCTCATTTGCAATTTGAACTAAGACATCGCAATGCCGATGCCTAAGATGTAGCGAATTTCTATACAATCCATTACCAAAACAGTCATATACAATAGCCACAGAACCAAGGGGCATCATAGTCGCAAGCCGCGATACGAGCATCGACTTTCCAACACCGCCCTCCGCATGAATGACTACCGGTCGATCTTCAACAAGTATCTCCTCAAGAATTTCCGCCTCCCTCTCGCGAGGCAATGCAGCACTGACCGGTTCGATACGGTTTGGGGCAGGAAAAAGATCCTCCTCGGTCACCTTAAGCACCCTTAAGACATCATGCCGCCTGATTGACGGATTTGACTCAAATTCCGTCGTCGCCTTACGCGTTACCAGCTCCTTGAGTTGTATAGGTGAATCAGAATCTGCACCTGGAAGATATGCTCCAATATCTCCAGCAAGCAAATTACGCTGATTCCAAAGATCTGGCTCACCACCGCAAAGAGATAAAGTGTGCAAAAATGCAACACTCTGCTTTTCATCAAGACCAACGCAATCACCCACAATATCATGGAGCGCATGAGGGCAGATTTCATCTCCTGTCGTAAGACTCTTGAGAAACGCCAACAGATCAGCCGCGATGGGTCGATTTGTCGTGAACTCGAATCGCACCTTTTGCGCCAGATATTCTGAAGAAAAAAAATTTAAAAGTTCCGCATATCTTCTTGCGAAACCCTGCAATGTCTTCTCAATATCTCGCAGGCCCCATGCGACAGATTGTCGCCGAGTAGAATGTTTTAACTGGATATAACGCACAAGTTTTGCATCGGAAAAATATTCAGACCCATAATAAAGTCCAACGTCAATTAGCTCATCCCCCTCATTGACGACTCCATCGGACTCAATAGCCGAAGCACCCTCTACAGTTACAGCGACCAAACCACTCGCTTCTGACAATAGCATTAGGCATTGCCGAGCTGCCCAATGATAATGGAACTGGTCCCCGTCGCGACTTGGCCGCACGAAGTCTGACCTTTTCATAAGCGATCCATCCTTCTACGAACACATTAGCAACACACTAGATACATTTAACAATGACACAAAAAATCAGGCGAAGCCATGAACATGGCTTCGCCTGATTTATCAACCAACATCTTGGCGCGTTGGGTTAGAACGGCACGTCGTCCATGCCGCTGGCTTCGGAGGGGAAGGCCGGGCCGAGATCCTCGTCCGCGCCGTAGGGGTCGCCCTGCGGGGCCTGGCGGCGCTGGCCACCCTGCCCGGCCTGACCGGCCTGGGCACCGCCCTGGCCACCCTGACCGGCGGGCTGCTGATAGGACCGCCGGGGAGCACCGCCGCCTTCGGCGGGCTGGGCACCCGCGCCTTCGCTGCGCCGGTCGAGGAACTGGACGCGCTGGGCCTTGATTTCGGTGGAGTAGCGGTCCTGGCCGCTCTGGTCCTGCCACTTGCGGGTTTGCAGGCTGCCTTCGACAAAGACAAGGCTGCCCTTGCCGAGGTAGTTGGCGCAGTTTTCCGCCGCGCGCTGAAAGACCACCACGGTGTGCCACTCCACGCGGTCGACCTTGTTGCCGTCGCGGTCGGTGTACGATTCGTCGGTGGCGATGCGCAGGTTGGCGATGGGGGTGCCGTTCTGGGCGTAGCGCAGTTCGGGGTCGCGGCCGAGACGTCCTATGATCATGACCTTGTTGAGCATGCGTATTTCCTTGCGATGGTCTGCTTTGTATGCGTGGGGGGCGGGACGGCGTGCGCCATCCCTATGGGGTGATACCGTGGGATGCGTTTTGTCGCAACCGTGATGCGCGGCGAAGACGGGCCGGGGAATCGGCGGCGACGTTCCGGCGGCGACGCCCCTGGGACACGCGCTGCGGGGAATACATGCCACGGCACACTTCGCGCCGCGCCACGGGCTTCAGTCCCCCCTCCCGCTCTGCCCGAGCGGGGCCGCACACCGGCCTGAATGCTTACTGCCCGCCCTTTCCGCCCCCCTACCCCCAACCAAAAAGTTTGTGGGAGGGGAAGGG